>NZ_JAMPKN010000014.1:0-160409 GCF_039962155.1 Trichocoleus desertorum AS-A10 | reverse complement strand
GATCTGTAGTTGTCGTCGCGATCCCTAGTTGTCGTTGCGATCTGAGGTCTCGACTGACGACATTCACTCACCAAGCCTCTGTCGCGACACGTCTATCCCCTTGACATTTAACACAATTCTGGCAGCAGCATCTTGTGAAGGGCTGGCCCATTGGCTCAACTCTTTTGCGAGAGGGGGTGGTCTAGCTTTGTACACAGGCTTAGCTGTGCTTCTTCCACTCAACTTGCCGCCATTTCTACCCTTCCACGAAGGCAATCGCGTCGGTTGGACTGGTTGGTTAACCCATGTGATTCGTGAGATACCTTTGCCAGTAGTAGTAGGACAAACATCAGAAGCCGCTTATTTGCAGAAAACAGTCCCTTCCTATTCGGCTTGGCAATATATCAATGCTCACTTACCCAAAACAGCTAGAATTCTCACCTTTAGTGATGGTGACCAATTCTATAGCGATCGCGCTCGCTTGTGGAGTGACGCCACGATCGCCCGCCCAGCGACTTGGGGAGCAGCACGAGGACAGGAAAAACAAGCCTTTCAGTCCTTACAGAAGTCAGAAATCTCCCACATTCTCTTCGATAAGCAACAGCTCAAGTCACTGCCTCCAGATACTCTGGCAATCGCCCAACCCGAAGTAGTAAAAACTTGGTATGAGGAAGTATATGAGGATAGCCGTTATATTCTCTACCGAGTGCAGTGGGAGAAATCAGCGCTTCAACCAAAAATCACCCTCACTCCGCCCTGAGTCTCACCCTTTTGATAGTAATTGAGGTGGTAACTGCAAAGGTAGCCTGATACAGCGGATAAAAACCGTTTACTGGATTACAAGACGCAGCTCAGGTTGACTCAATGCTTGAAACAGTTAAAAAGCCCCAACTTCCCCAAGAACAGCCACCTCAACTGTGGTCGCTGGGCAAAGTGATACAGATGGGCTTAGCTGGATTTGCCTTCCTATACTTATTGGGCTATGGCTTTGTAGGTCAGATGATGCTCTCCCCCTCGCCAGCTCAGCAAGTAACTTCTAACGTGACTGATACTGACGACGCGCTTACGATGGTTCCCTAGCAACAACTTGAGCCATTATTCGGGTCAGATTGATTTAGCAGTTAATTAGGTTGGCATCTACCATCGCTTGTTGTAGTTTTTTCAGAGTACCCTGAGCTTTACGGCGATTAAGTAAATCACCACGATCGCTAAATAATTGTTCTGCCTGCTGTAAATCGGCGATCGCTCCTGGGTTATCACCTAGCTTCGCACGAGCTAGACCGCGATAGAGGTAAGCAGTGGCGTCTTCAGGATGGAGTCCAATCGCCTGACTGTAGTCTTCAATTGCGCCTAGTTTGTTACCGATGCGGGTTCGAGCTACTCCCCGGTAGAAGTAAGTAGTCGCATCATCGGGAGACAGTGCGATCGCCTGAGTGTAGTCTTCAATTGCGCCTAGCTTGTCGCCTAACTCGGCACAGATAAAGCCACGATTGCAATAAGCGACACTGTTGTCAGGATTTTGCTGAATTGCTTGGTCAAAGTCGGCCATGGCCTCTGCTGAGTCGCCTAAGTCATAACGAGCCACGCCCCGGTTGGTATAGGCGACATCGTTATGTGGATCAATCTGTAAGACTTGGGTGTAATCGGCGATCGCCCCTGATTTATCACCAATCTCGTAGCGGGTAGCCGCCCGCTGAAAATAAGCTGTAGCATCGTTGGCATCTAACAGCGGTTGCTCAAAGCGATCAATTAATCCTTGAATAGTTTGAGCATCAGTGGTGCGGAGTCCGAGTTCTAGTTCTGGAAAAACGGTGCTAGAAACGGGTAGGTTAGGAATTTTGAGAATGGCTAAGCGGCGATCGCACACCAAGAAATTCTCATCTGCTCCCAAGATTTTGAACTTAAATTGTTGCGGAAACTCCTGCTTCAGTTGCGCTAGTTGCTTCAGCGTGTTGTGGAGCCAACTTCTTTCGGGGGGTGATATGGGTGATCGCGGACTGATATAGCGAGGGGCGTAGCTTTGATGGGTCATGCCTAAATGGCTCCACCCCATCGCAAGGCAACCGCCGCGTTGCAAGAACGCTCGAAACTTCTCTAGCAAGGCAGCATCTAAACTAAACGGGTTGGGCCACGGCCAAACTACAATCACTTGATTTTCCGCTTGGTCGAGTAATTCTTCTAAAAAGGCTCGGCTACCCGCTAGTGGTTCCGGGCGATCGCTGGGTGCTGGCAAGGTAGAGCGCAGCGCCATGACTAGCTCATGGTTTGGCATTCCCGGCAAAGCTTGCAATTGCTGATTGATACCGCCCAATCGCTTTTGCAACGTTGTTTCTAGTTCGCCCCGGACTTCTACCATGTTGCCCTCCACCCCTTCCAGGCGAGTTGCTAAGCTTTGGAGTTGGCTTTGCAGGGCACTGTTGTCTAACAGTTGCGGTAAACGATGAATCCAGTCGCGCAGGGCTTTGTGCTGTTGGTATAGCGCTTCCGTGTTGCGTTGTACGGTGGTGACTTGTTGGCGGAGCTGAGCGACCTCAGGGCCTAAACTCGCTTGAGCTTGAATCTGGTCTTGCAAATCCGCCAAGTCAGGTAAGGTTGGCAATTGGCTCAGCCGAGCCTCCATTGCAGCGACCGTTTGGCTCAGCTCCTCTAGAAGCTGGGCTTCGCCAGGAGCATGAACTTTACTGTGGAGGACATCTAGTTGTTTGCGAAAAATAGTGATTGCCAACCGCAAAGGGGCGACAGACTGCTCTAGACCTTGATACTTGTGCTGTAGATTTTCTAAATCCACTAAGGCGCGAGTAAATTCTCGGCGGGGTACTAGCCCTGCAATGACTCGGATCAGGGATTCTACGTCTTGCTTGAGGGAACTGGCATCAAAGGGAGTGGGCAAATGATTCAGGCGACGGTTGATGTGGTTAACCTGATCTTGCAACCCCTTCACCTGGCTCATAGGCTCGTTGCTGAGAAGCTTCAGATCAGCTTGGGCTTGTACCATGTCTGCTTGCAATCGGGCGATTGCGGCTTCTGTCTGCTCTGCTTGAGGATGCGCGGTCAACTGAGCCAATTGGTCTGTCACCTGTTCTAAGGCGGTGGCAACTTGAGTATGCTGGATTTGCATTTGCTCCAAGTCCTGACGCAGCCCTGCAACATCTTGGGCTTTCAGGGGAGCCAGTTGGCGTTGCATTTCCCATTGCAGTGTTTGTAACTGTTCTGAGAGCCTGTTCAAAGACTCACGGTGCCGCCGAAAGAAGTTTTGCTTGAGGCTGTCTAGCTCTACGACGCTGGGTAAGCCTTCAATGTGCTCTTGGAGGTAGGCTATTTCTCTAGTAACGCGACTGTCCAGTCGGGTGATGGTCAACTTGGTCAGTTGCTTGGTTTCTTGCTCAAACCGCTGTCGGTTGACTAGATTGAGAGCCAGCAAGCAAGAAATCGGGGCAGCCGCAAACAGAAATTGCTGCGAGACAGCCGCCGCAACTGCTCCAACCCCTGAGCTTGCAAGCATGAAATATTCGGCAGTTTCGCGCCAGCGACGATGATTCACAGCGTTTCCAGATAGCTGAAGTGAACAAGTCAGAAGGGTCTGCCTAAACTGGGTGGCCTAAACCTGGGTATAAGAGTAGATTGCACCGTGACAGAACAGCACCTTATTTCGCTCTTCAGCTCGGCTCAAGTGAATCAGGAACGTCTACGCATAGCAATGGTGATATAAAGCACGAGTTGCGGTGATACGGTGCAGCTCTCTAAACCAGCGATCGCCCCACATCTTTGAGTAGCAGCTTGCTACGGCTGACTCGGCTTCTCCGTACCTCGTTCTTTAAAGATTGGTTGAAGTAAAAAACTGTCAGCAGAGTTAAATATTTGGCTAAGCCTTTGGCGATCGCACCTTGGCTAAAAAGGTTGACAACTCCTGTGCTAGCCACTTTTGCTCTGTATGGGTCAGCGCCGAGCCAAATTGGTGAGTTCGCACTCCCTCGATTAAGGCACAGGTATACACAGGCTGATCGTTGATTCGCATTTGGCTGTCGAACCATTGAATAGCTTCCAAATCCTCCGTGTTACCTTCAACCTGACGGTACCGCCAACCCAAGCACTGCTGCTGGAGCCGAAAACGATGGCGATTGATTTCTACATACGTTTGGATGGTAATGGGAGCTAAGGCATGGCCTAGTAAAGTTAAACCTGCCATCCAGAAGGGAATGGAGAAGAGAGGAAAAAAGATGGGCGCACCCATCGCGATCGCAGAGCTTGTCCAAAAAAAGATAAAACCATTCCAAACCAACGCAAAACCGAATAAACCAAGATTGCGAGATAGAAAACGTTGGGGTGGGATGTCAACTAGTACCTCCTGGGCTGTACGCTTTAGCTGAATGCGACTGCCAGCAGGTTGCCGATCAATCTGGAACTCGGAGCTTGCTAACTCAACCTGATGACGAGGTGGCGCTTGTAATGCAGCCAAAGCTTCCTTGGCAGACGGAAAGCGATCCTCCATCGCAGGCTCTAGCATCTGGTCGAGCCAGTCGGCAAAACTGGGGGAGAGTTGAGTACAGGCATGAATATCGATTTTGAGGCGGCGCTGGGGTAGATCAGCGGGAGATTGGTGGGTCAGCAAAAATAATAGTGTGGCCCCCAAGCCGTACAGGTCAGTGGCGAGAACGGCTTTACCCCGAAACTGCTCTGGAGCCATGTAGCCGTAGGTGCCCACAACTGTACTGCCTTGAGTCAGAGTGTCCCGGTAAGTGTCTTGCACCGCCCCAAAATCTACTAAGAAGATTTGCCCGTCTGACCGTCGTAAGATGTTTTGGGGTTTGATGTCGCGGTGAATCACAGGTGGGGTGAGCGAGTGCAGGTAACTCAGCACTTCTAACACTTGTATCGCTAGCTGCTTAGCTTCGACCTCTCCAATCCGCCAGCCTTCCTTGACCCACTGCGCCAGCGATCGCCCCTCCGCCAATTCTTGCACCAGATAACACCAGCGATTCTCCGGCGTATCCACCTGAAAGTAGTTGAGATAGTGCGGAATAGCGGCATGTTGCAGGTAAGACAGCACTCTGGCTTCTCGCTCAAACAGTTCCAGCACTTTCCAGTCAGTGATGCGCCGAAGAGAGAGGGCTTTTAGGGCTACCTGCTGCTGGGTTTGTAAATCTGTGGCTTTGTAAGTGGTGCCAATGCCACCCTGACCCAAAACTTCCAGGATGCGGTAGCGATCGCCAATAACATCCTGCGGCTGATGTAGTGCCTCCATCCACCCTGCTCCTCAAGCTGCGGTTCTGCTTTAATTGTGGCCTATTGGCTAGAGCGAGTCAGAGGCTGGAGGAGTTTCTGCAACTGGGGGCGAGGGAGGTGTGGGTTTTTGCCAGCGGTGGTAAGCGATCGCCCCTAATCCGCCAACTAGCAAGAGATAAGGGCTGTAGACAAACAACCAAATACTTAGGTTCAGCAACCCAACGGTTAGCTTGCCCATCGAATGAGTGGCTTGGCCCCAGGTTTCCTGCATGCGTAAACCGACTGGGCTTTCGGCTGGCGGCGAGGCGGCGATCGGCTCGGCCAAACTCAGGTTAATCGTAGAGAAGGCGACTTGCCCTTGGAGGCTTTTGAGTTGTCCATCTATTTGCTCAATTGATTGCCGCACGTTACTCAACTCCTGGGTTACACGCAGCACATCATTCATTGAGCCAGAGCGCTCCATAATCTTGAGCAGCATTTCCTCAGAGCGACGGAGATTGCGTAACCGAGACTGAAAATCTACGAGTTGAGTGGAAACATCTTCTACGGTAATGGCGCGAGACTGCACATTGCCCAATTCTGCCAATGCCGCAAGCGTTGCTTCCAGGCGCTCCTGGGGCACCTGAATTTGCATTGAAGCGGTGTGGCGAGTACTGTTATCCTGCGGTTTTTGGTCTTGTAGACCGACGACATCGCCTTGCTGACGTTGAGCGATCGCCGCGACTGACTTTAAGCTCGCGTCAATTGATTTGACCACCACGCTCAGCTCTGCCCGCTTGATCAATTGGGGTCGAGCTTGGGGAACTGCGGCGATCGCTTGTCCCGATGCTGCTTCTGCTCCAGAGCCGCTGGTGTTGCTATCACTGCCAGAATTACCACTGGCAGAATCGGTAGCCGTTTGTTTTTGGGCCATCATTGGCGCTGAAGCCAACTCCATCGTCTGGTTAGGTGCTGAAGCACAACTAACAAACAAAACGCTGCTAAACAGGGTACTCAACAGCAACGAAGGCTTAAGTTTTAGGTGAGATAAGCGGTTCACAGCCTACCCTCTCAGTAATTTTTGTTACTGCTAGTATGGCTCCGACTTTAGCTCACTCAGGATTGTGTAGCAATTTGTGTAACAGAGTCATAGTTACGCCTGCTCATGCTCGATGAGAATTCTATGTTCTACCCACTCCGATTCTCTCTGTCTTAAATTTTCCTGTGCAACGGCAAGATAAGCTTTGACGGCTGCTACATGTTCCTCAACCGCTTTTCCATGCTCACTCGTAGCCATGACATAAGCTTCGGTAGAGGCAGCTTTGTTGATTTGGGCGAGCTTAGCATACTCCTTAGACGCTTGGGCATACTCCTGAATCCACTGCCCCCGCTCTTCAATAACCTGTCCTACGTCTGCGCTCGCACCCTCTTGGCCTTGCAAAAGTTTGCCGACCGTCTCGATCGATTCCCCATGCTTTTGAGCAATTTCTGCATGTCTTAATGCAGCTTCTGCACTTTCTGGTGATATTTCATGCATAGATGGCCATTCTCCTCTTGGCGGTGGGACTCTTTGAGCGCTCTCTCTAGATCATAGAAACATTACGGCTCATTCTCACCTATCCTGAGACCCAGGCTAAATATGTGATGAGCAGCACTTTAGGACCTTAAACAATTTCAGGCTGACAGGGCGATCGCCATTGAAATCAGACAGGTTTCCAGCGGCGTAAATATTGGCAGAATTGGCAGACTCTTTCACGCAACAAATAGACTAACAGAACGAGATCTAAGGTCTGCTCAAACCACTGAAATTCGTGGCCGTAATAGCGAGGGTCCCAATAGCTGATGGCACTGTGGAAGCGGACAGTCCAGTTCAGCGGGAAGAACAACAGCGGTCCATCATCTACATGAGTCAAGATGTCTACGGTCGTGTGAAATAGACAGGCCAGCAGAAACCAAAACAGCCAGCGAGTGCGAGAGCCAATGTTCCGTCGCCGGGGCCATACATAAGCTAGCCCCAACAGCAACAGCACTGGAGCGTGCAAGGTATTATGTGCCGCGATCCAAAACGGGTTGTGAAAATACAGCTCGTCAAACAGGAGATGAGCCGTATCCGCCAAACTCCAACCTTTGATGAGGTGATAGTAGACAATGCCCCCGATCGACAGAACCCACAGAGGCAAATCGGGAGCTACAGAACCCAGCAAGAAGGCTCGCTTAACGATGGGTACTCGTGGCAGCGCTTTGTCCAAGGCAGCCGTCATCAAAAAGTGAGAATAAGTGTTCATAGGGGCGATCGCACTACATCAAGAGCAGGTTGTTAGAGTGAGAAGGAATTTTGTCAGCAAACTAATCCGTTGTAGCAACTCAGGGAGCCCACATGGAGACGCGATCGCTCGGTAACTCTGACATCCAAATTTCGCCCGTTCTCATGGGTACCTGGCAAGCAGGCAAACGCATGTGGGTAGGAATTGAGGATGCAGACACAATTAAAGCAATTCGAGCGGCCTTTGAGTCGGGCATCACCACCATTGACACCGCTGAAGTTTATGGAGAAGGCCACTCAGAGCAAGTCGTCGCGGAAGCCCTCTCCGATGTGCGAGATCAAGCGGTCTATGCCACCAAAGTCTTTGCCAACCACCTCAAATATGACCAAGTGATCGAAGCTTGCGATCGCTCCCTCAAAAACCTCAAAACCGACTACATCGACCTGTACCAGATCCATTGGCCCTGTGGAGCCTTCAACAGCGAGCTAGTGCCGATTGAGGAAACGATGCGGGCGCTGAATGACCTGAAGCAACAAGGCAAAATTCGGGCGATCGGGGTGTCGAATTTCTCTCGCGCTCAGCTAGAAGAAGCCTCCCAGTATGGCCGCATTGATAGCTTGCAACCGCCTTACTCGCTGTTTTGGCGCTATGTCGAAACTGATGCTGTGCCCTACTGCGTCGAAAACAACATCTCGATCTTGGCCTACTCTCCTTTAGCTCAAGGCTTACTCACTGGCAAGTTTGGGCCAGGCCACACCTTTGACTCCGCCGATAATCGCGCCAAAAATAAGCTATTCCAAGGCGAGAACTACGAACGCGCCCAAACCGCACTGGACAAACTCCGCCCGATCGCCGAACGGCACCAATTCACACTAGCGAACCTGGCCTTAGCTTGGTTAATCGCCCAACCTCAAGCCAACGCGATCGCGGGTGCCCGGAACGCCGAGCAGTCGGTACAGAATGCTCAAGCCACAGAAGTAAAGCTCTCGGCGGAAGAACTGCAAGAGATTGACGCGATCGGTCGGATAGTCACCGATCAACTAGCCAACGAAGGCCCCGTGATGTGGAGTTGGGGTTAGTTCTAGCTACTGCCTTACATGCACAGGCCAAACTCCAAACCCAATGATCCGCGGCGGCAGATCCCGCAAAAATGGCCACTGGAGGAAGGCGGGTGGCTGGAAGGGCTGGCTAGTATCCAGGGCCCGCGCAATCAGTCGTTTTTGAATCAGCGCTTGCAGAGCTTGGATGATGCGAGTGGGCCATTCTCGTCGCGCTTGCACTTTTGCCAGATGCCGCACCTCTAAATGCTTTGTCTGCAGCGGCTGGGTCAGGATATTGGCTGCCACCACAGCATCTTGGATCGCGTAGTTGATGCCCACGCCGCCCACCGGAGACATGACATGAGCCGCATCGCCAATCAGCAGCAATCCAGGGCGATACCAACGAGGTAAGCGACTAGACTCCACCGAGAGAAACGCCACCTGAGACCACTCTTGTAAATGCTGAACGCGATCGCTCAATTCTGGCACCACCTCCGCGATCGACTGGCGCAATGCTTCTAAACCTGCTCCCCGCAACTGCTGATACCCGCCTTTAGGAAAAATGTAAGCAGCTTGCCAAGTTTCAAAGCGGTTGAGCAAGGCCATCATCTTGCCTCGGCCAACTTTGGCAACCACGCCTTCCGGTTCATCTGCGCGTCGAGGCAGGCGAAACCACAGTACATCCATAGGTGGTGAGGTGCCGACAGCGGTAAAGCCTGCCAGTTCGCGGATGCGAGAGTGACGACCATCTGCACCCACCGTCAGCATGGCTCGGACTTCGTGCCAGCCTCCCTGACCTCGATACCGCACCCCTCTAATCTCACCGTTCTCCTCAATCAGCTCTTGGACATTCGCCCCTAAGACGAGCTGGAAGTTAGGGTACTGTTTCGCTTCATCCGTAATAAATTCTAGAAACCGTGCTTGCGGCATCATCGTGATATACGGATAGTGAGTTTCGAGGCGGCTAAAGTCCAGCGTCAGGAAGGCTTGCCCTTGCGCCGTAAACGTTCCCGTTCGCATCTTGGTATGGGGCAGTTGGAGCAAGCGTTCTGCCAAGCCCAGTTCTTCCATAATTTCCATGACCGAAGGGTGCAACGTATCACCCCGAAAGTCGCGATCGAAATCTCGATGGGCTTCTAGCAGCGTCACAGCAATGCCTCGACGTGCCAAAAGTAAGCCGAGTAAAGCACCCCCAGGCCCACCGCCCACAATGCAGCAATCTGTGGGTCGCACATCTAAGATTTCGTGAGTTCCCGGCGTTGGGAGAGCAACCGGGACTTCTGAAGTCGCATTTGTCA
The DNA here is from genome assembly GCF_039962155.1 of Trichocoleus desertorum AS-A10. Classification (NCBI taxonomy): domain Bacteria; kingdom Bacillati; phylum Cyanobacteriota; class Cyanophyceae; order Leptolyngbyales; family Trichocoleusaceae; genus Trichocoleus; species Trichocoleus desertorum. Next base: position 150,626 of record NZ_JAMPKN010000014.1, on the reverse strand, counting down.
TGCTCAGCACTCCTGCAATCCGCAAATAGTTGAGGCGCGATCGCCGACTACAGGGCATTTGGTTCAGTGGCTTCTCTATGGCCCAGCCAGCCATAAGCCTACGAGGTCATGTTGCCTGATCTGAAGCGGCTTGAACTCACCCTAACTCAGGCAACTTGAGAGGTTCTGTAGATGTAAGAAAAAGTTTCTTTCCTTGGGGGGAGTTTAAGTCAGCACAACTTCTAGCTCAAGGATGACTCCCAAACCCGTTAAAACTCTTAATGTTCTACGAGAGGTGTGTCCTGAACTGATTCAAGCGGACCTCAAAGAATTCAGAGCAAGGATTCAGAGTTTGTCCAGGCTGTAAACGCTTTACAAAAAAAAGGAACTTTAAGATGAAATCTTCAGGCTTATCCAAGGTTGTTGGGGCAGGTGTTCTCACCCTCAGTTTGGCAGTACTCCCCATCACTCTTCCTGCTGCGGCTCAGGATGCAACAGGCGGAGCGACTGGTACCGCTGGCACCACTGGCACGACTGGTACTGGAACTGGAACCGATGCGACTGGTACCGCTGGCACCACTGGCACAGGTACCGATGCGACTGGCACAGGCACCACAGGCACCACCGGAACTGGCACGGGTCTCGGTACTGACACGACTGGCACCACAGGCACCACTGGAACTGGCACAGGTCTTGGTACTGATACGACTGGCACCACCGGAACTGGCACAGGCCTCGGCACTGATACCACCACAGGCACCACTGGCACGGGCACCACAGGTACCACCGGAACTGGAACCGATGCGACTGGTACTGCTGGTACCACTGGTACAGGCACGACTGGCACGACTGGCACCACCGGAACTGGAACCGATACCACCACTGGTACAACTGGCACCACTGGTACTACCACCTCTCCTAGCACCACGACCACGACCACAACCACAGATACTGCTGGCGATCGCGACTTCGACTGGGGTTGGTTAGGTCTGCTCGGTTTGCTCGGTTTGGCTGGTCTAACTCGCAAGCCTGAAACCACCACGACCTACCGTGATCCTGCTGAGACCACTCGCACTCGCTACTAAGCTTTGATATAGCACCGTTCTAGGTGCATACAAGCTAGAAATCAACTGAAGTCGGAGCCTTGGGTGAACGCCTGAGGCTCTTGTTTATTGGGTCCTTATTGGGGCGATCGCATTGTCAACCGTAAGTTTTCCGATAAGCGGGGTACGAGTTGTGAAGCTTTAATTAGCCAACTCAGGCGCGATCGCATTCAGCAGGGAAGAGAGCCCCATGAACGAAACAGCCAACAGCCCCAACTTGGAAAAGATTGCCAGCTTAGAACAACAAAATGCTGAACTGCGCCAAGAACTAAAAACCCTCACTGAAGAAATCTATCCCTATCGTCTTTACGTTGAAGCTCGTAACAAACTCTCTGGCCTCATGGTTGGATTAGTGACCGTGGTGGGCTTATTTGGGTTCGTCTCAGTTCAAGCCTTAGTGCAAGAAATTGAGCAGCATATTAAGGAGAAAGAAATTCAAAATATTAGTCGAGATGTTAAAGATGGTTTGATCGTCAATGAAGATTTTCGAGAAAAAATTTCGACAGATACGCGAGAAGCGATCAAGCAAGAAGTCCTACGAGATCAAGTTTTCAAGGACAGGATCGCTAAAGAAGTCATTACGTCATTAAATCAAGATCAGGCATTTCAAGACAAAATTGCTAAAGCTACGATTGATAACCCTAGAATTCAGTCCTTGATTGAGGAATCTGTTCGAGCTTCCCTACTTCCCGTGGCAACCAAAGCTCAACAAGCGGCGACGACTGAGAGTGGGTCTCAATTCGCGCAAGCCTTAACCCAGTCTTATGAAGACAAGCGCTACTTCGTAATTGCAGCCTCCTCGCTGAGAGCTAAAGATGTGCAAAACGAACTGAGCCGCGTCCAGAAACTGGTCGGTGAGTCATTTAATCAACAGTTTCCCAATGCCAGAACTTGCGTACCCAAAGCTAGCAATTCTAGACATGCCTTAGTAGTAGGTAGTAATCTATCCTTTTCCGAGGCAGAAGCACTTAAAAAGAAGGCGATCGCTAATAAGTTTCAGAGTGACACTTATGTTCTACCTGCCAACAAAATCTTTTTTAATTGCAGCTAACCTTTCTTAGCTTTGGCACCCTAGCGGGGAGCAACCGCTCAGACAGAGTATCATTCATCGGTTTTCAGGACAGGCAGTGGGTAAAATCAAGTTCGACTGCCTCGAATGGATGAATGGTGAAAGCGATGGGAATGCCCTGTGAAGTAAACAGTATTTTGAAACTCAACTCAAATCAGGGCTATCCCGCTGAATTGGTGCCGCGATCGCAACATCAAACCGTCAAATCAGGGTATCGCATTCTGCCAATGGATGTGCCATTGCCGTTGGTGAATGAACAGTGGGTTGCTCATGCGGATATTGTGATTTGTCAGCTAACCTGGGAAAACGGTGAAACGAAGCTTGTCTTTGAGATTCACCGAGTTTATGAAAGCCCGTTTAGTCTGAAGAGTTAGCAGCCGAAAGTGCGAATTCACGTTGAAACCTTTACTATTCACAAACGATTTCCGCTCACTATTAGCCGAGGTACAACGGCTCAAACGACAAATGTCTGGGTGCGAGTGGAAGCAGATGCCATTGAAGGCTGGGGGGAAGGGTCTCCTTTCTCGGTCGGAGAAACGCCACAAACTACAGAAGCGATCGCGCGACAGTTGCAGCAAATAGCGCTTGCCTTAGAACCGCTTCATCCCCTCGATCGCCAGAAAATTGAAAGGGTTTTACAGGAAGTTCAACTTTCTTCCGCGGCTCATGCTGCGTTAGATATCGCCTTGCTAGATTGGCTGGGCCAAAAAGCGCAGTTGCCGCTGTGGCGAATATGGGGCCTCAATCGCGATCGCATTGTTCCGACCTCGGTCACGATTGGCATTAACCCGCCAGAGGTAGCTCAGCAACGAGTGAAAGATTGGTTACAGCTCACCTGTGCTAAAGCTCTAAAAGTCAAACTAGGGAGTCCCGATGGGATTGCTGCCGATCAAGCCATGTTGCTAGCTATCCGTGAAGTCGCTCCCCCGCAGGTGAAGCTCAGCATTGATGCCAATGGGGGTTGGAGCCTGACTGATGCGATCAAAATGAGCCAGTGGCTGGAGCAGCAAGGCGTGACTTATATTGAGCAACCGCTGCGTCGGGGGCAAGAGCAAGACTTACCCAAACTGTACGAGCGATCGCCTTTGCCGATTTTTGTCGATGAAAGTTGCTTTACCAGTCGAGATATTCCCGCTCTCAGCGATCGGGTTCACGGCATTAATATCAAGCTGATGAAGTCGGGTGGGTTAAGTGAGGCGGTGCGGATGGTGCATACAGCGCGTGCCTGTGGCCTTCAGATTATGTTTGGTTGCTATTCTGACAGTGGCTTGCTGAATACTGCTGCTGCTCAGCTCTCACCTCTAGCGGATCATTTGGATCTTGATAGTCACTTGAATCTACTCGACGGTCCTTTTTCCGGTGCCAGCTTGCAGGATGGCCGTTTGCTACCCAACGATTTGCCTGGTTTAGGAGTTTACTATGCGCCTCAGTCCTGAACATCGTGTCGCCATTCTGCTCCATGATGGCATTCGAGGCACCCAAGGCAAAACAGGGCTATCTCTGCTGCGCTACAGCGATGCCAACATTGTCGCGGTGATTGATCAGCAGTGTGCCGGAGAATCTCTGCCTGATCTAACTGGCATTCACCGTTCCGCCCCCATTGTGGCCTCTGTTGCAGATGCTCTAGCTTATGAGCCAGATGTTTTAGCGATCGGGATTGCGCCTTCCGGTGGTGTGCTGCCAGAAGCTTGGCGGCAAGAAATTCAACAGGCGATCGCGGCAGGCATTTCTGTAGCCAATGGCTTGCATACCCCCCTGGCTCAAGACCCAGAACTCAAAGCTCTCCTTCGTCCAGAGCAATGGATTTGGGATATGCGCCAGGAACCCACAGGTTTAACGGTAGGTACTGGAGCGGCGCGATCGCTGAATTGCTTGCGGGTGTTGCTGGTAGGCACCGACATGAGTGTGGGCAAGATGTCTACCGCCTTGGAGCTGCACCAAACGGCTTTACAGCGGGGATTCCGGGCTAAATTTCTGGCGACAGGTCAGGCTGGCATGATGCTGGCAGGAGACGGCATTCCCCTAGATGCAGTTCGGGTGGATTTTGCCTCCGGTGCTGTGGAACAGTTAGTGCTGCGTTTGGGTGCCGACCAAGACATTGTGTTTGTGGAAGGTCAAGGTTCACTGCTCAATCCTGCCTCTACCGCAACTTTGCCGTTGTTGCGTGGCTCTCAGCCAACTCATCTGGTGCTAGTACATCGGGCTGGCCAAACTCACATTCGCAACTTCGCGCATGTGCCGATTCCGCCTTTACGCCAAGTAGTTGAGTTATATGAAACCGTAGCAACCGCTGGAGGAGCCTTTGCACCTGCTAAAGTGGTCGCGATCGCCCTCAACACAGCTCACTTAGATACAGCCACTGCAAAGCAGTTTATTGAGCAAACTCAACAAGAAACAGGTTTACCTTGTACTGATCCAGTACGGTTCCGCGCCGATTTATTGTTAGATGCAATTCTGGGCGATCGCTAATTTGCTAGCAATGCCGTTAATCCACCACTCGGATCAAGCCCGTCTGCAAACCATCGAAAACGCGAGTAATTTGCTGTTGGTCTTCTGTGCTCAAAGAATTTTTTGCGAGTAGTGCTGACATGAAGCGATTTTGGTCAGTACGGCTAATGCGACGGGATACCAAAATCCGATCGGCGAGTTCCTGAATTGCCATGTTCACGAAATGACCCTGATGCAGATAACGATCTGAACTATTTTCTGCGTATAAGAATATTAGATTTTTCTTAATTTTTAGCAATTTTATTCCAAGAACTTTATTTACTCAACTCAGGCTCTTAAAGCCCAAAGCCCTAGTAACTTAAGCTACCCAAAAGAGCCTTACTTTATCTAACTCCCATCCCTTCATCCTTCTTCCCTCGCCCCTCATCCTTCCTAATCCGTAGGGATCACCATTGACTCAGCCCTACAGCATCTTATAGAGTCGCGAAAGCAGGTCTAATTCTCTGCCTTTAGAAGGTGGTGCAACCGTTACAGCACCAAGCCTTTAGGCTTAAAAGTTAAGATATTTAAAGATACTTTACAGCTTCCTCACCATGCAAGTTACCCAAGCCAGCAGCATCGCTCCCGTATCTGGTCAGTATTGGCAGTGGCGGGGCCAGCCAATCTACTATGTCCGAGCGGGCGATCGCCAGCCTCACCGTCCTCCGCTGCTGTTGATTCACGGCTTCGGAGCCTCAACCTTTCATTGGCGCAAAAACGTGGCGGGGTTGAGCAACGACTTTGAAGTTTGGGCGATCGATTTGCTGGGGTTTGGGCGATCGGCAAAACCCAACATGCAATATAGTGGCGAGCTGTGGCGGAACCAAATCCACGACTTCATTACCGAGGTGATCGGCCAGCCGACCGTTTTAGGGGGGAACTCCTTGGGAGGCTATGCTGCCTTGTCTGTTGCCGCCCAACACCCCGAAGATGCTGCAGGCTTGGTTCTATTTAACAGTGCGGGGCCTTTCAGCGATGCCCAGCCTGTCCCCAAGAAGGACCCAATTCGGGAAGTGTTTGGCAGTTTTGTGCAGTCATTATTTCAGCAACCTTGGGCCAGCTATCTCGTGTTTCAATACACCCGCCAGCGTTCTGTAGTACGCCAGACGTTGCAGAAAGTGTATCTCGATCAAACTGCCATCACCGATGATTTGGTCGATGATATTTTGCGAGCAGCCAGTGACCCTGGTGCCGCAGATGTGTTTGCGGCGGTCTTCAAAACGCCCCAAGGTGACAAGGTGGATGTCTTGTTGGGACAACTCCAGTGCCCTTTACTGATGCTCTGGGGCGAGCATGACCCTTGGATGAACGCCAGAGCCCGCAGCGTCAAGTTCCGTCAGTATTACCCGCAACTAACTGAGCACTTCCTCAATGCTGGGCATTGCCCCCACGATGAAGTGCCTGATCAGGTCAACGATCTAATTCGCTCCTGGGTCAATTCCATTGCGAGTTAAATCTCATTAAATTTCAATCGTGGCGATCGCTCTTTTTGTTCTCTTTTTGTTGTAGCAGGGCGATCGCAGCATCTAGAGAGTCAACGAAAGAGAGTAAAGAATTTGTAGAAGTTCTCCTGCTACCTCCACCCATTCCCCAATAATGGATTGATTTTGTAGATGGAGGAGTGGGTTTATGCAATGGAGAGCGATCGCGTATCAAGCTGCAACAGTTGTCAGTGCCTTGACCGCTTGGGCCTTACAACAGTCCTCAGCTCAAGCCGCTTTGTTAGTAGGTAACACTGCCGGAAACAACGTCCTCATTTTTGATGAGCGCACAGGCAAGCTGGATGGTGAATTTATTGCTGCAGGTAGCGGGAGGCTGACTAGCCCAGATGATCTCACCTTTGGACCAGATGGCAATCTCTATGTCAGCAGTGGCAACAACTTCTCAGGAGCCATCCTACGCTACGACGGCAGAACGGGGCAGTTTCTCGGTCGCTTTGATCAAGGAGGAACGCTCATTCGTCCCTACGGCTCAGCATTTGGGCTAGATGGCAAGCTATATGTCAGCAGCTTCTTAACCGATCAAATTCTCCGTTATGACGGCAAAACAGGAGCTTTTATCGATGTATTTGCGGCGGGAAACGGCCGAGCCAACAGCTTGAATGGGCCTAACGATTTGCTGTTTGATGCGGCTGGTAATCTCTATGTCACCACGCAGGGCAGTGTGGCCGTTTCAGGCGATGGTGATGGCGATGGCGTTGTAGAACCCGGTGAGGTTGCAGCTAACTTCCCTGGTTTGCCTAGCCAAGTATTGCGCTTCACCAATCAGAACGGCGTTCTAGACTCTACGCCGACTGTTTTTGCTGACCAGCCGCAACCGCTGCCTCTCAGTTTTGGCTTTGTTAGTTTCTTAGGACTGGCGATCGCCCCTAACGGAGATTTAGTCACTACCGATTTCGCCAATGGCATTCGCAGCTACGACTTAGCCACGGGTATGCTCAAATCAACGATTGCTACCAGCTACGCCACCTTTAACGACAACGGCCAAACCCGCAGCAGCAACTTCATTGGCAACCTCACCTTTTCTCCTGACAACAACCTCTACACCGTGGGTTTTGACTCCCGGAACAACAATTTCGGAGCCATCCTCCGCTACGACGGCACCACAGGCCAACCTTTACCCAGCCCTGGCAGCACTAATGCAGTCTTCGTTGCCACCAACCCCAACCTCAAGCGCCCAATCGGCATCACCTACTCCCCCATCAGCGTCCCTGAACCCATTAGCACAGTTGGCTTATTGACCTTCGGCGTAGCAGCAACAGTGTTATCTCTAAAGCGCGATCGCAAGTCTTCTAATCCCTGAAACCAACCAGGCGATCGCTCTTTTTGTCAGGAGAAGGACGATCGCTCTCTAACCATTTGGTCAGTCTTATAAATGGTTCCCAATTCATCATTCGGGGGCTTAATAAAGCGGCAAACCTGTTTAGAACGTCTGAATCCTAGGGAACACTGTGAGCTACACGCTAGAGCATCAACACAGAATTAGAACTCTAGGGACTTCAGTAGGCTTAGCACTCGCAAGGTTATGCAACAGAAAGGCACTATCAAGTATCTCCGCAAGAGTGAAGGGAGAATGGGGATGGGATACATTGCTCCCGAATCTCCGATTTCTGACTATGACAGGGATGTTGTATTTTTTGAAGGTGACTTGGAAGAGTTGGATTTTGAGGTATTACAGAAAGGTATGGAGTTGGGGTTTATCTTAGAACAAAGGCAGACCAAAACTGGAGATATAGAATGGGTTGCTCGTGATGTACGCAAATTTGTAGCACCTCCTGAAAAAAAGGTTATTCCTATCCCAACTTCTACCAAGTCCAAGGCTAATCCAGAGTCTCCAGTAAATATCTATCCATCTTCATACAGAACTTTCCTAGAGAAATTAAGCGACTCACTCAAGTCGATAGAAAAGATCAATGACAGCGGCAATTTTGAAGATGCTGTCTTCTCACTTTTACGACTGCTTGGAATCCATTCCGTCTATCAATACAGCAGAGATGCTCAGGCTGGAAAAGCCGATGGGTTCTTTATCCTAGAGAATTTAGCTGTTATGTATGACTGCACTCTAAGAAACCCATTCGAAGAGTATAAGAAGGATCAAATCGAAAACTACATCCATAAGCTCAGTAATAAATCTCAGCTCACAATTGAGACAAGAAAAGCCGATGGTGGACGGGGATCGAAAACACTTCAGATTCAAGGTAAATCCCGCCAGGTTTGGATCATAACCAAAGGTAATACTCGTGAACTTTTGGTCTATGATTCCATCAAAGTCAAAGAAGTGGCTATAAAAGATTTGATTACAATTACGATTGAGCATTGCAGAGAGCTTAGCTATGATGCGGAGCATCTTTCAAGCAAGCTAGTTATGTTAGGAGACTAAGCCAATAAAACATTCTGAGTAGGCAACTCAGGTTAACTAGTGTAATAACAGCCTAAGCCGAATTACCCCAGGCACCACGGAGAAAACTGCGATCGCCCCAAGTCACCCCTGTTGCAAAGGAGCATTACAAACTTTCAAGAATTGCCTTAGCTGCGTGGAAATGAGGATGATACAGGGAATACTTTTTAGACCGTTTGGTCTTTTAGGGCACCTGCAACACTAGCTAAAACCTAGTGTCTTAAGACCAAATGTGTAAAACACCCTCGTAGCTGTTAAGGAATCATTACCATAATGGGCAAAATTGCCATCGCAGACCGCTTGCGCTACAGATTCGACAACTTCATGTCCAGAGGTACCGTATCCCTCATTAGTGGACTGGCGTTGGTGTCTCTGGCATTTATCCTGTTGATGGCATTCCTGGTTACCTTGAGTGGGATTGCTCCAGAGGGTGGCGATCGCCTCAGTCTCCCCGAAGCTATCTGGGGAGTTTTGATGCGAACCTTAGACTCAGGTACCGTAGGCGGTGATACAGGTTGGGTCTTCCGCTTTGCAATGCTGTTTGTCACCTTTGGTGGCATTTTTGTAGTCAGTACCCTGATTGGTTTGCTTAGTAGTGGTATCGACACCAAGCTAGAAGACCTCCGCAAAGGGCGATCGCGGGTAATTGAAACCGACCACATTGTGATTTTAGGCTGGTCGCTTCAAGTCTTCACACTCATTTCTGAACTAGCTCTAGCTAATGCCAATCGACCGGATACCTGCATTGTCGTCCTGAGTGAAGAAGACAAGATGCAGATGGATATTGCCTTAGCCGATACGTTGGGTAAGCTGCCCCGCATTCGCTTAGTTTGCCGTACCGGAAGCCCTAGCAGCATGGCAGACCTCGGTATGGTGAATATTCAAACCGCCCGCTCCATTATTATTCTTAGCCCCCACAACCAACGGGCAGATACCCAACTCGTCAAAACCTTGCTGGCTATTACTAGCATTCCGCGATCGCTACCTCAGCCCTATCACATCGTGGCTCAGGTCCAGAATCCCAAGAGCCTGGATGTGATTAACCTAGTAGGACAGAACGAAGTAGAGGTACTGCTGACAAACGACCTGATTTCCCGCATTGTTGTGCAGACCTGTCGGCAATCGGGTTTATCGATTGTCTATATGGACTTGCTAGATTTCAGCGGCAACGAAATCTACTTCAAAACAGAACCCACTTTACAGGGAAAGCCCTACGGTCAGGCACTGCTGGCTTACAACAATTCCACCGTCATCGGCATTCAGCACTCGAATGGCACGATTCAACTCAACCCACCTATAGAGAGGCCGCTACAAGCAAACGAGCAACTGATCTTAATCAGTGAAGATGATGACACGATGCAGCTGTCTGCTCACTCGATACCACCCATCGATCATCAAGCGATTCGACTAGAAAAGCGAGAATCTGCCACAGCAGAAAACACCTTAATTCTTGGCTGGAGCGATCGCGTAACTGACATCATTCGGCAGCTCGATCAATACGTTGCTTCTGGCTCTTCTGTAACCGTAGTGGCAGCCTTTCCTGAAGCAGAAGTGGATTTATCTCAGAAAACTTTAGGGCTACAGCGACAAACCCTGGAATATCGACGGGGAGATCCCAGCGATCGCGAGGTGCTGGAAAACCTCAACTTGATTCAATACGATCATGTTGTTGTGCTGTGCAATCCTGACGTCGAGCCTGAGCAATCCGATGCCGAAACTCTAGTAACTTTGCTACACCTGCGAGATATTGCCAATCGCCATCATCACAACTTCCAAATCGTCACGGAAATTCTTGATGTGCGTAATCAAGCCCTCGCTCAGGTGGCTCGCCCAGACGATTTTGTCATTAGTGAGCAAATTATTAGCCGCATGCTGGCTCAGGTGGCAGAGCAGAAAAGCTTGAATGCTGTATTTGCTGACTTATTCAACCCAGAAGGTTCGGAGATTTACCTCAAGCCAGTAGATGATTATGTCGCGATCGCGCAACCTGTGAATTTCTACACCGTGGTTGAGGCTGCTAAACAACGAGGAGAATCGGCGATCGGTTACCGTTGCAAAGCTGATTCTAACAACGTGGCTAGAGCCTACGGTGTGGTGATCAATCCCAAAAAAGACCAGCCCATCACATTTTCGTCTCAAGACACCATCATTCTCTTAGCTGAGAGCTAAAAGTTATGTGTTTGGGAGATTGGAGGCGATCGCTCTCTATAGAAACACTCGACATAGCCACTAAATCTTGCTCACGAAAATTCACGATTATTAGTACACCTAAACGAGAATTTTTCCGTTCTCAGAAGTTATTGGCTTGTAGCACCTACCAACTTCAAGCTCCCTAAGCCCTATGGAAACAGTTGAATACGTAGAATTGTTTTGGGATTGCCCTCATTGTGGACAACTTCATATCAGTGCTGTCTTCAACTCTCAGTGGAATCGCTGCCCCAGCTGTTTCTATTGGCGTACAGAAGCCGTAAAACTGTACGAAGCGTCAGATAGTCAGCTAATTACGGACCCCAGTTTAATCAATCGCCCGCCTTTTTGGGTTTGTAAGGTCTGTGAAGCCGTCAATGAAGATGTAGGGCTGTCTGCCGAACTTTTACAGTGCAGTAATTGCAACAGCTATCAAATCTCTGCGGTGGGAGGCATTACCGGCGATTCAGCAGCAGATCAGCAAGCCCCAAGTTTATCCGTGATTGGAGAGCTAGTACAGCGTCAGAGCGAGTCTCCTACCATTGCTCCCTCACGTTCAATGGACCACTCACCCTCCAACGGCTTTAACCCGTCAGGAAACAATAGTCGATTAGGCTGGCTAACAGCTGGAGCCCTAGGACTGACTGTAGTAAGTGGCGTTTTCTGGAATGGTGCAGTTGAGTCTGTGGGCACCAAGGATCCTACCTTGCTGAAAGTACAGGTCACTGACTTGCAGTGGACCGTCGAGGTAGATGTGCAAACACAGAAGACATCTACTCGCCAAGGCTGGGATGAGTCGGTTCCAACCAATGCCACTATTCTCAAATCCATTCGGAAACAGCGAGGGGTAAGCCAAAAACGGCAAGGTGTGCGTACAGTCATGGTGAGCGAGCAGTACCAAAGTGGCACTCGCACCGAGACTTACTACGAACCAGAGCAATATCAGAGCGGCACTCGTACTGAGATTTATACTCAACCAGAACAATATCAAAGCGGTACTCGCACCGAGACTTATTACGACTCGGAAGAATATCAAAGCGGCACTCGTACTGAGACTTATTACGATTCGGAGCGCTACCAATCGGGTACTAAGTCGGAGTGTAAAGTCACCAGTCAAGGTAACGGGCTGGGCAAGCGAGTTTGCCATGAGATTCCGGTTTACAGTACCCGCAAAATTCCCCGCACTCGCACTATTCTGATTTATAGCACTCGCAAAATTCCCCGCACTCGTACCGTCCCAATCTTTAGCACTCGACAAGTGAAGCATAGGCGCGAAGTCCCAGTCTACAGCACTCGGCAAGTGGAGCATACGCGTGAAGTTCCAATCTTTAGCACTCGTGTCGTGCCTGTGCAAAAGCCCATTATGGCAACAGTTCCAGTGCATGATACCTGGATGACTTATCGTGTCAAAGAGTGGGTGCCCCAACAGACCCATCAGCGAGTGGGTCAGGATGCGGCTGAGCGACGTTCCATCGACATCAATCTAGTACAGTTGCCTCCTCAAAGAATTTCAGCTACTCGTGCCACTTGCCGTTTATCTGGCAGCTACCTAGTGAAAAACGGTTGGTTTCAAAAACCTGAAGCCAAATCAGGAGCATGGAACCTGCCTTGCGAGGAATACGATCGCCTGAACTTAGGAGAGCAAGTACAGATTCGTCTCACAGATGCCAATTCAGCTCAGTTGGCGCGATCGCTGTAAGGCTTCAGGAAATTGTTGAATTTTTGATTTCTTCTGAGGAGGCTCGTGCTACTCTGTTGGACATTATTGTCATCTGGTGATTGTCATCTGGTACAGTAGTTAGTAAATTTGTACTTACTAGAAGCTTCGCTAGTGGTGTACGTCAAGCGGGTAGAACTCTCTAATTTCAAATCTTTTGGCGGCACGACCCCAGTCCCGTTGCTCCCTGGTTTTACTGTGGTTTCAGGGCCAAACGGATCGGGGAAATCTAATATTCTGGATGCGCTACTGTTTGCTCTGGGTTTGTCTAGTTCCAAGGGAATGCGGGCTGAGCGACTGCCTGACTTGGTGAACAACCAACAAACTGCACGTGGACGCTCTACCGTTGAAGCTAGCGTTACCGTCACTTTTGATCTCGAAGACGAACTCCCGAACCTAGCGGCTGAGAACCCCAACTCGGAGAACAAGTTTAAGCTTCAAAGTCCGGAGTCGAGTGACTGGACCGTAACGCGAAAGCTCCGGGTGACGCAGCAAGGCACCTACACTTCCAACTACTACATCAACGGGGAACCTTGCACCCTCACTGAACTGCATGAGCATCTGAATCGGCTGCGGATTTACCCAGAAGGCTACAATGTGGTGCTCCAAGGGGACGTGACCAGCATCATTTCCATGAACCCCCGCGAACGTCGCGCCATCATTGATGAGTTAGCTGGGGTGGCATCCTTCGATCGCAAGATTATTCAAGCCAAAGACAAGCTGGATGCGGTTAAAGAGCGAGAAGACCGCTTTCGCATTGTCGAAAATGAATTAGTGGTGCAGCGCGATCGTTTGGCCCAAGACCGCGTCAAAGCTGAGAAATATCAGAAATTACGCAAGGAACTGCAAGCCAAAGAACAGTGGGAAGGCGTGTTGGCTTGGCGCACGCAACAACGGCAGGCACAGCAACTCCATCAGCAAATTGAAGCAGGCGATCGCCAGACTACAGAACTAGCTGCCCAACTGACTACGGTTGCGGCTGAAGTACAACAAGCCACAGCAGAATTAGAAGAACTCAACAGTCGGGTAAAAGCCTTAGGGGAGGAAGAACAGCTTGCGCTTCAAGCTACCCTTGCTACCCGTGAAGCTGAGTTACGGCAACTGCAAAGACAAGAGCTAGATTTGACCAAAGCCAGTCAAGAAACGGCGGCAAATCTGACTAGAATGCAGCAGGAAATCCAGGAACATCTCAAGACTCTGGAAAACCTGGCTCAGCAACAAACCACAGGAACGCAAAGCCTAGCCCCTCTACAAAAAGCGCGAGATGAGGCGGAGAGTGCCTTAAATCAAAATCGTGAAGCGGCCAGTGCAATCGCCTCTGCCTCCGAAGTTTGGGTGCAGCAACAAACCAGCCTGCACCAACAGATTGACACACTGCTGCAAACCTTGGAACCGCAACGCACCGAGCAAGCACGGTTACGGGAACGGACAACGCAACTAGAGCGGCAGATTCAAGAACAGACTCAGTTATTGCAGTCGGTCGTTCAGGAAATAGCTGAGAAGGAAGCGATCGCCACTCAACAGAGCGAAACCCGCGATCGCCTTGCTCAGCAGGTACAGGAGCTTTCTCAAGCCGTTGCCAATACAGAGCAAAATCTACAAATCCAAAAAGAGACCGAAACCCGCTTATTACAAGAGCAACGAGAGAAGCATCGCCGCTTGGACAAACTAGAAGCCCAAGCTCAAGCCGCCCAGGAATCTCAGGGAACCCATGCGACTCGGCTGATTCTGCAAACGGGGATGCCTGGTGTCTGTGGTCTTGTGGCGCAACTGGGTCGAGTAGAGCCACAGTATCAGTTAGCGCTAGAAACTGCGGCGGGTGGTCGTTTAGGCCAGTTAGTCGTGGAAGATGATGCCGTAGCGGCAGCTGGAATTGAGCTACTGAAGCAAAAACGCGCCGGACGAGCCACGTTTCTACCGCTCAACAAAATCCAAGCCCCTCGGATTTCCAATGCGCCTTGGGAACGGATTGGTTCCGGTTTTGTGGACTACGCCGTGAATTTGATCGAGTGCGATCCGCGCTATCTCGATGTGTTTGCCTATGTGTTTGGCTACACAATCGTCTTTGAGACTTTGAAGGATGCCCGGCGTCATTTAGGGAAGCACCGCATAGTGACGCTAGATGGCGAATTGCTAGAAGTTAGTGGTGCGATGAGCGGGGGCAGTAGCGATAGCCGTTATGCGATCCATTTCGGTAAGGCTGACCCTATGGAATCGGCAGAAATTGTAGAGCTGAAAAAACGCTTACAAGAGATCGATCGCATCCTCAACCGTTGCACCAATGAGATCGCCAAAGCCTCAGTTGCGGTGAAGCAGCGATCGCAAGAACTAATTGAAGTCCGCCAAGCCCACCGGGAAAACCAACTGCAAGTTGAGCAATTACAAAAAGAATTAAAGAGCCTTGCACAACAGCGATCGCAACTAGAAACCCAACTTCAGCAAAACTCTCAAGAGTTAGCCACGGCTCAGACGCGGCTACAAACTCTAGAAACTGACATTCCCACCCAAGAAGCACAACTGCAAATATGGCGGCAAACCTTGGCTGAGTTAGAGCAATCGCAGACGCATAGCGAGTGGCAGCAAGTCCAGGTGGCAATCCGCGCTCAAGAAGCCCAACTGCATGAGCGAGAGTTAGCGTTGCGTGCTGCGGAACAACGGCTCAAAGATCTGGAAAATCAACAACAACGTTTGCAAGAAAAGGTGCAGCAAGGCCAAACCCGTCTGCAAGAGTATCGCACTCAGCAAACGACCCAGGTAAATCAGCAAGCTGGCCTAAGCGAACAACAAGCCACGCTCCAGGGACATATTGCCCAAACCCAAGCTGAACTCGCGACCTTAGAGAAAACGTTGGGGGTTTCTAAACAAGCCCGCGATCGCCTAGAGCGACAACTGCGCGAACGACAAACCGCGCAACAACAGCTAGAGTGGCAACGGCAGAAACTACAAGAAACCCTGCTAGCACAGCGGCAACAGTTAGCAGAACTTCAGCAACAGCTCACCGAACAACAAGAAGACCTGCCCGATCCATTACCTGAACTTCCTGAAAATTTAGGTTTAGAGCAGTTGCAGCAGGAGTTGCGATCGCTGCAAAAGCGGATTCAGGCGATGGAGCCTGTCAACATGCTGGCTCTAGAAGAGTACGATCGCACCCAAGCCCGTCTAGAAGAACTGACGCAAAAGCTCACCATTCTGGAAGAAGAACGTACTGAGCTGCTCCTGCGGATTGAGAACTTCACTACCCTACGACAGCGAGCCTTCAAAGAAGCATTCGATGCAGTGAATGCCAATTTCCAAGTGATCTTTGCCGAACTCTCCGATGGCGACGGGCATTTGCAACTGGACGATCACCAAGATCCATTTAACAGTGGCCTAAATCTAGTCGCACACCCAAAAGGCAAACCTGTACAACGACTCGCCTCAATGTCCGGGGGTGAGAAATCCCTAACAGCGCTCAGTTTTATCTTTGCTCTACAGCGCTACCGTCCTTCCCCGTTCTATGCCTTTGATGAGGTGGACATGTTCTTGGATGGAGCAAACGTGGAGCGATTAGCTAGAATGATTAGGCAACAGGCCCAACAAGCGCAGTTTATTGTGGTGAGTCTTCGCCGTCCTATGATTGAGTCTGCTGAGCGCACGATTGGCGTTACCCAAGCTCGTGGGGCGCATACTCAAGTTATAGGCATTAAACTAGAGCCTCAAAGTGCCTCGGTATGATTTAGTAATATTGATACTTAATAGCTAGGATTCACGATCAGGACTCGGACATAATGACATCTGACAAAATCTGGCAACGCTCCGATCTCCTTGGCACTCAAGTGATTACCCGCGATACCGGTAAGCGTTTGGGAGTCGTCAGTCAGTTGTGGGTGGACGTGGATCGGCGGGAAGTCGTCGCGCTCGGCCTCCGAGAAAACCTGCTTTCCGGCGTCCTAGGCAACATGCCTCAGTTTATGAGCTTGAGCAGCATTCGTCAGATTGGCGATGTGGCCCTGGTTGATAACGACACCGTCCTTGATGACATCAATATTGACGGCTACAGCACCCTGATCAACAGTGAAGTGATTACAGAAACGGGTGAAATGCTGGGTCGGGTACGTGGCTTCCGCTTCAACGTTGAGGATGGCAAAGTTTATTCCCTGATTATTGCCACCTTAGGAGTGCCGCTGATTCCTGACCAAGTTGTTAGCACCTACGAGTTGCCGATTGAAGAAATTGTCAGCAGTGGTCCCGATCGCCTGATTGTGTTTGAAGGGGCAGAAGAACGGGTGACTCAGCTCACCGTGGGTCTGCTAGAGCGCATCGGCATTGGTCGTGCCCCCTGGGAGCGCGAAGAAGAGGAAGATTACATTCTGCCCACCACTCCCGCCGAAAACCAACTGGGTAGTGGCGTGCGTATTCCCACGATGCAGCAACCGCTGCGGACTCAGCAGCCTGTGGTCGAAGAAGCTTGGAGTGAAGATGACTGGGGAAGTCAACCCGCTCCGAAGCAACTGCGTCAGCAACGCCAAGTCGAGCCTGCTTACTACGACGAAGAGGACAACTGGAGCGAAGCCACCGATCGCGATCGCTATACCTCCAGCTACGATGATGACTACGAGGACGATTTTGCGGGCACCTACGAAGAAGAGCTAGTAGAAGATGCTTGGGCCGATGATAAGCCCTACAAGCCACAAAAGCTAAACATTCCTGAGAAAACTAAAGCGCCTGAGTACGAGGAAGAAGGATTCTAAGCCCTCGCTCCTTTTTCTCCTCAATTTATGAATGAATGCCAAGGAAGCTAGCGATCGCTGGCTTCTTTTTGTGTGCGCCGTTTGGAAAACAAACTGGTCATGGGTAAGCCTGTTGCCAGCAATCCTAACAACCCCAAACCATTCAGAATCGGGTAAATGCTGCCTAAACCCAGGATCTCTCCGTTATGCAGGCTAAGAATAGTTGGCGCGATCGCTCCTTGCTGAAACCATTCCACCAAGATCGTGTACGCCATCCCTGTTAGCACTGTCAGGAGCAGGGGCAAAGCCAAAACCAAAGCAATTTTGCGGTGATATTGCCGCACCAGACGATTCAAGCGATTCATAGAGTAGTTCCTGCTCTATAGGGTGGGAATATTCAGCCTGCTTGTAATGTAACTTTCAGCAGGTACTAGTATCCAGCTACTAGGAATGCCAAAATGATCCATACGTTTTTTACCTTGAGATGGATCATGACCATTCTTCCCACGCTACAAAGCGCTTTCGAGCAAGGCCGTGCGCTCAAAATTATCAGCGGTTTGCATAATTTTGATGCAGAGAACGTTTTAGCAGTTGCTAAAGCGGCTGAGCTGGGTGGTGCGACGTTCGTTGATATCGCTGCTGATCCTGAACTCGTGCGCCAAGTGCGTCAAGCTATCAGTCTGCCGATCTGCGTTTCTGCGGTAGAACCTGAGCAATTTGTAGCCGCAGTTGAGGCAGGTGCTGACTTAATCGAAATTGGCAACTTTGATAGCTTCTACGCTCAAGGTCGTCGCTTTGAGGCAGAGGAAGTGTTGGCTCTGACCAAAGCCACCCGTGCTCTCCTGCCTGACATCACTTTATCTGTGACCGTGCCTCACATTCTGCCCCTCGACCAGCAAGTGCAGTTGGCAGAAGAATTGGTGAAAGCTGGTGCAGACATCATTCAAACGGAAGGCGGCACCAGCAGCGCTCCCGCTCACCCTGGCACCTTGGGCCTAATCGAGAAAGCCGCTCCCACCCTGGCAGCCGCCGCAGAAATCTCCCGTGCGGTTAGCGTGCCTGTCCTCTGTGCCTCTGGTTTGTCTAGCGTCACGGCACCGTTGGCGATCGCGGCTGGGGCGGCTGGTGTTGGCGTGGGTTCTGCGGTGAACCAACTAAACAGCGAAGTTGCCATGATTGCAGTGGTTCGCAGCTTGGTAGAAGCGCTAGCAACTGTGAGCCGTGCTCAAGTAACTGTGTAAGCGCGATCGCAACTTATCCTTAAAAATCGTAGCCAGAGAGGAGTATCTGCAAACTTCTTCTCTGGCTGTGTTTTTGAAGCAATCGCCCCTTGGGTATTTGGAGGCGCGATCGCCACACTTGCTCACTCATCTTCTTCGGAGTACGGAGGCAAAGACTTGAGTGGAGTTTTCAGCAGCACCCAATCGAGATAGAGAATCAGCAGTTGCATTTTCAGGTAGTTGCTGGAGCATTTGAGGTTGCGATCGCTGAATGCCCATTCCCAAAACTTCTTGAGCAGCAGCCCGAAAACAACTTCAGCAGATTTTCGCAGCGTTAGATAAACCAAACTTTCAACCATTTCAAAACTCACTTGCTGTTTGTCCTTCTAAGTTCGCTGTAAAGGAGTAATGGAAAGGCTTTTGAAGCGTGTGAGTTGTGTATGCGTTATGAGTGATTTTTGGTTGACGTGGCTAAAATGGGCAAAAGTTTAATTTTCAGAATATGGTTGAGCGATCGCTTCAGGCTTCTCCAGCAGGTATCCAGGCAGCAAAAGCGGCGCTGATCAGTCTGGGCCTTAATCAACAGAAATTAGCAACGCGCCTAGGAGTTACACGCCAACCGATCAGCAAGTTCTTCAACGAAAAATCAGTCGATCGCAACATATTCGTCCAAATTTGCGAAACACTCAAGCTGGATTGGCAAGAGATTACTGAGCAACCACAAACTAATACTGCATCAGATCAAGAAACTGATATTGACGCTCTGGTGCAAGCGGTACGGGAGCAAATTAAGCCGCTGATCAAAGGGCGATGTGGAACGATGCGGGTGCTGGACATGACCCAACCGATCGCGCTGACAGGAGAGCAGGGGATTTATACCAACGTCAACATTTTGGAGAAGATTACAGGGCGCAGGCGGTTGGGACTTGAGGAACTGCTACAAGGATGTGATCTTGAAGAGTTCGATCGCTTTGGCTTGAGCCGAGTAACTGAAAAACGAGTGCCAGGGTTAGAGGCAGTTAAGCGGTACTCGAAATTGATGGTGTTAGGTAAGCCCGGAGCAGGGAAAACCACATTTTTGAAATACCTGGCGATGCAGTGTATTGAGGGTAATTTTCAGGCCGATCGTATTCCGGTTTTTATTACCCTCAAGAGTTTTGCTGAGGATGAAGATCGACCGAATTTGTTAACCTGTCTAGCGCGGTTCATGACAGGTGTCTACAGCAAAACGAACAATTATTTATCTCAAAAAATCGATACAGAATCCTTACAATCAATTATTCAGCAAGGAAAATTATTAATTCTGTTGGATGGCCTGGATGAAGTAAGAGAGGAGGACACTAATCGAGTTCTACGGCAAATTCGAGATTTTTCTGAGCAGTGGACTGAAAATCAATTTGTCATGACATGCCGAATTGCAGCTAAGGAATATACCTTTGAGAAGTTTATTGAGGTTGAAGTTGCAGATTTTGATGATGAGCAAATTCGTACTTTTGTCGGAAATTGGTTGAAGTGTCGGGAACCAGGAAATGCTGAGAAGCTAACCGAGAAGCTGATTACCAAATTAGAAGCGCATAAGCCGATCAAGGAACTAGCAACTAATCCACTACTGCTGACGCTCTTATGTTTGGAATTTGAAGAACTACTTGAATTCCCAACAAATCGGGCTGAGCTATATGACCGAGGATTAGGAGTTTTATTGAGTAAATGGGATAGCAGTCGACGGATTGAGCGTGATCAGGTTTATAAACGATTATCGCTGAAGCGTAAAGAAGACTTACTCAGTCAAGTAGCACTCACCACTTTTAAACAAAAAGATTACTTCTTTAAGCAAAGAAGTGTTGAAGATTATATTGCTGACTACATTCGCAACTTGCCTGATGCGCAAACCGATCCAGAGGCATTGTTACTTGATAGCGAAGCAGTGTTGAAATCAATTGAATCTCAACATGGATTGTTGATAGAGCGGGCTAGAGGGATATATTCGTTCTCGCACCTGACATTTCAGGAGTATTTTGTAGCACGAGAGATTGTAACGAATTCAGCTTTTGAAATGCTGGTAAACCATTTAAATGAAAAGCGGTGGCGTGAGGTATTGCTGCTGAGTGTAGGGATGTTGCGAAATGCCGATGATTTATTAAAGTTGATAAAACAAGCAATAGATCAAGGAGTAGCTGTGAACAAAGAATTTCAAAAGCTTTTAGCTTGGGCTTATCAGAAATCCATACATATTAAAACCGAGTATAAACCAGCAGCTATTCGCGCCTCATATTTAAATTTTTCGGGGATGAGCTTTGCTAGTTATATTAGAACAACAAATAATTCTATACGTATAATAACTGCCGAACTTTCCATCTTAATAGATTGCAGAATTAAAAACAATATTAATTCCTTAAACTACATTGGTGGCGAACTTGAACTTGACAACTTAATTGGTTTCATGGTTGACAACCCGCTGGATGCTTCTTCTTGTCGATCGTTTGTTTCCACAATACAAAAATTGTTTAGTGAAAATTGCCAATTTAAGCAAGCGATTCAAAATTTAGAGATAGAGTTACATAATCAAACTCAAAAAGAAATTGGAGATTGGGAATTGTGTGATCAGTACGACTGGAGACAAAAACTAAGGAAGGTAGGCATAAAATATCGTGATATCGGGCATGAATGGGAATTTAGTGATGAACAACAAAAATTGTTTAAACAGTATGTTGATGCCAACAAACTATTAGTTGAATGCCTCAACTGCGATTGCTACGTTAGCCGAGAAGTACGGCAAGAGATTGAAGACACCTTGCTTTTACCGATCGTAGAAATTGAGAAATACAAAGCCGCAAAAGCTGCTCAGTAAAGCAACCAACGGTACAGATCCGCTTCATGCCTGTGATAGAAGCCCTTAGCGCGATCGCCTAAACATTACCTCTTAATGCCTCTAATTCTTCGCGCAGAGACAATGGTGCATAGCCTAGCGAAAAGGCCAGCGAGCTATCGAGAGAAACATCGGGCGGTCTAGGGGCGGCCATTTTTACATCTTGTTGACGGCCCGCTTTGAGTCCGGTTTCTGGTAATCCCAGCACTTCTACTAGTAAGCGGCCAAACTCATAACGGGAGATGCGTTCTTTCCCACCCAGATGCACGTAGCCTTGCACTTTTTCGAGCGCTAGCAGGAGTCCTTGAGCGGCTGTCGTACCACTGGCAGGCGTGCGAAACTCATCAGTAAACAGGCATAGCTCCTGCTCATCCCGAAGCATTTGGATAAAGGGTTGCATGAAGCTGGTAGCAGTGGGGCTAGCCGCTCCAAACATCAGGGGCATACGGCAAATAGCAGTTTGAGGGTAGCGCGATCGCATCCCTGCCTCAGCTAATACTTTTTGCTCCCCATACAGATTCA
Source organism: Trichocoleus desertorum AS-A10 (assembly GCF_039962155.1). Taxonomy (NCBI): domain Bacteria; kingdom Bacillati; phylum Cyanobacteriota; class Cyanophyceae; order Leptolyngbyales; family Trichocoleusaceae; genus Trichocoleus; species Trichocoleus desertorum. Next base: position 128,870 of record NZ_JAMPKN010000014.1, on the reverse strand, counting down.
CCGGATTAACTGGGTCAGTTTCGCGGTAAGGCGGATTGAGGCCATCAAACACTAAGTCAGTAGAAGAGAACACACAAGGAATGGCGCGATCGCTACAAAGTCCTGCAATGTTGCAGGAAGCCGTAACGTTAATTGCGTGTGAAGCTTCAGGATGGGTTTGGCAATAGTTGGGGCTAGATTGCGCTGCTAAATGGATAACTGCATCTGGTTGGACCGTTTCAAATAAGTGCTTCAGGGATACAAAATCGCTGATATCGACTTTGAGAGCCGTGACGCCGGCCATCGCGATCGCTTGGGAACAGTAAGTGCCATAGACATCCCACTGGCGCTGAGCAATCTGGCACAGGTGCCACCCTAAAAAACCGCTGGCTCCGGTGATTAACAGTTTTTTCAAGCTTTATTTCTCAGTAATCTCGTACGTCTTACCACTAATTACTACACTAATTTTCTTAGTTTCTTTGGGTGGTTTGTAAGTCGCAATTTGTAAAGCAATAACAGTAGCTGCTGCGATTAGCGCACCTAATAAAGGGTCCATAATCTTCCCTGATGTTTGACTTAATCTGTTTTATATTCTGGCTCGGGAAATTAAGTCATGCCAAACATTACTAGTGTTTCTTGATACAACTTCTTGCTATGTGTTTTTTGCATGAGTTGGTATCAGAAATGTTAATAATCCTAGAATAGCGACGTGACAAGATAGCAGGATTCTAGTACTCTAAATTGCCAACCTAATTGGCTACCTCTCATGCGTCTCGATTCAGATGCCAAAACTGCTCGACTCAAGCGAATTCGCAGCCTGAGTCACCTACTCGACAACTCTATTACGATTCCGGGAACTCGCTACCGCTTTGGGCTTGACCCCATCCTAGGGCTTTTACCCGGTGGCGGAGATTTAGCGAGCTTTTTATTCTCGGCTTACATTATTTGGGAAGGTGCCAAACTGGGCGTGTCTCAAGAAACCTTAACCCGCATGGTATCCAACGTGCTATTTGATACGGTGGCTGGCACGGTGCCTGTACTAGGGGATTTCCTAGACGTAACTTGGAAAGCTAATACCAAAAACGTTGCATTGCTTGAAGATCACCTTAGGGTTGCTCCCGCTAATGCCCGCTCAGTGAACCGTTGGGTTGTTGTTGCAGCTCTGCTAGGACTGCTTATTGTATTTATTGGCGTAGTGACACTGAGCTTTTTAGTCTTCAGTTGGCTCTTCCGACAACTAACAGGTGGCTAAGGGCAAGTGATGGGTTGTTAATGGGGCTGAGCGATCGCAGACGCACCAACTTTGGTCAGTTTTTCTCATGGCAACCCCTTGTAGGCATGTCATAATGATCCGGCTGTTTTCTGCACATGGTTTCTCATGGTTCAAGCCCCTGAATTTCCCACCGACTTTGCCGAAGCTGCACTAGAAGGTGGACTAGAACTCAATTTCGAGCTGCCTGATCCAGAAGATGAGCAGATTCCAGATTTAGAATTTCAGCAACGGGTAGAAGCCGCTTGGCAAGTTTGCGATCGCTTTGACCTCCAGACCGACATTTGGCGAGGCCGAATTTTGCGCACCGTCCGTGATCGCGAAAAACGGGGAGGGGAAGGACGCGGCACCGGATTTCTCAAGTGGCTGCAAGACCGAGAAATCAGCAAAAGCCAAGCCTACTCCTTGATTGAGGTAGCCGACAGCGCCGATACCTTACTAGAAGGTGGCTATCTCGACACCGATTCTGTAGAACGCTTTAGCAAACGCGCCTTTGTCGAAACCGCTCAATCAGCGCCAGAAGTGCAGCAAATGGTGAGTGACGCCGCGAGAAGGGGCGATCGCATTACCCGGCGCGAAGTGCGGCAGCTCTCCGACGAATGGACCGCCATGACCTCCGACTTGTTACCAGAAGTCATCAAAGAAAAAGCCGCCGCCAACTCCATCCCCTCGCGTTATCTAGCGCCATTCGTGCGGGAAATGGAAAAACTGCCAGAGTCGCACCAGGCAGAACTCCGCGAAACCGTAGCCGAAAGCCCAGACGTAGACACTCTCAAGCAAGTCACTTCTGAAGCCAAGTACCTAGCCAAATATCTAGAAGCCGCCACCAACGTCCAAGCCCTTAACAACGAGTCCCTAGACCTAGAAGCCGCTTTAGAAGAAGCTCTCCGCATCGGCTCCCTCAGCTCCACCGCTGATTTAGTCAACCAAGCCGCTCAGCTCGAACAAACGATCGCCAAGCTTTACACCACCTGGAAACGAGTCACAGGCTTAGTCGATCGCCTCTACGTAGACAGCGGAGCCAGCACCCCCCACCTGCGATCGCTCCTTAGCTGCCTCAACCACCTCTCCGGAGAAGTCGTCGAAACCCAAATCGGTAGCCTAGAATCCTCCCGAACAATCCGCCTCACTATTCAAACAGACTTGAGGGATGAGGAAGGGGAAGGGGTGAGGAGTGAGGAGTGAGGAGTAAGACACAGAAAGAGCAAGAGCATCGAAACACTCATACTTAGATTCGTTTGGAGGGGGTCTGGGGGACGCAACCGTCCCTCAGCGGGGGTTTAGGGGCGAGTGCCCCCAAGGATCGGATTACCTCAAACTGCGCCCCAACCGATTAATCCCCCGCTTCAGCGATCGCCAAATAGTCTTGAAATTGAAAAACTGTTTATAGCGCTGCGCCGCCTCCTTCCCCACAATCAGCAGCCCCAGCCAAAACAAAATCTCTGCTAATACCAGCAGTACAGGGATCAGTAAAGTTTTTTGCGTTGTCGTAATTGGTAGCCGGGGTAAGACCAACGGAATCGCAGCCCAGGGCAAAAACGACACCCCCACTAAAACCCAGCCTAACTTCTGCATGCTCTGACCCCTGCAACCCCAGTCTTTCAGTATAAAGGCCGCTTCATGCACTGTTGAAGATTCAAGGCTGTAGTAGAAACTACCATCTAGTTTTTGATTCCTGTAGTGGCAATACCTTGGATGAACTGCCGCTGCCCCACCAAAAACAGCAGCACCACTGGAACAGTTGCGATTACCACCGCTGCCATCATCAAAGGCCAATTGTTTGTAAATTGCTCTTGAAAACTGGCCAAAGATAACTGGACAGTCTGCAATTCTGGGCGAGTCGTAAACACAAGCGGCTTGAATAAATCATTCCACTCACCAATAAAAGTAAACAGAAATAGCGTCACCAAAGCTGGACGAGCTAACGGCAGCATCACCCGCCACAAAATCTGCCAACGAGTCGCTCCGTCTAAAGCTGCGGCTTCTTCTAGTTCCACCGGAATCGTTTGGAAATACTGTCGCAGCAAAAAAATGCCAAATCCGTTGGCTGCTGTGGGTAGAATCAGCGCTCCGTAGGTATTAATTAAGTGACCCCACTTCAAAATCAGGAAAACCGGAATCACCAACAGTTGAAACGGAATTACGAGTGTAGCCAAGACGAGCAAGAGAATTGCCTGCCGCCCCCAAAACTGGAAGCGAGCCAAAGCGTAACCTGCTAAAGCAGATGTGAGAGTCTGCAACCCTGTTACGGCGATCGCCACCAACGTTGAATTGGCGAAAGCCAACAGAAAGTTGCCTCGTTGCCAAGCTTCCCGATAACTGTCCCAAGACCATCTTGAGGCGAGGTTTTCACCTAAATTTCTGAGTGCGGGAGTCGGTGTCAAGGAAGTCCAGAAAACAATAGCCAGGGGAGACAAAACAACCGCAGCCCCAACGAGCAGCAGCAGGCCATTCAACCATGCCAAAGTCCGCTCCCAAATCCAGACAGGTTTGACAGAGGGAGAGACTGGGACATTAAGTTTTGCAGGTAAATTCTGACTCACGCTCGGTTCGCCTCGTGCGCTGGTTTAGGAGTACTGTACGCGTATAGTTATGGTAAATATGACCATTGGGTGAGTTTTCTTACTTATTCATGCTGTAAGGTCATAAATAGACAGTAGCGTGAGTCTCGATGCAACTGCTTAGTGATCGACTCACGGGTCAACTTGTGATATTCCCACTTTCTGCTTGGTCGATCCGCCATTAAAAAAGGTTAAAGTAACTTAAGGTTGTAAATTAATAATTTACATTCTGCCGTCACAATCTTTAGTCCATAGTTCTACCAAGTCGAACTATCACCGACTGATTCATGATGAGGAGACAAGAGATCCATGCCGCAGCTTGAGGCCAGTCTAGAAATTGACTTCCATAGCGCAGCCTACAAAGATGCCTACAGTCGGATTAACGCGATTGTGATTGAAGGCGAACAAGAGGCTCACGAAAATTACCTGAAGCTGGCTGAAATGCTGCCGGACAATCACGATCAATTGGTGAGTCTAGCCAGAATGGAGAATCGCCATAAGAAAGGCTTTGAAGCCTGTGGTCGTAATCTTCAAGTCACGCCAGATATGGAGTTTGCTCGTCAGTTCTTCTCTGACCTGCATGGTAATTTTCAAGTCGCAGCGGCAAACAACCAGATTGTGACTTGCTTGCTGATTCAATCCCTCATTATTGAGTGCTTTGCGATCGCAGCTTACAACATTTATATTCCCGTCGCTGACGACTTCGCGCGTAAAATCACCGAAGGCGTGGTGAAAGATGAGTACAGTCATCTGAACTACGGAGAAGAATGGCTCAAAGCTAACTTTGAAACTGCTAAAGCTGAGCTGGAAGTAGCGAATCGGCAGAACCTACCCTTGGTTTGGCGCATGTTGAACCAGGTCGCAGAAGACGCTCAGGTTTTGGGCATGGAAAAAGAAGCTCTAGTAGAAGACTTCATGATCCAGTATGGCGAAGCGCTGAGCAACATTGGTTTTAGCACTCGCGATATCATGCGTATGTCTGCTTATGGTCTTGCTGCTGCCTAAGTTAGGAACATTCAGGCAACCTCAGGAGTCTGATGAGGCAACCCACTGTAAATCTTTCCTTTTGATCAGAATCAGTTGTTTTCTACTGAGCGATCGCTATTTAGTACCTGCACAAATTTGCCGATCAGAACCTACCAACTGATCGGCAAATTTATGTAGTATTTTTGAGTGCTTTGAGCAATTACTCGTTTCAATTACTACCAACCTAAAGCTAGCCTGAATCGTAGGCTCCCCAACCGTCCATGTTTGGTCTTATCGGTCACCTCACTAGTTTAGAACACGCCCAATCTGTTGCCAGAGAGCTGGGCTACCCAGAGTACGCTGATCAAGGATTAGATTTTTGGTGTAGTGCTCCCCCGCAAATTGTTGACACCATCACGGTCACCAGCCTAACGGGCCAAAAGATTGAAGGCAAGTACGTTGAATCTTGCTTCTTGCCTGAAATGTTGGCGACACGACGCATCAAGGCAGCCACTCGCAAAGTGATTAATGCCATGGCTCATGCTCAAAAGCATGGCCTTAACATCACAGCTCTAGGTGGATTCTCTTCAATCATTTTCGAGAATTTTAATCTAAATCAAATTCAGCAGGTCCGAAATATCAAACTGGAGTTTGAGCGCTTTACCACTGGTAACACTCACACCGCCTATATTATTTGTCGTCAAGTTGAACAGGCAGCAAAACAATTAGGGATTGAACTCTCGAAAGCGACAGTTGCGGTTTGTGGAGCTACTGGAGATATTGGCAGTGCCGTGTGCCGCTGGCTAGATGCTCGGACAGATGTGGCAGAACTGTTGCTCATTGCCCGCAATCAAGAGCGCTTATTCGATTTGCAAGCGGAATTAGGTCGTGGCAAAGTCATGGAGCTGGACGAAGCCTTACCCTTAGCGGATATTGTCGTTTGGGTGGCTAGTATGCCCAAAGGTGTAGAGATTGATCCGTCTGCCTTAAAGCAACCTTGTTTGCTGATTGATGGTGGCTACCCGAAAAACTTAGGGACTAAGATTCAGCATCCTGGTGTGCATGTTTTGAACGGCGGCATTGTGGAGCACTCCCTCGACATTGATTGGCGAATTATGCAGATCGTCAGTATGGACGCTCCTGCACGTCAACTGTTTGCCTGCTTTGCAGAATCTATGCTTCTAGAATTTGAGAAATGGCATACCAATTTTTCCTGGGGGCGCAACCAAATTACGGTTGACAAAATGGATCAGATTGGAGATGCCTCAGTGAAACATGGATTTCGACCTTTACTACTTTAAATTGAATAATTGGCTCAGATCTTGAGATAATTGATGCGCTGTTTGATGCTTTTTGCCTTCCCAAAAAGCATCAAAATATCCTGGGAGAAATGCTCTCTAAAATTATGAGTGAACCCTTTTTAGAGCCTATACTGCGATGGATGCGGCTTCAGAGAGTCGTTTCTCGAATTGCTCCAAACTCCACGGTTCTGGATGTAGGATGTGGTAGAGCAGCAGTTTTCTTAAAAGCGATCGCTCCTCGTATTGCCCAGGGCTTTGGAGTAGACTTCAAAGTAGACACTGTAGAGTTCAAAAACATCAAAACTCTACAGTTCAAATTTGATGGTTCCTTGCCTTTCGCGGATGCCAGTTTTGACGTAGTAACGATGCTAGCTGTGCTAGAGCATATCGAACACGAGCATCAAATCTTGCAAGAAATTCATCGAGTTTTAAAGCCTGACGGTAAGCTAATAATCACTGTACCCTCCATTTGGGCACAACCCATTCTGGAGTTCCTAGCATATAAATTGAAAATTGTATCTGAAGCAGAGATTAAAGATCATAAAAGGTACTATAACCGACAAAAGTTGAGGAAGGTGCTTGTGGGAGAAACTAACTTTCGTAGCTTCCATCACCAATATTTTCAGCTTTGGATGAACAACTTCTGCACTGTTGTTAAATAGAACCGTCAACAGATGAAGCTAACTGTAGTAATCCCTTGCTTTAACGAATTAGGTAGTATTGAGCAGATCGTTAAAGCAGTGAAGGCCTCTCCAATCAAAGACTTAGAAATCATCATTGTAGATGATTGCTCTACTGACGGCACTAGGAGTCTATTAGCGTCCGCTATAGAGCCGCAAGTTGATCAGGTGCTCTACCACAAGAAGAATTATGGCAAAGGAGCCGCCCTACGTAGTGGTATTCAAGCGGCTACTGGAGACATCGTCATTGTGCAAGACGCAGACTTGGAGTATGACCCTCAAGAATATCCTTTGATGCTCCAACCCATCCTAGACGGCAAAGCAGATGTAGTCTTTGGATCTCGTTTTATGGGAGGTCGGCCCCACCGAGTTGTCTACTACTGGCATATGTTAGGGAATAAGTTTTTAACTACTCTCTCTAATATGCTAACTAATATTAATCTCACTGATATGGAAACTTGTTATAAAGCTTTCAAGCGTGAGGTAATTCAGGCAGTCAAGATTGAAGAAAATCGCTTCGGCTTTGAGCCTGAAGTGACTGCAAAAGTTGCTAAAATGGACTGCCGTATTTACGAAGTTGGCATATCCTACTATGGTAGAACCTATAAAGAAGGTAAAAAAATTGGCTGGAAGGATGGATTTCGAGCCATTTACTGTATTTTGAAGTACAACCTATTTCGTTGATTCTAGCTCTGAGCTAGTCAGAAGATGCAGGCTGAAAAATCAAAGAATATTTTATGTATTGAGTGCCTTCTTGTTTTTACGCTTTGTTGTGTCGTTTATCTAGCTAATAAAAAATTAATAAGTACTGGAGATTCTTTACCTAATTCATTACTAGCGTTGAATTGGCTAAAGAACCATACTCTTTACTTTGATTCTTTTAGAAATAACTATTTTTTTGAAGACTACGATGGTCTACCGTATTTTTTTGCAGAGTCTAAAGGCAATCATCTAGTTTCTGTCTACCCAATTGGCACTGCTATTGTTAGTTTGCCAATTTATTTAGTTTTTTCGATTTACTTAGATGTGATAGCTTTTATAAAAACTAACATTACAGGTATTTCCTTTGATTTTAATTTAGCTAATGCAAGCTTTGAGCCTTATAGACAAGCTTTTGAAAAACTTGCGGCAACACTAGCTACTTCCCTGTCAGTTGTCATCTTTTATATATCTAGTCGTCTGAAATTTTCTCTTGCCACCTCTCTTGTTTCTACTTTTATATATGCTTTTGCCACAAACACTTGGATGACTAGTTCTCAAGCTTTATGGCAGCATACTGCGACTAACTTAGTGCTGGCAAGTCTGCTCTTGTGTTTGCTAAAAGCTAATCGAACCGAAAAAAACCACCTCAGATTCCTGCTGTTTTTAGCAGGTTTTTTTTGTGGATTGTTACCTATTATTCGACCTACTAATTTACTTTTCTCTATTGCGGCGATATTGTATTTAGTCTCAATATATAGAAGAACAGCATTATTTCTGCTTTTGGGTCTTCCTATTAGCCTCTTGGGAATGGCTTGGAACTTCTACAATTTTGGTGATTTCCTAGGTGGGTATACAGCTTTAGGAAGTGCTTACGAGGTGACATTTTATAGATTTAGTTTTAATCAGTTTCTACAAGGGTTTTTGGGATTGCTATTCAGCCCTAGTAGAGGTGTTTTTGTCTTCTCACCCATAGTCATATTTTGTATTCCTGGCTTCTGGCAAGTTTTCAAGAAAACCAAAAATTGTCAAGATGAAAGACTAATTGCATCTTTAGCTATTGCTGGGATAATTTTGTTTTTTAGTTATTGCTTTTATACAATTTGGTGGGCTGGAGGTTCATATGGCCCAAGATTTATTAGTGATATAAATCCAGTACTTTGCTACTTGATAGGATATTTTATTGATAGCCAATTCAACTTTGTTTCAAGCAATCGAAAAATATTCATTTCAAGTCTAACTGTTTTTCTGATTTTTTTGGTGGTTTCTACGTTCTCTCAAGTGCTAGGTGCTTTTAGTAAAGCAGAATGGAATGGATTGCCGATTAATGTTGACACTTATCCTGTGAGACTTTGGGACTTGAAAGATACTCAGTTATCTAGACATGCCAAAAGTTTGTTCTTTCAGATTGCTAAACCCATTGAAAACATAGCAATATATTCTCAGAAGCTAGCAGGAACGATTGAAGAAGTTGAGAAAATTGATACGCAACAGTTAAATAAATATGTTCCCATACCAGATATTTCCACTCCAGGTGAGCTGCTAATTTTAAGGGCTAAGCTGAGAAATACTGGACTGTCTAGATGGCTTGGTTATGAAAGCGGGGTTATACCAGGGGAGACCAGAGTTCGCTTAAGAGTATTTGATCATATTAATACCCAGGTGCTCGAGACTCGCCTTTTTGTGAGTGGTATCGTAGAGCAAAACCATATCGCTGAAGCGATCGGTGCTTTAGCATTACCTAAAGAACTAGGTTCATATCGACTAGTTTTTGATCTGATTGCAGAGGGAATTGGAGAATTTCCAAGCAGCTCAAAATATGAATCTTATGAAGCCAAGATTATAATTAAATGTCAAATTACTGAAGAAGCTTTGAAGGAATTTTGTGCAAAGCGTTGATTGATTTCTACTGTACTTCTAAATAGGTAGGCCTTAAACTGTGAATCATTTACTAGTGTTCTATAGAAGGATGATTTCCTTCCTTCCTTACGGCATAGGAATAGTTTTTGGTGTTCTTACAACTTTTTATCCAACACTTATAAGTGGATTTTCACGTTTGCAATCTGACCCAGGCGATACTCGATTCGTTAACTATGTATTGGAACACTCTTTTCAACTATTAGTGAACACAGATTATGTTGGAGAACTATGGTCTCCTCCTTTCTTTTTTCCTTTGAAAAATGTCCTTGCTTTTTCAGAGAATATGTTTGGTTCAGCACCTATTTATTGGTTATTTAGAACTTTTTTTGACTCTGTATTGGCTTTCCAATTGTGGATGATTGCAGTTTTAACACTGTGCTTCGTTTGCTTTGCATTATTAATGCAACATTATAAGGTGAACTCTTGGTTGTCAGCTTTTGGAGCCTTCTTATTTACTTTTGGTATGCCAAGAGTTTCCCAGCTAGGTCACCAACAGCTACTACCTCAATTTTTTACACCCCTTGCTTTCTGGTTTTGTTGGGATTTTATTCGTCAACCAACCAACAAACGTTTAGTTTTAACGCTATTATTTATTTACTTTCAATTATTGGCTTCAGTTTATTTGGGTTGGCTTCTATTATTTAGTTTAGTTTTTGTTTTTTCAGTTGCCTGGTTTCTGGATAAAAATATTAAACAGAATTTATTTGAATATCTTAGAAAAAATTACAAAGTCTTTATTGCCGCAGTTTTAGCTTGGTCTACCTTGATTATTGGGCTATTCGCCCCTTATCTAGAAACGAAAAAGCTAATTGGGGGAAGACCTTATTCAGAAGTAGCAGATATATTGCCCAAGTTTACTTCTTGGCTACGTCCTGCTCCTGGTAGTTTATGGTGGCCTTTATTATCTTCCCAGCCTGAGAATTTTCTGCCTTGGCCTGTTGAGCATCATCTATTTTTAGGTTTTGCAGTTGTCCTATTAACAGGGTTTTCACTTTATGTTCTTTGGCGAAAGAAAGAAGTACTGACTTTCGAAAGAGAACTGCTAATTAAGACCTGCTTGGTAGTCGTTGCTATTCTCTTTATTCTATCGCTCAAAGTTGGTCATTTCTCTCTTTGGCGAGCTATCTATGAAATTGTGCCTGGAGGCTCTGCAATTCGAGCAGTAACTCGAATATCGCTTGTTCTTTACTTCTATCTATTGATTGCGGTAATTGTCTGCTTTGATTCGTACATCAAAAAAGCAAGTCAACCTCGAAGATGGCGAGTATTGGTGGCGAGTTTAGTTTGTCTTTTGGGCTTGTCTGAGCAAATCGCTTTAAGCCTAGCGAGCTATGAAAAGGCTTCTTTTATCCAAGTAGAGCTAGAAATGCAGGAGTTAATGAAAAAGGGGTGTGATATTGCTTATGTCTCAGCCACGACCGCAGATCCCAGTTTTTGGTTTCAACAGCTGTCTGCGATGGGAGCAGGTATTCAAGCTAACGTCCCTGTAATTAATGGATATTCAGGCTGGACGCCTCCTGGCTATGATGGTTCTATGGCGAACGAGCCTCGTAAGAATTTAGACCAGGTTGCCAAATTGCTACCCAAAAACTTTAAGGGGCAGCTGTGCGTTATTTTTCCAACAGATTACACAGAAGCGGAATCTGTGGTTGCCCCTCATGGAAAAATTCAATACCGGAGTTTTGCGGGCAATTTTACTTCTTATTCAGCTCAGATCCCCCTTCAAATCTTTGCGCAAGCTATAGAAGTGCTTAATCCTCCTAATAGTCTGAAACTGGGTTCAGCGATGACGCTGCCGGTTAGGGTCAAAAATACCAGTAACTTCCTTTGGTTTGCTAAAGGTTTAAAGCCTGTGCGTTTTTCCTATCACTGGATTGGACTGGATGGCAAAGTAGCGTTATGGGATGGAGAGCGGACTGAACTGCCTTTGAAGGTCTCGCCTCAAGAATCCATTCTCTTGAATGCAAAAATTAAAGCTCCTGACGTTCCTGGGAAATATATATTGCGTTTGACAATGGTGCAGGAAGGAGTAGCTTGGTTTGATGATAGAGGTGCCAAAACTAAAGATCTTGCCGTGAATGTTGCTGCGCAGTAAGGTGATTCTGATTTGCCAGTAATGTAAAGTAGCTGGTTTCCTTTGTCGATTTTTATGAGTACCCTTTTGCATCCACAAGAATGAAATCTAGCAGTAATTTCAGAGTCAGGAAATTCAAAGACACTAAGTAGTAGATATTTCGCTACTGAACTGTATTTAAAGGTGGTTGGGAAGTACGAAACACCTTTAATTAAGGGTGCAAGAAGGTGTAGCCTGGGTTGAGGGGCAGGGTAGCGAAGCCTCAGGATCTTTCTGTAACTGTTACTTCGGAGTAGTGTGGCGCTGGCATGGCAACGACTGAACGCAGACCTATTCTTTTAGATTTCGAAAAGCCCTTGGCAGAGCTAGAGGCACGGATTCATCAGATTCGTGAACTTGCAGAAGAAAATGACGTCGATGTGTCTGATCAGATCCGTCAGCTTGAGGCGCGAGCTTTGCAACTTCGCCAAGAAATTTTCAGCAGTTTGTCTCCTGCCCAAAGGCTTCAAGTAGCACGTCACCCTCGTCGGCCTAGCACCCTCGATTACATTCAAGCGATTAGTGACGAGTGGATGGAGTTGCATGGCGATCGCGGAGGCACCGATGACCCTGCTTTGGTCGGGGGCGTAGCTCGGTTCGCGGGTCGGCCTGTGGTGATTTTGGGGCATCAGAAGGGGCGAGATACTAAGGACAACGTGGCTCGCAACTTTGGTCAGGCAGCACCGGGTGGCTATCGCAAAGCCATGCGATTGATGGAGCATGCCGATCGCTTTGGCATGCCAATTTTAACCTTCATTAATACACCTGGCGCTTGGGCTGGGTTGGATGCCGAGCGGTTTGGGCAAGGGGAAGCGATCGCCCATAACCTACGGGAAATGTTTCGGCTAGACGTGCCGATTATTTGTACCGTGATTGGTGAAGGTGGATCTGGTGGTGCTCTGGGGATTGGCGTCGGCGATCGCCTGTTAATGTTCGAGCATTCTGTGTATTATGTGGCTAGCCCTGAAGCTTGTGCTTCAATTCTGTGGCGGGATGCTAGTAAAGCCCCTCAAGCCGCAGAAGCCCTAAAAATTACGGCCTGGGACTTGAAGAGTTTAGGCATTTTGGACCAACTCTTGCCAGAACCCATTGGGGGTGCACACTCTAGCCCCTTGGAAGCGGCGGCAACTTTAAAGCAGGCTCTCCTACAGCATTTGGAAGATTTGAGCCAAATGACGAATCAGCAACGGCGAGAGCTACGCTATCAGAAGTTTCGTAATATTGGTGTTTTCTTAGAAGCCACGGCATAGTTGATTCCAGACTGCTTAGCTCAACCCCGATTCTGAATTTAAGGCACAAATCTGCCCTAATCACTACCTAGCTAGGGAGCTTAGATCGCCTACGAGTAGGCGGTCTTGATTCTGAGTGATATAATTCACGAGGTAACATTTTTTTACATTTCCTCGGTGGCCTCTAAATGCTTCACCATGGAAGTGCTCGTTCTGGTCGCGCCTGCAACCACTAACTGCTTAAAGACAAGAGAGATTCTCAAAATTCAACGGGAGTGAAATGGTCTCAAACAGGGAATCCCCTCGGTTGGTTTTAAAGCTGTGGTTGTGCTGCGGCAACGATTAATTTGCTTACTAACTACTTAAAAATTGCATCAGCGAATCTCAAGTTTCCGATAGCTTAGATTGCTGGAATTGATGAGAGCGAATCAGGATATTTCATGGCTTCTCTAATAGAACGGCACGCTCTGATTACAGGAGCGAGCAGTGGAATTGGCAAAGCAACGGCCTTAGCGTTTGCCGAAGCTGGGATTCATTTGGCGTTGGTCAGCCGCTCTGAATCGAAGTTGGCGGCGGTCGCCGACGAGGTAAGACAGGCAGGCGTTACAGTGAAAACTTATCCGCTGGACTTGTCTCAAGTAGACCAAGTGAAAGAGCGCATGAGTGCGATCGCAGCAGATTTTGGCCCACTAGACATCCTGATTAACAATGCTGGCATCGCCTACACCGGCAGTCTAATGGAAACTCCATTGAATGACTGGCAACAAGTGCTAGATCTCAACCTGACAAGTGTGTTTCAGTGCATCCAAGGTATTTTGCCTAGCATGCGCGATCGCCAACAGGGAACCATCATTAATGTGGTGTCCATTGGAGGACAGCAAGTTTTTCCCAACTGGGGAGCTTACTGCGTCAGTAAGTTTGGCCTCATGGCCCTCTCCAAAGCCCTAGCGGCTGAAGAACGAGCTAACGGTATTCGGGTCTCTGCTATTTGTCCAGGCTCAGTTAACACACCGCTTTGGGATACTGAGACTGTTCAGGCTGACTTCGACCGCTCGGCGATGTTAACACCAGAAGTTGTGGCTCAAGTAATTCTACAAGCCGTGCTTTTACCCAAGCAGGCTGTGATGGAAGAGTTAACCTTGATGCCCAACGCAGGAGTGTTTTAAGTTTTTTCCACTCCTGATTCGGCAACACCCACTTTGCAGCTACAAAATCTCTAACTTATGACTACTGCTTCTTCCAACAGTGCTACCGGCTCTAACGTACCTACTGTGTCTGATTCCATAACCCCTGAAGTTCGGCCCGATCGCAATACACTTCATGGTCAAGAGGCCAAAGTAGTTCCTCCTGCGGATAACGAACTCAAGGATGAGATGGCGGATGCCGTCCGGACTCTTTTGCTAGGGGTGGGAGAAGATCCGGAGCGAGAGGGATTGCTGAAAACTCCCAAGCGAGTGGCAGATGCTATGCGCTTTCTTACGAGTGGCTATACCCAGTCTTTAGAGCAACTGGTGAATGGTGCCATTTTTGATGAAGGCCACAACGAAATGGTCTTGGTGCGAGACATTGATGTTTTCAGTCTCTGCGAACATCACATGTTACCGTTTATGGGCAAAGCGCATGTTGCTTACATCCCCAACCAAAAGGTGGTAGGTCTGAGCAAATTAGCTCGGATCGTTGAGATGTATGGCCGTCGCTTACAAGTGCAAGAGCGCCTAACTCGTCAGATCGCTGAAGCGGTACAACAGATTTTGGATCCCAAAGGTGTGGCTGTTGTCATAGAAGCGACTCATATGTGTATGGTGATGCGGGGTGTGCAGAAGCCAGGCTCTTGGACAGTCACTAGCGCGATGGTCGGTGTGTTTCAGGATGACCAGAAAACTCGTGAAGAGTTTCTCAACCTGATTCGTCATCGTCCTTCTTTCTTCTAAAGCACCATTCTGGGTGACCTAACCCCCAGCCCTTTCCCTAGCAGGGAAGGGGAGCAAAATAAAAAAGGTAGGGGTGAGTCTAACTGACCCCTATTTTTTGTGTTTGTTGAAGTTGGTGAAAGAGGTGAGCCACCTGGGATAAATCTTTGTCGCCGGGCGATCGCTCAACTCCACTTGAGAGGTCGATACCGTCGGGTTGTAGCTGAGCGAGTGCCTGAGTAATATTGTCTGGGTTTAAGCCACCAGCTAAAAACCAAGGACAAGCGGGCGCAAATTTTTGCAAGCTTTGCCAGTCCAGGGTGACACCTGTGCCTCCTAGGAGCCCAGGGTGATAGGCATCCAATAGAAGGGTATGAACGTGACTATAGTAAGCGGCGGCTTCCTGGAGTGCTGCTGCCGCTTTGATTCTGAGCGCTTTAATCACTTCTATGTCTGGTAATGTCTCACGTACCTGAACACAGAATTCTGGGGTTTCTGCGCCATGCAGTTGAACAGCGTTCAAGCCAGCGATCGCGACGACTTGACTAATCTCAGCTAGCGTTGCGTTGGCAAACACACCGATCCGATCTACTAAGTGACCTGTTTGGAGATTAAGGGGTAACTGCTCTACTACCTGACGAATTTGGTCAGCCGAAACATAGCGCGGGGAAACTGGAACACAGATAAATCCTAAAGCCGTAGCTCCCAGTTCTGCGATCGCTCGCCCTTGGTCTGGTTTGGTAATGCCGCAAATTTTAACCCGCATGCTGACTTGTAAACTCGTTAAGTAGGTTGTCGGTAAGATGTTTAACCAAGGTTCAGGATTGATCGAGGTGGTTGCAATCGCGATCGGTTGCCGAAACTGTTGCGGATTTGTAGCAAAAGTTTAGTGGACTGTTAACTCTTAAGACAAATCCTAATTGTTTAGAAGGCTCTTTTTATAATCCTTCTTGTTTGTATAAGTTTATCAATGCAGGAGACAAAATCTTGCTTTATCCGACCTTGCTAGCGCTACAGGTGGCCTCGGCTCGCTCCACTGATTGGAGCCCCACTATCGGGCTAATTATGACTGCTTGCTGCTTATTTGCAGTTGCGATCGGTCGCTTTGCGATCAGAAAGAAGGGTGTAGGTCCAAAACTTCCTGTCCAAACCCCTGCTCTCTTTAGCAATTTTGGCGTTCCTGAGTTACTCGCCACCATGAGTTTTGGTCATATCTTAGGTGCAGGTGTCATCCTGGGGCTCACCAACGCAGGTGTTCTCTAGACTCCGCACTTTTTGAAACTCTCAATCTAGTTCAGGTAGTAGCGCTCAGCCTTGCGAAGTTTCTTGACAGGCTAGCACTACTACTTTTTTTTGCCTATTTTCTAGCTGCTGATTATCTACGGCACCGCTAGCCTGATGTTTCCGTGAGCCATTGTCTATGCTATTAGGGAGAGGGCTCTAGCTAGATGGTTGTTTCATAAAATTAGTACCGCATACATCGACTGAGCCTGACTTAGCTGCACCTTTAGGAAAGGCAGCGCAGAACAATGGGGCTGGGTTTTGGCCGCATTGATCAACCTCAATTTAGGAAATTCCTATGCAGGCAGGCTGGCGAATCGGATCTGTATTTGGTATTCCCCTCTTTATCGACCCCAATTGGTTGTATGTTCTCGCGTTCTTTTCGATCCTCAACAGCGAGAACTACCTCAAACAACAATCCTGGAATCCAGCTTTTGCTTGGGCTGCGGGTTTCATACTCGCTCTATTATTGTTTACCTCGGTACTGCTACACGAATTGGGTCATAGCCTAGTAGCACAGTCGCAGGGAATCAAAGTTAACTCAATAACGCTGTTCTTGTTTGGAGGGATTGCCTCCATCGATCAGGAATCTAAAACTCCAGGCAAAGCGTTTCAGGTTGCCGTCGCGGGGCCTGCGGTCAGCCTCAGCTTATACCTGCTGTTGCGAGCGATCGCACATACTTTACCAACTCAGAGCGTGATTGCAGTCGTCACCGCTGATCTATCCCGCATCAACTTAGTTTTAGCCTTGTTCAATTTGATTCCTGGACTGCCACTGGATGGAGGCCAAATTTTTAAGGCGGCGGTGTGGAAGGCGACAGGCAACCGATTTCAAGGTGTGCGTTGGGCAGTACGATCTGGCCAAACTTTGGGCTGGTTTGCCATTATCCTCGGAATGTTCGTTGTCTTTTTGAACTCAGACTATTTCATTAGTGGATTGTGGGTGGCGTTTCTGGGTTGGTTTATCTTGCGGAATGCTAACGCTTACGATCGCATGACTGACTTGCAAGAAGCCTTGATGCAGATCAAAGCCGCAGATGCGATGACCCGAGAATTTCGAGTAGTAGATGCCAATCTCACCTTACGTCAGTTTGCAGATGACTATTTGCTAGAAGTTGCTCAACCTCCCACTTACTTTGCCGCCTCAGAGGGGCGCTATCGCGGGATGGTGGCGGCTGATGACTTACGCCAAGTGGAGCGGAGCCAATGGGAAAACCAAGCCCTACAAGCAGTGCTGCACCCATTGACAGCAATTCCTGCGGTCCAGGAGTCTACTGCCTTGATTGAGGTGATCAATCAAATGGAGACTCAGCAGCTCAACCGGATTACCGTATTGTCTCCAGCTGGTACTGTTGCAGGCGTGATCGATCGCGGTGATATTGTCCGAGCAGTTGGCAATAAACTGAATATCCAAGTTTCTGAAGCGGCCATTAAGCGAATTAAGGAAGAAGGCAGTTACCCTCCGGGTTTACCGTTGCCTGCGATCGCTCGGACAACCGCAGAATCATTTTCTCTAGAAGCTAACTAACCGCTGCCCAGAGCCAGCGCGTGATTGGCTCAGCTCTGCTTGGGTCATGAAGGCTTGCCACTCCGCGTCTGAGAGCGGTTGCGGCACTAGTTGCACCCCAAAGCAGCGTTGCAATGTTGTGGCCAAAGTTTCTATAAGCGTTTGAGTCAAAGCTTCTCCCTGTAAAGATAAAGGCAACTTCGGCAAACGCAGGTTATCAGGTCCAAATACTTGGGCAAAGAGAGTAGCATCGGGTTCTAAGCGCATAGAGCCATGCTGTAGAATTGCAGACCCTCGGCGTAGCTGGGCACTACCAATCAGTTTTTCGCCGTTTGACAGAACTAAATCTGCGCTAGTGGCTGTGCCAAAGCAGTTGGGATTGTGAATGTAGCCTCGGCCTGCCTCGCCATATTGCAACTCAACGCCAAGCGATCGCCAGCCCTGAATCAAAAACTCGCAAATGGCTTGGTACGCTTGCGTGCGGTTGCCTGCGAAACTGGAACTAATCACGGCATAAGTTAAGTCGCCTTGATGCAGCACAGCGCGACCGCCAGTTGGTCGTTGCACCAACTCTAATGGCCTTTCCTGCCAAGTAATTTCTTGCCACTCAGCAGGCCACTGCCGCTGATGGAAGCCCAAGGAAATTGCCGCTGGAGCCCAGGTATAAAACCGTAGAGTGGGAGGGTGAAGTCCTAAGCAATGTTGACGAAACAGCCAAGCATCCAAAGCCATTTGCACTCGGCCTGGCGCTTGGAATGGGGGAATGAAGCGCCACGGAGTTGCAGACTCAAGCGGCACTAAACTCAGCTTGGAGGGCGTCGTCGTTGTCATCGGCAATAGAGGCAACCACAGTAATGGCGCGGGAGATTTCACCCGGAGATAACTCTGCAACGGTGCGGGTGGCCACAACGACAACTTGCTCATCAATCAGAGCAAAACGAGCTTCAAAGGTGTCGCTCCAGTTCATCTCCAACAATTTGCGGAGAAGCTGGGCTTCATTTTGCACAGGCAGCTTCAAAATCTGCGCCCAAGTGGTAAATGTGTCGTCGTCCGTGTTGCCCGTGAGTTGGACAAAAACTTCGACGCTACCATACTTAAATTTCCACAGATGGCCGCTCTCGGTATGATTGACCATTGCGCTTTGGTCTTGATCCAAACTAGAAATCACTGTTTCAATCACATCTGCGTGATTGTTCTGGGTAGAATTCTCGATTAGCTCGTTAACCAGCTGATTGCTAGATAAACTCTGGGTTGAGACAGCTTCCGCATCGGGTTGATAGTTAGTCATAGGAGTTCCTGCTCAGTAGAGTAGATCGGCGTGACGCAAGTACCAATCTACCTCACGTCTCGTCGGTTGTCGCTACCCCAACTGTAGCTTGTGAGGGATTTTTCAATCACGGAATAATTCAAGTAAGGGCAGGTCTTGTGCCGATTCTGTCACCGGGCAGGGCAACCACAAGGGATTGCCCCTACAGACAGCATTTCATAATGTGCAATGCCATTATGTGCGTTTAGTCAATCGCCAGACCGCTAGGCGGTGGCTTTGGCGTTTTCCGGCTTGCTGGTGCTTGGTTTGCTGATGCCACTGATAAACATAGGGACAAATTTTTGTAAGAAAGCTTGAGGGTCACGCTTCCAAGCCCGTTGCACCACGTCAATCCGCGTTTGTTGCAGATCGGGTGCCAGTAGGGTTTGGGGCAACCGCTCCATCAGGTATTGAGGGCGTTGCCACAATGGCATGGTCTCGGCGATCGCCATCAGTTTCTCCACCCGACGGATCTCAGCCCCCAGCGTAATGTCCATACCTGATTCAAAGGCAGCTTGCTCAACAGCTCCGTACTTGCGCTTGGCTAAATCTACTTTCTGAGCGTGTTCTGGACTCTTGCGAGCCAGTTCTGCTAGCCAGCGGTTGCCCCAGCGTACATGCCCCGCTTCCTCAGGCAAAATCCGCTCAATGGTTTCCCGGATTTTGATATTTTCCTCAGTTTGCGGAGCTTTTTTCAAAGCATGAATGTGAGCCGAAAAATACTCGCAACCGCGCTTTTCAGTGACGTTAATGGCTGCTAGGACCGAAATCAAGAATTCATCGCGATCGCGTCCTAGATCCACAGCCTCGCTATCAAGTAAGCGCTCAAACTCTTGAATATAAGAAGAACCAGGTGGCAAGCCGACATTGGCACCCAAATCCACCAAGAGATCCGTCAGCCACATGGCGTGCCGAGCTTCATCAGAAATATGTCGAGAAAGATCACGGATTAGCTCCGGAGGCTGCCCATCCAACTGTTCGATTAAATCAGTTAAGTCTTTGCAACTGCGCTGCTCACTATAGCGGTAGCGGTTGAGAGTGACTAAATGTAGCTCGCGATCGCGCACTACTTGGCTCAAAATCTCGCGTGCGCCCAGCGTGTTGAGCAGCTTGCGAGGATAAGCAACAGTCATACTTTTTATGTGGTTTTGTAAAGCAACTCTCTCATCCTAGCGTAGTCATTCCTGGCTTAGCCTAGAAAATTGATGCGCTATGCGAGCCATAAAAAAGCCACCCCGTAGAGTGGCTTGCAAACTACCCTGAGCGGTAGCTAAAAAACTAGATGTTCAGGGCATTCAGGAGATTAGACATCGTAGTAGAGCGCAAACTCGTAGGGGTGAGGCCGTAACCGCATGGGGTTGACTTCGTTGTCGAGCTTGTACTCAATCCAGGTATTGATAAAGTCTTCGGTGAAGACGCCACCCACAGTCAGGAACTCATGGTCTTCTTCCAGAGCCTTTAGGGCATCGAGCAGAGAGCCAGGGGTGGAAGGAATCTTCGACAGCTCTTCAGGGCTGAGGTCGTAGATATCCACATCCAAAGGCTCACCCGGATCGATTTGATTCTTAATTCCATCGATACCTGCACAGAGCATGGCTGCGAAAGCGAGGTAGGGGTTAGAAGTCGCATCAGGACAACGGAACTCCAAGCGCTTCGCTTTGGGGTTAGTGCCAGACAGCGGAATCCGGATAGAAGCAGAGCGGTTGCCTTGGGAGTAAGCCAAGTTTACAGGCGCTTCAAATCCAGGTACTAAGCGCTTGTAGGAGTTGGTGGTGGGGTTGGTGAGAGCCAACAGAGCAGGAGCATGCTTGAGGATGCCACCAATGTAGTGGAGAGCCATCTGGCTCAGGTTGGCGTAGCCATCACCCCAGAATAGAGGCTGACCACCTTTCCAAATGGATTGGTGAGTGTGCATACCAGAACCGTTGTCGTTAAACAAAGGCTTAGGCATGAAAGTAACGGTTTTGCCGTGACGCTTGGCAACGTTCTTGATCACATACTTGTAGGTCATCAAGTGGTCTGCGGCGCGAACCAAAGTGTCAAAGCGGAAGCCCAGTTCGCACTGACCGCCCGTAGCAACTTCATGGTGATGCTTCTCGATGGGCACGCCGCACTCAGCCATCACCAACAGCATTTCGGTCCGGATGTCTTGCAGTGTGTCGGTGGGCGCAACGGGGAAGTAGCCTTCTTTGTAGCGAGGCTTGTAACCTAAGTTGCCGCCTTCTTCTTTGCGACCAGAGTTCCAGCGACCTTCTACCGAATCCACATGGTAGTAGCCTTCGTTCTCGGTTTGGTCAAACCGTACATCTTCAAAGACGAAAAATTCTGCTTCAGGACCTAAGTAAGCGGTGTCACCAAGGCCCGTGGAGGTGAGGTAATCGACTGCTTTTTGAGCAATGGTGCGGGGACAACGGCTGTAAGGCTCACCCGTTCTAGGCTCTTGAATGCTGCAAATAATGCTGAGAGTAGGCTCAGCCATGAACGGATCAATCCAAGCGGTGTTTGGATCGAGCACCATTGACATGTCTGATTCATTGATGGCTTTCCAGCCCCGGATGCTGGAACCGTCGAAGGGCACCCCGTCGGTGAAGCTGCTCTCATCGATTTGGTCATGATAGACCGTGAGGTGCTGCCAGGTTCCTGGCATGTCAATGAATTTAAGATCAATCATCTTGATCTGTTTTTCTTTGATCAGATTCAAGATGTCTTGTGCAGTCGCCATGAATTACTCCTTAATGTCTGGGCAAATCTAGGAAGGGAGAGGTCTGCGAGCGATGGAGGTCAGCCAGGTGATATAGATGGAGCACAACCTGATTCAGAACTGCACTGCCTCAACGGTGTGACAAAGGTAGAGCCGAGACATGAGCAGTCAGCCAATCCCAAAGTCACTAGCGGTTGATGGGTGATCAGTCACAACTTTTACTTGATGATTCCTGCGACTCGTTATTTCTAGAGGCACTTTGCATTTTGCAATGTTTGCGGCGTCTTTTAGCACACACTCATCGGCAGGGTTGGTGATACCTGAATCATCCTAAAAATAGGGTTGGGGATAGTTTGTATCCTTTGCTACCAAACTCTCTTGAAGCTTACCAAAATACGGACGAAATTAAATTTGTCGTTGTCCTCCTTCAGCCTTCTCTTGAAAAATGAAAAATTGTAGCGGAATTGACAGTTTTTCATTTTTAGGCTGAGTTGGCCCTTAAAATAGTATCAGAAGCTACAGTTCCGTATTTCTAATCACTATGATTTTTGAAACTGATTTTGACCAACAAGAGGCCCTGAAATATCGGCCAGGCCAGAAGGTTGAGCTGAAGCATCAGCCAGGTATGGTGGATGTGATTGCCAGTTACGACCCGATGATGGTACCGCCCATTTCTCTGGTGAGTGACCCTATGCCTCGCTACCCGGAAGAATTGCACGTTTTGCCAGCTCCAGCCCTGAGCCGCAATTGGCTGAGTTTCTCTGGACAAACTCAGTATCCGGCTTGTTCGTTGGGCGATCGCGAAGCATCACGGCGGGTGAATTGTGAAGTGTCACGTCAAGTGAATCGTCGAAGTCAGCAGTCAACATTTGGTCAGCGCTCTAAAGACAAAGTTTTCTCTTAAATCTTTAACCTTACTAATTCCTACTATTTCTAAATGTTGAGAGTAGTAGAAAATAAGGCACATAAAACTTAACAGATTAGAAGCCATTCAGCTCGAATTCAGCGCCAATTACGCTGATCTTGCCGTGGTAAACTTAACCCTAAATCCTAATGCACCAGCCCGACTCACGGTTGAAGTCAGCGCTGTGCTAGGAGTACAGAGTCATTTTGTGCAGTAAGCTGTAGCAATTGCATGGGCCATCTTCAACCTATTAAAACGTCCAGCGTTTAGTAGCTAGAACGACTGGCTATTAACTGGTTGACGCGGGTCAAAAATAGCAAACACGTATAGGAACCACTTAGGAGAGTCATTTCATGCGGGACGCAGTGACAAGCCTGATTAGAAACTACGACATTACGGGCCGATATCTTGATCGGGACGCCCTTGACTCACTGAAATCCTACTTTGGCAGTGGCACAGCTAGAGTTCAGGCCGCAGCAGTCATTAACGCGAATGCTGCCACCATCGTCAAGCAAGCAGGATCGCGCCTGTTTGACGAACTTCCAGAATTGATTCGTCCTGGTGGTAATGCTTATACCACTCGTCGCTATGCAGCCTGCCTGCGGGATATGGACTACTACCTGCGCTATGCCAGCTATGCTCTGGTCGCAGGAGATATGGACGTTTTGGATGAGCGAGTTTTGGAAGGTCTAAGGGAAACCTACAACTCTCTAGGAGTTCCCATCGGCCCCACAGTACGTGGCATCCAATTAATGAAGGACATTGTCAAAGAGCAAGCAACCGCCGCTGGTATTGCTGATCCTGCCTTTGTGGATCAACCCTTTGACTACATGACTCGCGAACTCAGTGAACAGGACGTTTAATTGCTCGATTAACCCCTAGGTTTTGGGGTGAGTCTTGGCATTCAGGTTTGAGCTAGATAGGGGTAGGTTTGGGAGCAAGATTTGCGAGTGGGCAAAGGTTGTTGCTGAGCTTACCCCTATTAGTTTTGCCCTTACTAGTTTTTAAGTTTTGGCATTTGTTGCCAGGATTAAAGGTGCCGGAAGTCTAACTCAGCATCCGGTTCTAATACCCAAACCACATCTCCCTTGACGCTGCTAGTAATAACAGTTTGATCACCACGACGGCTCAGCCTAGCAGCAACCTCAAGTGCTTGGGCTCGGTCTTTAACAACTTTGAAGAAGCTGTAATACTGTCCCTCGACTGCAATGGCTGACAATCGGTGCTCCAAATCCGGGACTCGGATATGGCAGGGACGATATTGGTTGCGAGATTCCAAAACTTTAGCTGTTGCTGGGCCTTCTCTATTGCCCGTTGTCTGTGCCGTGGGTGCTAAATCAGTCTGAGCCGGAAGATCTAGATAAGCCTCTCGCTCTAAGACCCAAATTGCATCCCCTTTGATGGTCGCCGTAATAACAGCTTCTTCACCTTTATTGGCGAGACGGTTGGCGATTTCTAGAGCTTGCTGTCGCTCTTTCACTAGCTTAAGTAGGCTGTAGAACTTACCATTCACACGAATTGCAGCAACGCGAGTGTCTAAGTCGGGTACTCGGATGTGGCAAGGCTGATATTGAGTTCGAGACTCTAAAATGCGAGGTGGAGGATTCACGGTCGTCTGCGAAGAACCTTCGGGTGGCATGGTGGAAGATGAGATGGCCTCAAAAGCTTTATTTTATAGGTGTTCCTTCATTTTAATTTTTTAGTGCAGTTCCTTGGCTAAGCAACGACTCGATACCTTACTTGTAGACCTAAAACTCTGTGATTCTCGACAGCAGGCCCAGCGCTTAATTCGAGCGGGGGAAGTCAGGGTGAACCAGCAGGTCGTGGATAAACCGGGTACCGAGATTGACCCTACGGCTCAGATTGCCGTGAAGCAGCGATCGCCCTACGTGTCTAGAGGCGGCGAAAAACTAGCCAAAGCCCTAGAAGCGTTTCCCATTGAAATCACTGGTCGTGTCTGCTTAGATGGCGGCATTTCTACAGGCGGCTTTACCGATTGTCTGTTGCAGTCAGGAGCGCAGAAAGTCTACGGCATTGATGTTGGCTATGGGCAAGTAGCCTGGACCCTGCGCCAAGACTCGCGTGTGGTCCTCCGAGAGCGCACTAATCTCAGGCACTTAAAACCAGAAGAGCTGTACGAGCAAGGTCAGCCCGATGCCGATCTAGGAGTTGCCGATGTCTCCTTTATCTCCTTAACGAAAGTATTACCCGCTCTGTGGCAATTGCTCAAAGAACCACGAGAAGCAATTTTGCTTGTGAAGCCACAATTTGAAGTGGGGCGATCGCGCGTTGGCAAGAACGGCGTAGTCCGCGACCCCAAAGACCAAGCAGAAGCGATCGCCCAAGTCATCCAAACTGCCCAAGCCCTCGGTTGGCACTACCAAGGCTTAACTTGGTCCCCCCTACAAGGCCCAGCCGGAAACATCGAATACCTTTTATGGCTAAGCATGAGTGACTCCGTTCCCACCCCGGACCTAGGCGCGATCGTCCAGAGCACTAAAGCGGCTCAACAAGCACTTACGGGAGTGAAGGAGGAAGGATAACGGATGAAGGGGTTAGGCGGCAAGTGTCGGAGGACAGCGAGAAAAGTTCAAGATATCGAAACACTTCCACTAAAGCTCGTTTGGAGGGGGTCTGGGGGACGCAACCGTCCCTCAGCGGGGGTTTGGGGGCGAGTGCCCCCAAGACTCGGTAACTCAGCTTCACTAGCTACCCCAAAAACTCCCCAATCTCCTGCCGCAACCGATAAACAATCGTATTCGGCTCAATTTGGCTCAAAATATCTTGAATCACCGTATTTGGCCCTTGTGGTCCCCAAGTACAACCTTGCTCCAAATACACCTGAGCCGCCCGTCCGATCGCGTAGGCTCCATATCCAGCCGCCGCTGCTTGCACCACAGCTACCCCAGCATAAGCAGAAAAGTTGGCTGGGTTCTCACCCGAAGCGATCGCCGCCGTACTCTTGCCTAAACCTAACAAAACGCCACTGCCTAATTCACTCAGCAGCAAACTGCCGGAACTGAGCAAAATGGTTTTCCAAAGCTTCCCAGCCTCATAGCGAGTCATCGGTAAGCCGTAGAGCCGCGCCAACTCTCGAATTAGCGCTAAATCCGCTACCACACCCCCGGCTAAATCCAAAAACGCGATCGGATTTAAGGCAATCGCCATTGCTTTATAGCGCGTAAACTTCCAGATCAGCGCCTCCGCTTCCGGACTGCACAGCTCAATCGTCGTTTGGGCAATCTTGGTTTCGGCTTCCCGCGCTTGCCGCAAAGCATTCAAAGCTAGGAGCGATCGCCCTTCCCGGTTCAACAACGTCAGCAGTTTGTCTTGCAACGGCTCAATCTGGGGTGGTGGCGATTCCCACTCATAGGTGACACGACCATCGGGCCACTCTACCCGCACTTGCAACGGGGCAGGCTCAGCCGCCACCATCACAATCTCCTCAGTCGAGAGCAATTGCTGGAGGCGTCGGCTGTCTCTGGTGTTGGCTCCTAGTTGCTGTAGGTTTTTATAAATCGCTTGGCGATCGCGATCGGGATACAGATCAATTTTGTTGAACACCAAAAGCAGCGGTTTTTGAGCATCCCGCAGTTCGCACAACGCTTGATACTCAGTCCGGGTAATATCGCCAGAGACCACGAACAAAATCAGATCTGCTTGGCGCGCCACATCGCGAGCCATTTTGGCCCGAGCCTGTCCTTGCACCTCATCCAAGCCAGGCGTGTCAATTAATTCGACTTGCACCTTGCTGTCTGCATTCGGCACCCAACGCACCGAGCGGGGCCATTGCGTGACCCCATTCAGCGGACCCGTTTGCAAAACTTTTTGGCCTAACAGAGCATTTAATACGGCTGACTTCCCACGACTCACCAACCCAAAGGTGGCAATCCGGATCACTCCTTGGTCCAGCTTATTCAGGGTGGTAGCTAAGCTCTCTAGCTCTGTTTGCAAAGCCGCTTGTAACTCTAAATTGTTAGGCAGCTTAAATTGCCGCAAACGGTGGGTATGCCGCGCCAAGATTTCCCGTAGGCTGGCTCTAGCTCGACTGAAATGTGATTCTTGTGGAGTAGAACGAGCGGAACTGGAGACAGACTGAGCGTTGTTAGGAGCGTTAGGTTGAGAGGAGGGAGGTTGACTCAAGGCTAGTACTGGAAAGACTGACCGCAGATCTATTCTCCTCTACCAGCTCCAATTCGTGGCTAGCTAGCTGTAGGTTTGGCAACGGGATAGATGCCAATGGTAAGGCTGGCTCTGTGGCAGCGAGTAATTGCAATTGAGGTTGTGGCTGAGGAGAGGAGGTGTGTGTAAAGCGCTCTGTCACCTGCTTCACTAGAGCCTGGAAGAGACTCACCTGCTGGTTTTGCTGAAAGACGGTTTTGAGAACTTGAGTCAGACGATCGAGACTGAGGGGATTTTCCGCCTCTGGGCGAATCGAGGCACTTTGTTCCTCAAAATATTCACTCAAACTCAATCCAGCCAAGCGAGTTAAATAAGCAGCACTAGCACCTTGCATAGCCCCACCTGCCACATAAGTAATGGCATGGCTCTTGAGTACGGTACCGATCGCCTGGGTAGATAGCTCGACTAAACCTAATTTCAGCAGCAAACTAGCCATTGTCTTAGCAATGGTCTGCGCCTGTTGTAAGGAAAACTTTTGCTGATAAATGGCACTCAGGTCTAGGACTAGCTGAGCATTAATGGCGCTGGTGGCTAAGAGATCTAGAGCAGGGACTGGGCTGGCAAAAGCCGTAGCTGCGGCGATCCATTGGTATTGCTCAATCAGCGGCAAGGCCCGATCGCGGCGAACCTGATTTAGAACTGCCTGCACCTCAGCCTTCAAAGCGATCGCGCTGCGCCAAGTGGTTGCCCAAACCAATTGCTGACTCTCCTGAGTTAACAACTGCTGCAACCGCTCGAAGAGTAAATTAATTTCGGGTTGGGGCTGTTCCATCCATTCCTGCACCGATCCATCGGCTTGGTGTTGGCGCACTTTCAAGGGGCTAGGAACTGCCGCGATCGCCACCACATCAGCGCTGTTTAGATACTCTTGAGTGCGAATTTGCAATTGCTTGAGGACTAGCGATCGCTCAGTGGGTAAATACTGATCTTGCTTATTCAGAACTAGAAGTAAGCGCTGATTGGCCGTAGCCAGTTGTTGCACCACTTGCAACTCTGACGCAGTCAAATCTCCTGCCACCACGAAAATGACTGCGTCTGCCGTTTGCACCTCAGCGATCGTATCGGCATCGAGGGTGGAAGTTTCTGCTGCGAGCAGAGCGGGTAGATCTTGCCAAGAAACAGATGACGATAAAGATAACCCTTGTGCTTGCAGGACGTGAACCAAAGAAGTTTTGCCCACCGCTTGTCCCCCCACCACGGCAACTCGAAGTGCCTGCCGCTCTAATTCCGGAGTTAAGGCTTGAAGCTGCGCTTTTAGGGTTGGAATCCGGGCAATGGTTTCCGGGCGCACCTTGTCTAAGGTGGCTACTTCAGCTTGTAACCGCTGAATTCTGTCTTCAACTTCTGTGAGGCTTTGCTTGACCTGTAGACGGCTCACAGGAGACGCTGGAGCAGAAATGGGAGCAATTTGAGCGTTAGGTTTCTGAAGAAACCAAAGACCTGTCCCTGCTGCGATCGCTCCTAGGGTGACTAAACCGCTGACCTCTGCCAACGAGTGCACCATATTCTCTAGAAACCACAGCCCAAAGGTAAGCCCTACTCCCCCGACTAAAACAGGTCGCCGCCACAGGACAGTCATAGAATTACCAGCAATTGATAAAAAGTTTTTGTTAGCAGTTCTAGCCTGACTAGTATCACTTCTGCGGCGAAAAATTCCACGCCTGACCAAAAGTGTTACTTGCCTAGCTTCACATTGCTCTTGATACCTCTATTCTACGGGTAGGACTCTGCTTCTAGAGGGTGTAGTTGGGTGGCTAACAAATTCAAGACAAAAATAAAGCTCTGTAGCGATTAACTACAGAGCTTTATTTTTATTTGGTGGCGGGGCATGGATTTGAACCATGGACCTTCGGGTTATGAGCCCGACGAGCTACCAGACTGCTCTACCCCGCGTCGGCTTTATTAATATAACCAAAAGCTTCTGAGATTGCAACCCCCAATTTCTAAATTAGGGATAATTCACCCAAAACGTCTAAACGCTTGAATGAACTCAGGGTAATAAAGCTCTCGGTTAGAGTCTCTGCGATCGCCGGTGTCACCCAACCCAGCTGCTTCAGAATGTGAATTGCTGCTGCATATTTAGCTCGCTTCGCTCCATCCACCACCTTAATGGCTAGCCCTAAGCCTTCACCCACTCGACCAATGCACTGCACGCCTTCAGCACCCGATTTGCTGACCAACTCGCCTTGAGTCAGACGCATGACCTCGGTGTCAAACTCACCCTCTCCCGCCACCATATTTGGGTGATGGGTCATGGCTCGGACAATTCGCTCCATATCTAAACTGCTGCCAGAGGCAAGCTGGGCATAGAGGGTCGCCATTTGTCCCAACTGCAAGAAATAAGTAGGAGCACCGCAGTCATCGCGTGCACCTATAAATTCCTCGGCTGGCATGCGGAGCAGCTCGGCAACCTTAGCCAAAATCAATTTCTGAACTGGATGATTGCGTTGTAAATAATTAGACAGCGGCCAGTTGCGTTGTTGACAGACTGCTAGCATCCCAGCATGTTTGCCAGAGCAGTTGTACTCCAATGGGCTGCGCTTGCCTTCAGGAGTTGGGCATTGCAGCGCCGATGGATCAATGTCGCTCCGCCACAGGATATTAAAAGCCTGCCGCACTTGCTCAATCGTGCCCTTGTGCGAGCTACAAATAATCGCTAAATCTCGATCGGTCAGGTTGTAGCGCTCTAATGTGCCCGTTGTGGTTATAGATAGCGCCTGAAACGGCTTGAGTGCAGAACGCACAAAGGTAGCAGTTTCTGCATTGCCTGCAACTGACAACACCCGCCCTCGGTCATCACAGGCGACAGCTTGGACGTGATGGCTGGACTCGACCAAACCTTCACGCAGTAATCTAACTTCTAGCTCAGCGGCTTGAGTTCGTTTTCCCCTAGTCATGGCTAAGACTGTGACATACTCCAGTTCCCAAGGCAAGCCTAGCTCACAGAGCTATAACACTTGCAATATTTTGGTTAATTTTTGTGGGACTAATTTTATCGGCTAATGTTCTGGGACTTAGATTTAAGGCTTAGAGGTATTGCCAAACAATGCCACCACAACAGAAAAGCGCGATGAGACCTCCGAAGCTGCGCTGTAAACGCCGTAAAACCGGTTGAATTTCGTAGCTGACAATTAAGCGATCGCGCGTCAGCACTTCCGGCGGCTTGGGCCAATATTGACCGTCATACCAACCAGACTCTTCGTAGAAGACAGTTTCGTTGAGGAGGCGATCGCGAATATAACTCCAGCCCAAATATAGGCGGAGTAAAGGCAGCGCCACCATCAAGCTGGCCCCTGCTGCACCGCTGAGCGCAAACTGCACTGGATGCTTCACCCAGGAAAAGCTGTAGGTTGCCACTGGCCCAACCACAACCCAACTGCAAACCCAAATCCAGAGCATTGTGGTGAAGTAAGTTTGCAGAGGTAACGTAGCCCAACGGAAAAACCAAGACTCCTTCAAGTCTTGGTATTCGTTGAGCGGTTGCTGCTCAGAAGGAACGGGACAAATAGGGGTAGAAATATCCATAGGCAACACTAGCAAGTGCAGAGGCTACCCGAGAGCCATCTAGTCCCTTTAATTTACCTAATCCTTTGCCAACGTGGAAAATTCAATTTTTTCCGCATGGCCCCAAAAGGCTTCAAGATTATAAAATTCTCGCTGCTCTGGCATAAAGATGTGGGCAATAACATCGCCGTAGTCTTGCACCATCCAGGTACCATCGCCTTGGCCTTCTGTGCGGAGTGGGAAGCGTTGGGATTCTTCCTCTACCTTGTCCTCAATGGAGCGTGCGATCGCCCGCACTTGGACGCTGGAGAAACCTGTGACTAAGACAAAATAATCTGCTAAGTAGGAAACCTCAGAGACTTTGAGGATGACAATGTCAGCTCCCTTGCGATCGTCGGCAGCTTCAGCAACCATCAAAGCCAATTGCTTACTAGTATCTTGCTTCGCCACATCAGCTGGTTGAGATGAAGTAGCAACCGCTGGGTAAGAACGTACTTTGAAATCGGTCATTATTTAGTTCTCAATTCCTTGTGTAATAACAGAATTCGTGGGATGCGATCGTTTCAAGAACCAATTGCGCGTGAGAACAGTTCGAGGATGAATTAGCCGATGGGTATTGAGAAAATACTTCAAAGAATAGTCACAAGTTAAGTAAACTGCTTGGTGTAAATC
This sequence comes from Trichocoleus desertorum AS-A10, assembly GCF_039962155.1. Classification (NCBI taxonomy): domain Bacteria; kingdom Bacillati; phylum Cyanobacteriota; class Cyanophyceae; order Leptolyngbyales; family Trichocoleusaceae; genus Trichocoleus; species Trichocoleus desertorum. The sequence continues at coordinate 98,185 of NZ_JAMPKN010000014.1, read as the reverse complement.
CTGCAAACTGCTTTGTCGCAAGGTCTCTAATTCAGGATTCTCTCCTCGTCCTGGCTCTAAACTATCTGCTAAAAAGACAACACAACTCAATAAACCCATTCCAGGTCTACCTAATGTGTGGTCACAGATAGCTTGCAAGACTTCTTCGTCTTCAATCCCAAACTCATCTCTAGCTACAATGGCACTTGCGGGTGCATGAAGTAAGTGAGGATGGGCCGCCTCTACAGGGTCTATCTCCAAACCCTCAGCTTCAGCCATTTCTAGGAGACGTTGGGGCTTGAAATACTTTGCTAGATCATGCATCAAGCCTGCCTGGGCCGCTTTCTCTACATCTAGACCATGATGCTGAGCTAGCTCTACAGCAGTTTGCTCCACTCTCAAAATATGCTTGAGCCGCGCGTCAGGCACATTTTCTGCTAGCCAACTCAACACCCGTGCGCGTTCTACTATACCTGGCTGATAGTCAATGCCAGGAGGGAGAGGGCCAGAAGCATTTGGAGAGTGATTAGAGGGACGATTGCCCAAACTAGAAGATGGTTTGACCTGCAAAATTTTTGAGGAAAGATTTATTCAATCTGCCTCCCATTTTAGCTGAATTATTGGTATCAGCACCTAAAGTTAGGGGTTTGTAAACCGTACAAAAATGCCCAGATACCACGATACCTGGGCTAACACTGGTTTTCAGTGTGAAGTTTCTCTCCTAGAAGATTTAGAGATCGACCAAGGATTTTTCAGTCACAAGTTCTGGTAAAACAGGACGCTTATTAGAAGCGTTTGCTGCCACCGTCTTAAACAGAGCCTCATACTGGTTAAGTGCTTGGTCAAAGGCATAGCGCTCAACCGCAAACTGTCTACCTTTCTGGCCTAGCAGTTGGGCTTTAGCAGGATTGGCGTGCAGTTCCAAGATGGCGGCGGCCAGTGCTTCAGGGCTTTCTGGCTCAACTACAACACCCCCCCCGCTTTGCTGGACTGCTCTAGCAGCCGTTCCAGTGTCAGGAACTGAGGCAATAATGGGGCGACCACTTGCCAATAGCACCTGGGTTTTGGATGGCATATTGAAAGAGATCACATTGCTCTTTTGCACAATCAAGCCAATGTCAGAGGCGGCGAGCATTTCCGGCAATTTCTCTCGTGGTGCAAAAGGCAAGAGCAGTACATTATCTGCCCCTCGAGATTGGCAGTAGTTTCGCAAGCCTTGCAGCGCTTTTTCCTCACCTACAATCACTACAGCGATTTCGGGAATGTGGCGCAGGCGGGTAGCGGCTTCAACGACTGTTTCTAGCCCTTGGGTCAGCGCGATATTGCCAGAGTAGAGGACGACAAACTTGTTTTCGAGTTTATGGGCGACTCGAAAGGCATTGTTTTCTTTAGGCAGGGGTCGGATGAAGTTGACATCCACCCAGTTGGGAATGCAGACCATCTTGTCTGGATCAACTCCCTTCGCGGTGAGGTTGTCCACGAACCCCTCCGTAATCACGCTGATTTTGGTGGCGGTGCGATAAGCAAATTTTTCTAAGGCTGAGAAGACACGAATCATAGTCTTACTCTTCAACAGCCCGACATGCACCGCTGCATCAGGCAAAATATCTTGTAGATTCAGTACCACTGGGCAGCGTCGTATCCAGCCGAGTAGCGCAGCAGGAACACTAACGGGTAAAGGTGGAACCGTGAGCAAGATGACATCAGGCCGCCAACCGCGCATGGCTTGCAGGAAGCTGGTCAAGACAAAGCTGCCATCTAGGAGAATGCGATCGAGTAAACCAGGCTTTGGCTTCACCCAAACAAAACTGCGTTGGATTGTAACTCCGTTTTTTTCTTCAGTGACATACCACTTCCCTTGATATTCGTCGTAAATGCGACGTTGGGGGTAGTTGGGCATGCCAGTGACGACGCGAACTTCGTGGCCTCGTTGCACCAATCCTTCTGCCAATTCGGTCATTAAGGGGGCAATCCCGATTGGCTCTGGATGGTAATTATAGGAATAAATCAGAATTCGCATAGTCGCTAAACTTAGATCGTTCTACGGAGCTGCGAGTCCAACGCACACCTTCAGAGTTTGCCTATGTTGCATAGGACTCTAGAATGTTGCTGCGTCCTCACTAGCAACTTAGCGATAGATCACATACTTAAGAAACTTTAATGGTTATGCTTCAGCGAATCTTTTTGTAGGATTTTGTTCTTTTAAAGATCCGATGAACCTTTCCTCTAAAAGCGGCTGTTTTTCTGAGTGGGGCCACTGAACCTAGATACACCCCGAATTTTGCGCTGTTTGGTCGTCTACAATGGGTTTTCCCTGCTAACGGCAATTGTTGAGATGACCGCTGACACCGCCACAGCTCGCTTGGTTGAAGTCTTTTCAGCTATCCAAGGCGAAGGACTAAATGTAGGCACGCGCCAACTTTTTATTCGGTTTGCCTTCTGCGATTTACGTTGCCACTTCTGTGATAGCGCTCATACCTGGACGGCCCCTACTTCTTGTCAAATTGAGCGATCGCCTGGACTACGAGATTTTGAGACGCATCCTAATCCAGTGACTTTACCCACTTTATTGGAGTGGGTGCAGCGGCAAAATCAGCCAGGGCTACACGACAGTATTAGCCTGACAGGAGGCGAACCTTTGCTGCACGCAGCATTTCTAGCCGAATTTTTACCTCAAGTGCGTCAGCAAACAGGACTGCCCATTTACCTCGAAAGTGGTGGGCATCGCCCTGAGCAGTTGGCAATGATTTTGCCGTATCTAGATGCTGTCGGGATGGATGTGAAGCTACCCAGCGTCAGTGGTGAGACTCTGTGGCAAGCTCATACCGAGTTTCTCCGACGCTGTCATGATGCTTCGGTAGAAGTGTTTGTCAAGGCGATCGCCTCCCAAGCCACCAAACTAGAAGATTTAGAGCAGACGGCTGAATTAGTAGCTGCGGTGGATCCAGCGATTCCAGTCTTTCTTCAACCTGTAACTCCCCTAGATGCTGCTCACTCCCTGGGTCATGATTTTTCGCCACCCACTCCCGATCAAGTTCTGACCTGGCAAACTCTGATGAAGCGCTATTTAAAACAAGTTCGGGTTGTCCCCCAAACTCATAAAATGTTGGGCCAACTGTAAGGCAGAGTTAGGGAGTTGGCATAAGTTAAAACGGAGCTGAGTGTTTCCCCAACTCCGTTTGATTCAACTAAAAAGTCTCAACAACGTGACTCAATAATAGATTTCTTACAGTTCCGGACGGCTACCCTTGGCTTTGGCTTTAGCTTTCGCTGCACTGCGCTTCAAAGCTTCCAAACGGGCTTCGTATTTGCCTCGTTGCCGCTTCTTGGGAGTTTGGTCAATTAAAGCTTTGAGGGCACTGCCCAGACTCTTGTAAGCATTTGGTAAGCTATAGCCAAATCGAGTTGCTAGGGCGATCGCCTTCTCATCAGCATCGATCGCTTCTCGTACTGTACGCTCGTTATTGTTCTTCTGGAACAAGCGGTAGCCCGAAACCCCACACAATCCTAGGGCTAGCAGCAACAGCAACCCATCTTGGACCCAAAGTTCTCCTACAGCGCCACCCAGACCAATGGCTAAAGCTGCCATTTCCCAACCATCTTTGGGGATTGTATCGTTCTGGATGCGAGCGACTTCGTGCCAAAATAGTAAGTTACGCTGATCGATCGCTAGTTGCTCCCAGCGAATTAAGTCAATCTGAATTTCAACTTGATCCTTGCCAATCTCTTCAGCCGTAATCAGGGGAGGGTTAACAGTTGTGGCTCCCTCCACCATGACCCAACTTTGCAGTTCAGGAGGTAGCAAGGCTTTTAAACGCCGGAGTTCGCTCATCTCGGCTCTGGTCGTGGAGGTTGCATACGATGTCATAGTCCGGGCCTTGGCAACTCGCAACAAGAAAAGATACTACTTTGGAGTATAGCCGTCTTTCTATGCCAATAATTCTCTGCTTATCTAGTTAATCTAGGGCATTAGACGAGAATTACATCAGCAAGAATAAACTAGCGATCGCCTCCGCCTTATTTATTATTTACTCAGACGGAAACGTACCGCGTCGTTTCCTAGCTTCCATTGCTCGCTCTAACAGCTCCAAAAGTCCCGGTGCTTGTTCTTGCAGCGCCAGTAATAGTCTTTCCCCTTCTTCTTCGTAGCCTGGGTCCTGCCCAGTCTCCATCACAGCTTGCAATCGTGGCATTGCAACTTCATCTACGATTTGCACTAACCCTGCTAAACAGCGGTTAAATTGGCGTTCTGTCAATAGAGAATCTTCGAGCGGAAATTCAATGATGGCTCGAATTTCACCATCGGACGGATCGTATTCCCATTGCAGCATCTTAGTTTCCCAAGAGATGCACAACATAGTTTGCAGGATGGCATTTTTGTGGGGGTGATTTTGGATATCCGAAAGGACTTGAGGGGCGAACAGTTTAAAGAACTTGCCTTCCTCGTCTAGCTGAACCACGATGACGAAGTTTTCTAGATTATCCGCCTCAACGCCTGTGACGATACGATAGTCTGCTTCATCAAGATCGTAAGTCCAACCTTTGTTATCTAAATATTTGGCAATCTGTTGCAATGTCGCGCCCATAGGTGCCTCATCGGTGATTCGCTAAGCAAGCGGGTGAAATCAAAATGCTTAATCCTCTGCCCTATTGAATTTATCTGAGAAGAGGTAATCAGACAAAACCCCCACCAAGGGTGGGGGCAGAGCAGAGGTATAGATCACAGGAGGTAGATGCTGACAGACTAGAGTTTGGCTTCTTCTCGGACCAGCTTATCCCAACCCAGGTCTTTCAGATTATTGTTTCGACGAAGGGGCCGAGTTACCAACTCGAGAATGTCACGGGAGTTAGTAAAGCCATGAATCTGAGCGAAAGTAAACTCCACAGACCATTTGGTATTGATACCGCGCGCTTCCAGAGGATTGGCGTGGGCCATACCAGTGATCACTAAGTCTGGTTTGAGTTCGTGAATCCGTTGAATTTGGTTGTAATTGTCAGGCTTTTCGACAATTCGGGGGGTTGGCACTCCCATTTCGTGACAAGTCTTCTCTAGTAGCGCCAGTTCAGCCGCTTGGTAGCGCTTGTCCATATAAGGGATGCCGATCTCTGGACAACTCATGCCACAGCGAATCAAGAAGCGAGCCAGAGAAATTTCTAGCAAATTGTCTCCCATAAAGAAGACAGATTTGCCCCGAATTAACTGGAGGTAATCTTCCAAGCTTGCCCAAATCTGAGCTTCCCGCTCGGCTAAACCTTGGGGTTCAATGCCGAAGACTGAGCAGATTTTTTCTAGCCAAGCCCTGGTGCCATCGGGACCGATGGGGAAGGGAGCACCAATCAGCTTGCATTTGCGACGACGCATGAGTGTAGTAGCAGTGCGGCTGAGGAAAGGATTTACCCCAGACACGTAGTAGTTTTCTTCGATTACGGGCAGCTCGGTGTAACGTTTGGCAGGTAGCCAGCCACTGACTTTAATTCCTTGCCGCTTCAACTCTAAGGTGAGTTGCGTAACGACAGGATCAGGCAATGAGCCAAACAGAACTAGAGGCGGATGCTCGGCGTATTCCGATTCTTCGGCGGCGACTTCTTCTTTCTTGCGACCAAAGTTGAGCAGTTTGGCGATCGCATTTTGCTCATTTTTACCTGCCTCGGTCGTCGCAGGCTTGTCTGGGCAGCGCTGAGCCATTGCCGCTAGAACAGTATCCTCTCCTTGAGTGAAGGCGTAGTCCAAGCCATTAGCGCGAGCCACCACAATCGGAATCCCAATCTCCGACTCTAGCCTGGGAGCCAAGCCTTCCAGGTCCATTTTGATGATTTCGGTAGTGCAGGTGCCGATCCAAACAATCACACTGGGGTTGCGATCGCGCTTAATTTGATCACACAAACGCTTGAGTTCTTCGTAGTCGTTGAGCTGAGCTGAGATATCTCCTTCTTCCAGTTCTGCCATCGCATAGCGAGGTTCGGCAAAGATCATCACGCCCATCGCGTTCTGTAGGAAGTAGCCGCAGGTCTTGGTGCCAATGACCAGAAAGAAGCTATCTTCAATTTTTTGGTAGAGCCAAGCCACGCAACTAATCGGGCAGAAGGTGTGATAGTTACCAGTTTCACACTCAAAATTGAGGGCTTGGGGCTGAGTATCAGCAAGGGTCATGAACGGTGTTCCTCTCCAGGGTTCTATTAATTTGGGGCGGCTGGTGCTTAAACCATCATTAGATCTAGTTCTTCGTCTTCTCTCTTGGGCGCTGGGGCGGGGTTGAGATAGAAATCGGACAATAGAGCAAACAGATCCCGATCAGGAGTATCGGTGGGTACGACACCTTCGGGTTGAGCCAAGATCTGGTCAGCAATGTTGAGGTAGTAGTCGCAGACAACGTTTAAGGAAGGATCAGACTCGGCCATCTCGAACAAAGTTTTGCCCTTGACTCGGGAAACCCGGATGTCTTCGATCAGAGGTAACACTTCGAGTACAGGCATGGGCACTTCTTCAATGTACTTGTCAATCAAGTCGCGCTTGGAAGTCCGGTTGCCGATCAAGCCAGCGAGGCGTAGGGGGTGGGTTCTAGCTTTTTCTCGGACAGAAGCCGCAATCCGATTAGCTGCAAACAAAGCGTCGAAGCCGTTGTCAGTCACAATCAGGCAGTAGTCAGCATAGTTGAGAGGTGCCGCAAAGCCACCGCAAACGACGTCGCCCAAGACATCAAACAAAATTACGTCGTACTCATCAAAAGCGTTGAGTTCTTTCAACAGTTTGACGGTTTCACCTACCACGTAGCCACCGCAACCTGCCCCAGCGGGTGGACCACCAGCTTCCACGCAATCCACGCCGCCGTAGCCTTTGTAGATGACATCTTCTGGCCAGACATCTTCGTAGTGATAGTCTTTGGCTTGCAGTGTGTCAATGATAGTGGGAATCAAGAAGCCCGTGAGGGTAAATGTGCTGTCGTGCTTTGGGTCGCAGCCAATTTGTAAAACCTTTTTACCGCGCTTGGCTAGAGCAGCTGAAATATTGCAGCTCGTTGTCGATTTGCCAATTCCGCCTTTGCCATAAACTGCTAGTTTCACGCCAGTCTCTCCTATAGCTTCGTATCAAAATCTGGGGGACGCATTAGCTGCACGGCGCTTGGTGTGACCGTGGAATGCGCTTTAGTCAACCTGTTGAATGCATTATTGTTGAACCTCCAAGGAAAAGAAAGGGGGTGTGAAGACGTTTGGAGGCGCATAAGGATGCTAGAAAGCTGTGAGAGCTCTCTAAGAGGGTTAAATCTATCAGAACCTAATTCAGGGCTAGAAAAATTCAATTAACTAGTTTTGTTGAACAGTTTTTATAGAAATTGGAACAAAAAACAAAAAATGTTCTGACTCAATTCTTATATAGAGAGGATTTGGACTCTTTCAAACCGCGATCGCTCTTAACCCACTCAATCTCTTACATGAAGGGCCAGAAATGATTAAGCGGCGATCGCGACACTCTAGGCTCCCTTTGTCTCTGCTTCAATGGCTTGAACCTGGAAACGCTTGAATACTCAGCAGTTTTAGTCAGCAGTGAACAATTGGGTGAAGGGCGATCGCCAACTTGAAATCAACCTACGATAAGTACATATCCTCAGGCGAAAAAGGCGAGACCAGGTAGTTTCAAGAGTTTTGTTAAATATGGTGAATTTTGCCCTGATCAGCCTCAAAGCTTTATCAAACGTCACATCGCATCTAATCCTCCAACAATATCCACAAAAAAATTGGGGTGAGTGAATCTCGCCCCAACTCGTAAAGATGACAAAGATGGTGATTACTTTTGTTCTGGGTGCTCGGTGTTAGGAGAAGGTAGACCCAAGCGATTGATAGCAGCAATCAGTTGGTACAGTCGGCCTAAATCACGTTGATTGAAATACAAGGCCAATCTAGGCAAGTCGATTGTCTCGTCTGGAGCTTCCTGTGGCAGGGTTTTGCTTCTTTCGATCCGACCCTTCACCACAATGTCACTGAACTCTTCATTCAGCTTTTCTATATCTTTATCCATTAACTCGGATTTGAGCCGAATGATCAGTAGACTGCCGACATAACGACTAGAGTGAAACACTCGATAGAAACTCGCGATCGCCTCGCAAGCCAAATCTAGGTCATCAGTAATCGTATACAAGCTGGGGTCCTCTGGACTAATTAAACCTCGCTGTAGCAACTGCTTGTCAATGTATTCAGCCCAGCTCCGCCAATAATCTCCACCTGGGCGATCGATCAACACCAGAGGCACAGGAGCAGATTTACCAGTCTGACTGAGCGTTAAAGACTCAAAAGCTTCATCTTGCGTCCCAAAGCCACCCGGAAACAGCGCTAGAGCGTCACTTTCCTTTAAGAACACAAGCTTACGAGTAAAGAAATACTTGAAATAAACCAGCTTGGGATCGCCTTGGATAAAAGGGTTGGCTCCTTGCTCAAAAGGCAAATGAATGTTGAGGCCGAAGGATTGACCTACTCCCGCTCCTTCATTGCCTGCCTGCATAATGCCGCCGCCTGCTCCGGTGATCACCATGAAACCTTGTTCTGTGATGCGACGGGCAAACTCAGCAGCCATTTGATACTCAACACTGTCGGGTTGAATCCGGGCAGACCCAAACATAGAAATTTTGCGAACGTGACGGTAAGGATAGAAAGCCTTAAAGGCTCGCTCCATATCCTGTAAGGAAGCAGTCACAATCTTCCAATCCAAGCGGTCTACTTCACCCTCGGCCATCCGTATAATAGTGACCAAAGCTTGTTGAATTAACTCTCCCTGCTCATGTGTCGGCAGACGATTAATTAATTCAGTGAGATTGGTCTGGAGCGATGCAAGCTCGTTGAAAGATGACGAGGAGACCATGAATGATTCTCAACTGGCGGCATTCTATTCTACCGAGATTCCCAGAGGATTTGTACGTCCCAGAAGGAAGCTGAGGCTTGAGGGATAACGGTAGGGATCAACACTGGACCCGTAAAAATTAGCAGGAACGCACTAAAACTTGGTGCAGTCGTTAAGGGTGAAAAATATAAAAAAATGCAAAAAGCGCTTCGGCATTTACATCCCAAGCGCTGATATTAAGAGAAGGCTTAAGTTCTAAGACATTAAAGCAGACAAAGCTTCGTAAACCAGGCTATTGAATCAAATAAGACCTGAAATACAAAAGATTTCTCAACAAGATGGTTTGGCCCGATCAACTTAAAGATACTTTTCTAAAGTGTTCGCTAAGGTGGTCTTTGGTACAGCGCCAACTACCATATCAACTCGCTGCCCTCCCTTAAAAATCATTAGCGTTGGGATGCTGCGGATACCATATTGGCTAGCAACGCTAGGATTTTCGTCAGTGTTGACTTTGACGACCTTGATTTGCCCGTCGTACTGTTGGGCAATTTCGTCAACGACAGGAGCGACCATCCGACAGGGACCGCACCAAGGAGCCCAAAAATCGACTAAAACTGGAACTTCACTCTCAAGTACTTCTTGCTTAAAACTAGAATCCGTAACTTGTGCGGCTGCTGACATGCTCGGAAATCCTTGCCTACGTTGTTTTCCAAAATTTTATCATAGACAAAACAGTCCCCTTGGCTCTTAAAGCTTATACATTTAGGTAGAGATTCCAGAGCACCAATCCTCAGAAAATCTTCCTTTAAAGTTAAGAACCGCCCGAACGGTAAGTCCAGGCGGAGTGTGGTGTGAGGAGTGAACGGAAACATGCGTCTCCGCTACTTCTATTGTAAGCGACAGCTTTATTTTTTCCAGGGTTCCTGGGTAGAGACCGGAAAAGTTTTAAGAATTTATTGGGAAGTAAAATTACTTGCCCATGCCTAGCTGTTGCGCTTTCTGATAAACCTTGCCTTCAGTGAGCAAAGAGGGAGCAATTACGACTTCAACTTGCTGCATTTCCTTGATGTTTTTAGCGCCTAAGGTGCCCATGCTGGTTTGCAAAGCCCCGAGGAAGTTGTGAGTACCGTCATCAAGTTGGGCGGGACCACGGAGAATCTGCTCTAGTGTGCCTGTGGTGCCGACTCGAATTCGGGTTCCGCGTGGCAAGACGGGGCTAGGAGTCGCCATACCCCAGTGGAAACCGCGACCTGGTGCTTCGGCTGAGCGAGCAAAGGGAGAACCAATCATCACTCCATCCGCGCCGCAAGCAATGCACTTACAGATGTCGCCACCTGTCACCAGTCCACCATCCGCGATCACGGGGACGTAGTTGCCCGTTTCTTGGTAGTAGTCATCCCGCGCTGCGGCACAGTCGGCGATCGCGGTGACTTGAGGCACGCCCACACCCAGGACTCCCCGAGAAGTACAAGCCGCACCTGGGCCAATGCCGACCAATACGCCTGCTGCTCCTGCTTTCATCAGGTTTAGGGCCACTTCATAGGTGACACAGTTGCCTAGAATCACAGGCATGGGCATTTCTTGGCAAAACTGAGCTAGATCCAGGGGCACAATGGACTCTGGAGATAGATGGGCTGTAGAAACGACCGTTGCTTGAATAAAGAACAGATCAGCGCCTGCTTTAGCCACAATCGAACCAAACTTGGCCGCTCCAGCGGGAGTTGCGCTAACCGCAGCAATACCGCCTTGGCTCTTAATTTCTTGAATTCGCTGCTCGATCAGCTCTGGTTTAATCGGCTCTGCGTAAAGCTCTTGCATCAGGGGAACAAACTCAGTGGTTCCTACCGAAGCGATTCGATCCAGAATGGGGTTGGGGTCAGCATAGCGGGTTTGAATGCCCTCTAGGTTCAATACACCCAACGCTCCCAACTGAGATAGGAGCACAGCCATTTTGACATCTACGACTCCATCCATTGCACTCGCAATGATTGGGATTTGCCGTTCGATGCCACCAATCTTCCAGCTTGTATCGGCCAAGCTCGGATCAAGCGTCCGCTGACCGGGCACTAACGCAATTTCGTCGAATCCGTATGCTCTACGAGCCGTCTTACCCCGCCCAAGTTGAATTTCCACGCTTCTATTTCTTCACAAGACCATTTGGACTAGACTACCAAATTTGGGTGAAGGATGGGTCTTGTCAGCGTTAAGGATTTGGTCTTTTTCGATTAAGGGTGTCGCGATCGCGTAATTTTGTCTGTCTATCCGGGAAAGCACTAAGCGGTTTTTAGTTTAACCCTGGACTATCTATTTCTTTGTCAAAAGCTAAAAGAACTTAACGATCAGCCTGCTGGCCGAAATTCTCAATCTTCAAAAGACTAATGTTGCTGGGTGTGGATGGTAGGCGATCGCAGGACAGAAGCAGCTCGTTACAATATAGATAGAAGCGTAGAGGTTCGATGATTCGGACTCGCTAAGTTTAAGATTATTTAATCAATTCCCAGTCACCCATTCATTGAGACTCGGCACTCAGACTTTGATTCAAGCTGAAACTTTAGACCTTTTAGAATGGCCGCGCCTGTGCCAACATTTATCGACCTTTGCGGCTACCAAGTTGGGGGCGATCGCAGCGCGACACCTCACCATTCCCAATACATTAGATGAAAGTTTAGGGTTGCTGGCCCAAACCAAAGAAGTTTATCAACTAGAAAGTCGCCTCGCATCGGGGCTTTCGTTTGAGGGCATCAGTGATATTGGGGAGGCGCTAGAACGGGCAGAACGCCAAGGGCTATTGACTGGAGAAGAATTATTTGCGATCGCGACAACATTGGCAGGAGCACGTAACCTCCGCCGCGTGATCGACAACCAGACGGATGTGCCCGTCTTAACGGAGTTAGTGGCAGAACTGCGAACCTATCCAGAATTAGAACAGGAAATTCACCGCTGCATTGACGAGCGCGGCAAGGTGATGGACCGAGCTAGCCCCAAACTGGGCGAAATTCGTGAGCAGCAAAAGCAGGTACGCGATCGCGTCTATCAAATGTTGCAAAGCATTCTGCAACGGCAATCGAATGCGGTGCAGGAACAGTTGATTACACAGCGAAGCGATCGCTTTGTACTCCCGGTAAAAGCGCCGCAGAAAGACGCAATTCCAGGCATTATTCATGACACTTCCATGAGTGGGGCGACGCTATATGTCGAGCCGCATTCCACGGTGCAGTTGAATAACCAGTTGCGGCAATTGCTGCGGCGAGAACAAGCGGAAGAAGAAGCGGTACGTCAAGTGCTAACCGCTCAAGTGGCTGAAGTTAAGGTGGATTTGGAGCGGTTGTTGGCGATCGCGACGACACTCGACTTAGCCACTGCCCGCGCCCGCTACAGCTTGTGGTTGCAAGCCAATCCGCCCCGCTTTGTCGATCGAGTGGCAGGGGAAAACGTGACGTTGCGAAATTTGCGCCATCCACTTCTGGTCTGGCAACAACAGCACGAACAAGGGCGAGCCGTAGTCCCCATCGATCTAATGATTCGGCCCCAAATTCGTGTGGTCGCCATCACCGGACCCAACACGGGCGGTAAGACCGTGACGCTGAAAACCTTGGGCTTAGCGGCTTTGATGGCGAAGGTGGGGCTGTTTATCCCGGCTCGCGAACCTGTAGAAATTCCTTGGTTTGACCAAGTTCTGACTGACATTGGCGATGAGCAGTCGATTGAGCAGAGCCTTTCCACGTTTTCCGGGCACATTCGCCGGATTAGTCGCATCCTGGAGGCCATGACCGAGCGATCGCTGGTGCTGCTTGATGAAGTCGGCGCAGGTACCGATCCTTCGGAAGGTAGCGCCCTAGCAGTAGCTTTATTGAAGTACTTAGCAGATCAGGCTCAACTGGCGATCGCGACTACTCACTTCGGCGAACTCAAAGCTCTGAAGTACCAGGACGATCGGTTTGAAAATGCCGCCGTGGAGTTTGATGATGTATCGCTCTCACCCACGTACCGCTTACTGTGGGGCATCCCAGGTCGTTCCAATGCTTTGACGATCGCGCGTCGCCTCGGTTTAAAGGCAGAAATCACCACCCAAGCTCAGCAATATGTGGGTGGCGCGTCCGAAGAGGTAAACGAGGTAATTGCGGGCCTGGAAGCACAGCGCCGACAGCAAGAAACCAAAGCTCAAGAAGCGTCCCAACTGCTAGAGCAAGCAGAACGGTTGCATCGCCAAGTTTCTCAGAAAGCAACGGCACTTCAAGAGCGGGAGCGGGATTTGCAACTGGCGCAAGAACGAGCGGTACAAGACGCGATCGCCCAAGCCAGAGGGGAAATTGCCCAGGTAATTCGGCAGTTGCAGCAAGGCCCGATGACTGCTCAGGAAGCGCAAAAAGCCACCAACGCGCTGAATGAGATTGCGGGTCGCCGTCTGCCCTCGAAACAGAAGCCAGCACCACCCAAGCCTGCTTTCCGTCCCCAAGTCGGCGATCGCATTCGGATTCCCCGCTTAGGTCAGACCGCCGACGTCCTTAGCGGTCCCGATGACGATGGCGAGCTGACGGTGCGGTTTGGCTTGATGAAAATGACAGTGAAACTCCAGGATGTCGAATCGCTGGATGGGCAAAAGCCAGAAATAGTAGCCAAGCCCAAGCCAGCCCCAGAACCTGCTCCGGTAGAGGTAAAGCCTGCTCCGGTGATTCGCACCTCTCGCAATACCGTAGATATTCGGGGCAGTCGTGTGGCCGATTCAGAAGCCACCCTTGAGGCTGCAATTAGAGAAGCTCAAAGTCAGGGAACCGTGTGGATTATTCATGGTCATGGCACTGGTCGTTTACGCCAAGGCGTGCATGAGTTTCTCAAGCACCATCCCCAAGTCGAGCGGTTTGAACTAGCCGAACAAGCGGAAGGCGGTTCAGGCGTAACGGTTGCCTATCTCAAATGAAGGTGGACCATTCAGTTAGTAAAATTGCAATAGCTCAGGAGCATTTCTGCGATCGCGGCGGTCTATCTTAGGAAAGAGGCGGACTGGATCTGTCTCTATCCAAGAGGGTGATTGGATTGCGTCAGGCTACTCGTTAGACTAGCTAAAATGGCCCTTAAACCCTCGCATTCCTATTTTCTTCTGTCAGGTAAAAGTTAAGAGCTTTACCTGATTCCCCCAGTCTTGTTTCAAGACTTGTAACCGTCTGCTTGTGTCTTGCCCCGTTCTCTATCCTGAAGATATGCGCTCCACCGTTAAGCCGCCTGCTTCATCTCAATGGGAAGAGTTTCCCCTACCCTCCCAACCTGACTCTGGACAACTGGACAATATCAAAGCTCATCTGGACTTGATATTGTTGGCCCTAGAGGCATTGGCAGGGATTGGTTCTGAGGCCATGCTGCAAGCAGCCACAGATCTAAACCTAGAAGAGATGGTGAGCGATCGCGTGGCTCTATGGCGGTTGCGGCAGTCGAGTCCGCTACGTAAGGGCCAGGGGGGGCGCAAGAAGTTGGATGTTGAGGAGGCGCGATCGCTCGTTTTAATTAGTTGTCACCTGGCCAAACAGCACCAAGAATTAATTCGTCGAGCTGTGGCGCTACTCGAACAACTCACAGAACAAAACAAGGAACCTCACCAAGCAGCGCTTCTGGGAGATTATCTAGACAAATTCAATAACACCTATCAGGAGCGCATGGAAGAAGGGGAAGACACGCCACCCGACATCCTGACTCACTTGGCGCTCAAGCTGCTGATCGACCTCTTGTTCTACAGTGCGCCTGGTGGCCCTCGTCGTTTCTGGCTGGCCCTCTTGGATCGTTCACGGGATGGCGTAGCCGCTGTCTAACCCTGTGGGTTAGCACCCTTACTTCACTCAGTTTCGATTGCCTAGCCTACTCCGACGCATTCCAGAACCACCCATGCCTTTTTTGTCTACCTCAGTCCTGCGACGGTATACTCCGCCTACCTGCACCCTAGAAATCGTTGCCAATGATTCGCCATTGTCTCGTTGGGCAGGTCGTCCACTCCTGAGAAAACTGCGATTTCATCTGAGTTTGGATGACCCTCGTTTGACAGACTCTGAGCAGATTTCCTTACGGGGCGATCGCTTTCAGCTAGATGAACTGTCTGATGCGGTGAGTGCCTACGTTCAAGACTTTCTCAATCAATCGCCCGCTTTGATCAGTGCCGGGGGGCGATCGTCAGTCGCAACCTTGGAAGCACCACCATTAATTCCTCCTCCCATCGATCTCAATGCTGCGAGATCAGCGAGGACTGCGGCGTTGAGCGTCATCGAGCCAGAACCGGATGCCCTCTCAACTGAGCAATCTGGTGAGCTAGCCAGTGCGGCGGAGGCAGCGGCTCCCTCGGCTCCATTGGTGCTTGAGTCACCCAGAATTTTTCTAGAACCACAAGGGCTTCTGTCTCACAGACTTCATCTAGGATCTCTAGCCAGTGGATTGTCTAGACCATTCATCACGTTAAGCGCCACTCAATTGGCTGACTTAGCCACTGCATTAGATGAATATGCGGCAGATGCGATGGCGCTGCCCGAGCTGAATCAACGTAGTTGGGTTCCAGTTCTGCCAGCTTGGGCACCCACGGCTGCAGCTGTTTTGCTAACCGCTGGTGTGACTGCTGGAGTAGTCAAGAGCCTGGATCAACCGACGCCTGAACTAAAAACAGCGGTCTCCCTTTCGACCCCTCAAGCGACCGGGCAGCAAGCAATGGTGCCAGGACAAGTAGCAACTGGACCTTTAGGTGTTCCTGCCCCTCCTCAAATGGTGCCGCCACCGCCACCCGCAGGAGCGCTCAAGTCAGGATTGCCGATTGTGCCAGTACCAGATACGGCTGCTCCGAATGCGATCGCTCTGGCTCCAGTGCCGCCAGCTCCAGCAGGTGCTAGTTCAACTCCTGCACCTACTACCAATAAGCCGATCGCCTCAATTCCGGTAGAGTCTGGACCAGTGGCTCTAGCACCCCAAGCGGAATCCGCGCCACAGCTTGAACTGGAAAATGTGCCAGAGGCAGAACCTGTACCGCCACCACCAGCAGCAGCAAAGCTTCCAACCCTAGATGCAGCTCGCAATGCCGCAGCGCCAGAGGCAGCAGGTGAAACTGCTCGTTCGGGTGCAGAGGCAGCTCAAGCTCCTGCGGCTGATGTAGCTGCTGGTTCTGCGTTTGATAGCATTCCTCAAGTAGCCGAAGTGAGGAGTTACTTTGAGGAGCGTTGGCAACCACCCGAAGGATTGACGCAGACTCTAGAGTACACACTTCTAATTGGAGCAGATGGCTCAATTCAGCGCATCGTTCCTTTAGGCCAATCGGCAGGAGACTACATCGATCGCACGGGAATGCCTTTAGTCGGTGAGGCTTTTGTAACTCCGATTCAGGGAGGCCAATCTCCACGAGTTCGAGTGGTGTTAAGCCCAGATGGACAGGTCCGCACTTTCTTAGAATGAAGCTGAGCTATGGCTTGCGAAGTAAAGGCAGGGCTTTCCCTAACCCAAGCAGGCTAATACCGTCTATGCTTTGGTGTTCACTTCAGGAACTGCCCTTGTGACTCATGTAGCTGTTGTTTGAATTGATACGTTGAGCCACAAAGCCAATTGAATTACAAGGGGCGATCAGTAAACTATGCAAGATATGGGACCTCAAGTTCACAGCCCAGGCTGGCTTATTCAGTCTTGGGCATCTTTTGCTCTCGCAATTTCTGCAACAGCCATCGGCATTGCTTATCTGCCCGTAGATAACTGGACTAAAGGGTTTATGGGCATGGGCCTAACATTCTCGGTTGGCTCTACATTCAGCGTTGCTAAAACTACCCGTGACTCCCATGAGGCGAGAAAGCTAGCTTACAAACTAGATGAAGCAAGGGCAGAAAAGTTGCTCAAAGAACATCACCCTCTCGTTTAGGCTGAATGCTGCTCTAAGCCCAGATAAGCATAAAAAATAAGCAAGGATAACTAGACACCCTTGCTTATTTTTCAGCTCTCTCAGCGATCGCTCAATCAACGCTAACAAATCACTTACGGCGAATTCTCAGCTTTTGACGGCGACGATTGGTAGCAATCACAGCCCGGTCAACTGGAAAACCGGGAAGTGGTATGACTTGATACTTCCGTTCTTCTTCTAGCTGCCTGAGTTCGGTGTAGTCTACCCAATGAATGCAGTCTACGGGACAAGTATCGATTGCTTCTTGAACAATGTCTTCCGGGTCGCCATCCTGACGAATTACCCGCGATCGCCCATAATCTGGCTCGATATAGAAGGTATTTCGTGCCACATGAGCACAATGCTTACAGCCAATGCAGGTAATCTCATCAACGTAGACTCCCTTCTGCCTAAAGCTGCCGCCCAGTTCTGGCTCCAGACCAGAGCGTTCAGCAGCGTCCCGCCAGTGACCACCGAGTTCTGGTTCAAAACCAGTCCGCAAGTCTGCTTGGCCTTCACCTCCCACATGCGAACTGTTAGGGTCTGCGAAAGGTGAAGGAAAATCAGACATTACGCACTCCAGCGCTGTAGCACTAAGCGAACTGAACCGTCTTCATTCTGTTGTTGCTCAGCAACTTGAAACCCCGATTGAGCGCCTTCTTTGACAATTGTGTGATAAGCGTAGCGCTGCGTCACTTTGTTGAGGAAGCGATCGACAGACCAATTTTGTTGCCAAAACTGCAAATCTGCCACTAGCTCGTAGGCACTACCGTTCCAGCTAAAACCAATGTCGTAACCATTCTTCTGTTCAATAGTGAGGTCAGCCGTGGTGGTCTGCCCACGGTATCCTCTAACAGCCTGAGGACCAGACTTCCAGTCAACTCCCAGATCGCTCAATGCTGCTTGTAAGGAGGTGAGGTTGCGGATTTGAGTTTTAATTTGGCTAAAGTGTGACATAGTTTTTTTGTCAAAAAATTAAACAAGGACAAAACTGAATAAACAACTTACCACTCACTAAAAGTAGCCTGAGTGGATACTGTCGTAGCCTGTTGCACCGTTGTAGCAAAAAACTCTGAGGTCGCCTCATGGCTGAGTACCTGTCCTAGCTGAGCTTCAATGGCTGCGGTAACTTCAGCACAAGAGGCACCGACAATCCCGGTTACTTTTTCCAGGACCCGACCATCTGGGTAAATCACAAACTCCAATGTTTCCATGCTTTGGCTGAGGGCTGTAGGGTGATTTAGGTAGGAGCGCGTTCAGGGGTCACTAAAACGCTGCATTATTAAATGTTTATATGATTTTAAGAGAAGTGAACTCAGTTAGCCACTGGGCTGAATTTTTATTAACCGAGATATAAAGAGTTAAAGCTTAACGAAACTTGTTATTTGAAGTGAGCTTTACCCCAGTAACTGTCAGTTTCGCTTAACTCTCCAAACCAGTCAAGGGAGAGCGAGACCGCAAAATTAAGGTTTACAAAAATATAAAATCATTTCTCATGTTTCGGCTCTTCCGCCTATGGGTTGATCTAACACTTAAATAACCCAGGATAATGAGAGTCTAATTTGATTCATGTAATCGGTAATGAGCGAAGCGCAAGCGACAGATTTGAACTATTCTCCATCCAGTTTTTCGTCTGTAAAGGCACCCATTCGAGTTGGAATCCTTGGCTTTGGCGGATTGGGTCAGGCAGCGGCTAGAGTTCTCGCTCCTAAACAAGAGATGCTCTGGGTCTCAGTAGCCGACCAAAAGGGATACGCCTATGCATCTGAAGGGTTATCTCCGCAGCACTGCATAACGACATATCAGGCTGAAGGTTCTATTGGATACCTAGAAACTGGAGGTGTGCTGAGTAATAACAGCATTGCTGACTTGATTCAACGGGTAGGTAACGTCGATGGCTACTTCTTAGCGTTACCAAACTTGCCCAACACATTTATGGCTTCTGTAGCGCGGCAGTTTATTGCAGCAGGTTGGCAAGGGGTACTGGTGGATGCGATCAAGCGCACTAGTGCTGTGGAACAGCTTTTGGGTATGCAAGCGGAATTGCAAGCAGCAGGAATTACCTATATGACAGGGTGTGGAGCGACTCCTGGCTTGTTGACGGCGGGTGCGGCTTTAGCAGCCCAAAGTTATGCGGAAATTCACAGCGTCAAAATTACTTTTGGGGTAGGGATTGCTAACTGGGAAGCCTACCGAGCAACCGTGCGAGAAGACATCGCCCATCTGCCTGGCTACAACGTCGAAAAAGCGAGAGCCATGACCGATGCTGAGATAGAAATGCTGTTGGACCAAACCAATGGTCTAATTACGCTAGAAAATATGGAACATGCTGATGATGTGATGTTGGAGCTGGCAGGCATCTGCCCTCGCGATCGCGTCACTGTGGGAGGCGTAGTTGATACTCGTAACCCCAAGAAGCCCCTCAGCACTAATGTCCAAGTGACGGGACGAACCTTTGAGGGCAAAATCTCAACTCACACCTTTACTTTAGGGGATGAAACCAGCATGGCTGCCAATGTCTGTGGCCCTGCCTTCGGTTACCTCAAAGCTGGGTTTAATCTGCGTCAGCGCGGAATCTACGGATTGTTGAGTGCTGCGGAAGTAATGCCGCAATTTGTGCGATAACAACTTCGGGTGATTACTTCAGTCTCTGAATCATTTACACTAGGAAAATTGATTTTTGCCATATACAAAGTCAATTTTTCTAGTTCTTCACCGTAGCATTGCTCATCCCCTGGGGCTGAAAGCCTTGAGGGGTGTTACACCGTGGTAGTTCCAGCCTGAATACGTAAGAATCATTACCTTGGTGAGGACCTATGAGTTCTGGCCAAGTTGGGATGGTTTGGCAAAGAACTACAAATAGCAATGACGCCCCCTTCAATTCCTGTAGGAACGCTGTTACGGCAACGGTACGCAATTCAGCAAGTTTTAGGTCAAGGTGGATTTAGCCGGACTTATTTAGCGCTGGATGTGGAACGTTTTAATGAACCTTGCGTGTTGAAGGAGTTGGCGGTACCGCAGCAAGATGGAGCTTTATTGGCAAAAGCCGAGGCTCTGTTTCAGCGAGAAGCTACGGTACTCTACCAAATTCAGCACCCGCAAATTCCTCGGTTTCTAGCCGCTTTTGAGGATAATCAACGTTTATTTTCTGTGCAAGAGTTTGTAGATGGTCAAACTTACCGTCATCTTCTGCAAGAGAGAAAAACGCAAGGAAAAGTGTTTTCAGAACTAGAAGTTTTGCAGTTTCTCAGCCATCTGTTACCAGTTTTGACCTACATTCACAATCGCAACATTATTCATCGTGATATTTCTCTCGAAAATATTATTTTACGGCTGCGACCTAGCCGAGCTGAAGAGGTGGCTGCTAACTCTACTCTGGGTTTACCCATTCTGATTGATTTTGGGGCGGTTAAATCGGTTGCTAATTATCTCTATACTGCTTTTCCTTTGTTCTCCACGTCTTCTTATCCTTCGGAGATTACCTGTGTAGGCAAAGCAGGCTACGCACCGCCAGAGCAGTTACAAACGGGCAAGGTGCATCCTCATAGCGATTTATATGCTTTAGCGGCCACTAGCTTAGTTTTGTTAACTGGCAAAGAACCCAAGACTTTGCTGGATAGCGGCACCTTGAACTGGCAGTTGCGCCCCTATGCGCAGATTAGCGATCGCTTTGAAGCCATTTTGTCCAAGATGCTGTCGTTACGTCCAGGCGATCGGTACCAGTCTGCTCAAGCAGTGCTCACCGAACTGCAACCTCTGCTAGAAACGGCTGTACCGACGACCCAGCTAAATTCTGGGGCCAATGTTGCAGCCTCTGCCGCCGTTGTTGCGGGCTCATCCATTCTGTCGTCCAAGTTAAGCCAGGCTATGAGTGGCGATCGCTCCTTCATGCAATTTGGAGCTGCTGACCAAAATAAAACTTTGAAAGGTTCCAGAAAATGGTACCGCTGGATCGGCGTGAGTGTTGGCATTGCCATCACGCTGCTGTTAGCGCTAACAGTACCAATGCTGTGGCGCTTGACCGTAGCAGGTGGACCACAGCGCAATGAGGTTTGGGTGTCTGGAGCTCGCATTCCTCAATCGGAAGCATCTCAAATCATTGGCTCTAAGCAAGATACGAATGCCACTTCATCTAGAACGAATCAGGCTGAACCGATTCAGTTTGACCCAGGAGCTATTTCCAGCGTCATCCAGGGCAACTTACAAAACCAACCGTTGAAATCTTATGTTCTTAGGGCCGCTCAGGGTCAAATTATGACAGTGGCCCTGACTGGACCTGAGGTGACAATGAACTTACTAAGGTCTGATCAACAAGGCATTGATGCGGCTGCTTACGCCACTCAGAACTGGACGGGTCAGTTGCCCAAAGATGACGACTACTTAATCCAAGTGGTTGGTGCTGGGGCTTACAAGCTAGAAGTAGCGATTACACCGCTAAGCCAAGCGATCGCAGTCTCTACCCAAGCGATCGCTCGCATTACAATTGCTCCTGGAGCAACGGGCGCTAAAGTCGCCGGAAGCGTTGTTCCAGAACAGCCCCGCCGATATTTATTAGCGGCTAAGCGAGGCCAAACAGGAGTAGTTAAGGTGATACAAGGTTCGGTTCGTATCCAGGCGATCGCCCCTAATGGTCAGTCTATCGGTAACTTGAATGGGCAACAGCCGCAAGTTTGGCGCGGCAAATTTCCTGCCGATGGAGACTATACACTCGAAATTTCGTCTCTTAAGCCTGAAAAGTTTACGATCTCCCTGCAATTTCTCTAAGGTAGCCGCGAGCTGCAAACTCTCGCTCATTCTTCCAGATTTAAGCTGCTAGAAGTTTCAGGTTCTCCTGCCTCCTCTACCTCATTCACGCTGCCAAGCGATTGATTCACGAAAGGTAGCGTAGCCCCTGTAAGGCCACGCTTGATTCTGGCTGGTGTTTCATCAAAAGTGATAAACAGAGGATGAACAGCTTCCGCTCCCTCATTCAAAATATGTTCATAGCGTGGCGGCATGAGCCATTCATATCCGCGATCGAGCCATACTTGAGTTTGTCGCCAACGTCCCAGTAAGGTGGAAAAGTCTTCTTGAGGGCGATGAATAAAGACTAAAATCTCAACTCCTGTTTTAATCTTCCATTCTGGATCACACATCATAATGGCTACCTCACAAGGCAGCCGAACTAATTCTTTAGCCCTAGGACGAGTCTGACTATAATCAGCAGCATTATGCTCTTGAAATTGCTCAGCTTGGTTTATCCTAACTAGGGGTAAAGGAATAGTAATGATGCTCTCTTCAGAACGGCGCATGCTAGGCACCATTTCTAAGTAAGGCCGATGCTGTTTTAATAGAGCGATCGCTGCTAGCTGGTTACTGTACTCAGCTAATAGCTCTTCGTAATGAGATGGTTTAATCGCCATAACTTTATTAAACTTTTGGAGTAAGCAATAGACCTTTTCTGTATTGTACCTAGGCTTAAAAGTTCAGAGTTCAATGTTTCGAAAGTAGCATTGTCTAAATCAACATTGCCTGAATCAATGCTAGTGAGAACTTGTACTAGCTGAACCATCCTTAATTCAGACTCTCCTAGCTACAAAGAAACCCCCTACTAAAGAGCAGAGGGTTTAGAGAAACTGAAAGTCAAAGCCTTTTAATGTTTAGCCAATGCTTTCGAAAACCTTGAACATAGGCAGATACATGGAAAGCAGAATCGAACCTACCATGCCTCCTAAGAACATGATCATAATCGGTTCCATAATGCTGGTTAGAGCTTTTACTGCCTGCTCCACCTCATCCTCATAAAAGTCAGCAACTTTCATCAGCATTTTGTCAACTTCCCCAGTTTCTTCCCCAATGCTAATCATCTGAATAGCCATGATTGGAAAGACTTGTTCTCTCTGGAGAGCAATGCTAATCATGCCGCCTGTTTGAATTTCTCTCCGAGCTTCATCAATCGCATTAGAAACGACTTGGTTACCCGCCGTATCTCTCACAATCTCTAGAGCTGTAAGAATGGGCACTCCAGAGCGGGTTAAGGCTCCGAAAGTACGGCAAAAGCGAGCAGTTGCAGTCTTCTGAATCAAGTCGCCAAACAAAGGTGCTTTCAGGGACAAGCGATCGATAGTTTCGCGACCTGCCCGTGTTTTGTAGTACTGCTTATAGGCAAAACTAAGGCCAAAGAGAATCAGAATTAGGCCTACAACGTACTGGGGAGTTCTTAGGAATTTACTAATAGCGAGCATAGCTTGGGTAAAAGCTGGCAGCTCTGTTCCTAATTCCTCAAAGATAGAAGCAAAGGTTGGTAAGAGGAAAACGGTCATACCAATAAAAATAACCGTTGCCAAAACACCGACGGTTACAGGATAAGCCATTGCTGACTTAATCTGGTTTTGCAACCGAGCAATATCTTCTAGAAGTTTAGCTAGACGATTGAGTACCTCGTCGAGTACACCGCCTACCTCACCTGCTTGCACCATGCTGACGTACAACATATCAAAGCACTGGGGATGCTTACGCATTGCATCCGATAGATTAGTACCTTGCTGTACGTCTCCATTAATTTCTAGAAGTGATGCTTTGAGTTTGGGATTTGTGCATTGCTCAGATAGCACACCCAAACTACGAACCATTGCCACCCCAGCATTCACAAGCGCAGCAAACTGTCGGGAGAAAACGGCCTTATCTTTGACTGAAACGCTCGTGAAAGCAAGCTGAAACTTCTGAAGGTCAATCTTACTAAGGTCAAGGCTCTTGTCCTCCTTAAGGTCTTGGACCACAAAGCCTTGTTCTCTTAACGTAGAACGAGCTTCACCCGGAGAATTTGCAGTGATTTTTTGTTTTTTGGCATTTCCTCTGGCATCACGTGCACTGGCAATGTAAGTAGGCATAGTGCAAATCTGGCTGAAAGTGGTTAAATTGGCTCAAAATTGGTTTAGGGGAGCAGCGAAGCCTAACTTAGTATCCACTGTCAAAAACAGCGATGCTACTTCTCCCCAGATATTTATTAACTTATCTGACCTGTAAAAATTACTCGAGACATGGCTAAATGGTAACGGTTTCTAGTTTCTGCTAATCAGCATGACTGATTCAATAAGTCATTATTAGTCAGAAACTAGAACTTGCTTACAACTTAACTAGTGTCTAGCGGCTGTACCTGCCTGGGCCGCAGCAGGTGCTCCACCAATCATCCGCTGCATCTCGTCAGGTCGTGAAGTCTTCGAGATGGCAGCCTCGAAAGAAATACTTCCAGCTTTATAGAGATCGGACAAAACTTTTTCCAAGGTTTGCATCCCTAATTTACCGCCTGTTTGAATCGCGGAATAGATTTGGGATGTTTTTCCTTCTCGAATCAAGTTAGCAATAGCGGGGGTGACAACCATGATTTCCTGAGCCATGATTCGACCGTATTCACCCGGCTTGACGTTCTTTTTGGGAACGAGAGTCTGACTGAAGACAGCAACTAAGGAGTTGGATAATTGTACTCGTACTTGCATTTGCTGCTCCGGGGGAAACACGTCTACCATCCGGTCAACGGTTTGTGAAGCAGAACTGGTATGCAATGTACCAAATACTAAGTGGCCTGTTTCAGCGGCTGAGATGGCAAGTTGAATCGTTTCCAAGTCCCGCATTTCACCTACAAGGATGACGTCTGGGTCTTCCCGTAAAGCCGCTCTTAGCGCATTCGCGAAACTCTTGGTGTCTTCACCGACTTGGCGCTGGTGAATCACGCTCTTAACTGATTCATAGACAAATTCAATTGGGTCCTCAACCGTGAGAATATGCTCTGCGCGAGTCATATTGATGTTGTTGATCATGGAAGCCAAGGTGGTTGACTTACCCGATCCGGTTGGGCCAGTAACGAGCACTAAGCCTCTAGGCTTTTCTGACATTTCTCGGACAATGTCTGGCAACCCTAAGAGGTCCATGCTAGGAATTTTGGAACTTAAAGCTCTTAAACAAGCGGCGTAGGTTCCTCTGTCCTTATAAACGTTGACTCGGAAACGAGCCAATCCTTTAACACCATAAGAGCAATCTAGCTCCCAGTTCTGCTCCAAATTCTTCCGCTGGGTGTTGTTTAGCATGCTGAAGATGAGTCTCTGGCAGCTCTCAGACGTCAAGACTTCGTGCTCTGTAGGAGTTAAGTGACCACTGACGCGAATGTAGGGAGGCAGTCCAGAAGAAAGGTGCAGGTCTGAACCACCCCGCTCGATCACTTCTTCCATCAAGTCTTCAATCATTAATTCCATAGATTTCTCTCACAAATTTCAAGGTAGATGGGTAAGATTCGCCTATAGCTGGGGGCGATCGCAAAAGTAGTTAACTCAGTTTTCGTCAATCTTGGAAACGAGGAGTAGTGCAGTAAGGGCAGTCTATCCATTCTGGTTTAGCCTCAGCTCCACAAACCCGACAAGTTAGGGAACTCTTGCGCTTAGCTTTAAGCTCAGCTTCCAAGCCTGTGTCAGTAAAGGTTACCCGTTCCACTTCTTCTAATATCGTAGCACCTCGACGCACTAAGTTAAGACTGTAGGCGAGTAAGGTCTGCATGCCTTCTTCAACGGCAACCTCTTTGATCCGCTCCGTAGGTGCACCTTGGGCAATCAGAACTTGCAGTTGCTCCGTAATTCGCATCACCTCATAAACACCATTACGCCCTTTATAGCCAACGCCATTACAAACAGAGCAAAGCTGATTTTGCGCTCTAGCTTCCTGAATTTGCTCTGGCTGTAGTGTGTTCGCTTTATAGAAAGTGACTCCCGCATCGTGAGTGCTAGACATCCCAAACTTGGCTAGTTCGTTAGGATCAGGGTTATAAGGAATCCGACATTCGGGGCAGACCCGTCGCATGAGACGTTGAGCCACAACTCCAAGTAGGGCTCCAGAAACCATGAATGGTTCTACGCCCATTTCATCTAGACGAGCGATCGCGCCAGCAGCGTCATTGGTATGAAGGGTGGTTAATACCAAGTGCCCAGTCAAGGCTGCTTCGATCGCTGTTTTCGCGGTTTCCTTGTCCCGGGTTTCACCCACCAGAATCACATCTGGGTCTTGTCGCAGGAACGCCCGCAGAATGGCCGCAAAGTCCATACCCTTTTCACGAATGACCTGGACTTGATTGATACCCGGTAAAGAGTACTCAATTGGGTCTTCTGCCGTACTGATATTGACGCCTGGATCGTTACGTTCTGCTAAAGCTGAGTACAAAGTAGTGGTTTTACCAGAACCAGTCGGCCCCGTCACTAGAATTAGGCCGAAGGGACGTTTAACCATCTCTTGGACAATCTGCAAGGAGTCTGGATCAGAGATCAACTTATCTAGGCCCAGTTGAGTCGCTGAGTTATCAAGGATTCGTAAAACTACCTTCTCGCCATAACGGCTAGGCAGGGTGTTGACCCGGAAGTCAATTTTGCGGTCCTGAAAAACCCGCCGAATCCGACCGTCTTGGGGAGCTCTACGCTCAGCAATGTCTAGCTCGGAAATAATCTTGAAGCGGGCTGTGACGGCTGGAATGATTTTTTTGGGTAGTGGATCAAATGCCTGACGCAGCACCCCATCCTTGCGGAAACGAATTCTTAAGTATTCCTCTTGGGGTTCAATGTGGATGTCAGAGACTCCGTCTTGCAACGCTTTGATGAGGATTTTGTTGACCAAGCTAATAACTGGAGCGTCGGATGCTCCTTTGGCGACATCATCTAGATTGGCTTCCATATCTTCAGGGGCATCCTGAAGATCCAGGTTTTCTAAGCCTTCTAAGTCAGATTGAACATCAACAGACTTTTGAATTTCGATTTGCTTAGTTTTCTCAACTTGCTCATCTAAGTATTTAGAAATCAGCTGGTTGTAGTCTTCCAGCGTGATCACCATCCGAGACAAAGCTAAGCCTTGAGCCCGCAGAATGCGATTGAGGTCATCCTGAGCGTCTAAGTTGTCAGGATCAACCATTGCGACCAAGACGCCAGGGGGGGAGTCATGCCTAGAGAGTGGTACTAATCGGTAGCGGCGGCAAATGTCAATGGGGATCAGAGTGTCAATTAAATGCCCTACCTGACTTGCAGTAATGTCACTGACTTCAGGATC
Organism: Trichocoleus desertorum AS-A10; assembly: GCF_039962155.1. Taxonomy (NCBI): domain Bacteria; kingdom Bacillati; phylum Cyanobacteriota; class Cyanophyceae; order Leptolyngbyales; family Trichocoleusaceae; genus Trichocoleus; species Trichocoleus desertorum. The sequence continues at coordinate 71,432 of NZ_JAMPKN010000014.1, read as the reverse complement.
AAGGGACTCAACCCCATAGAGAATCTTCAGTTCAAAAAGCTGCTGCTTCTTGTATTGCCGCAGCAGGTCGGGAGTAAGTTGACGCCCGGTAATAGTCTCTAGAACTTCTGTAATCGGTCTGCCAGATTTACGACTCTCAATCAGAGCCTGCTGCATCTGTTCGTGGTTGACATACCCAGACTGAATGAGCTTATTCCCAAAGGGAGAGAAGTCATTCTTGACGATAAGGGCGCGCCGCTGTGATGAAGAGTTAGTCATAGCTGATGAAGAAGATCTCCTTTTTAAGTGTTCCCACAAGTCCTGGGCAGAATTACGAGTAGCAATATGATGTTTGGTAAATCTATGATCCCAACTCTCTATTCTTTGGATTCTTGAGTACTTCTAGCCTTGACAAGCTGGGAGGTTTAAAGGTCACGCCTAGAGACTGCTCTATCATCTTGGTCCTTTAAACTCAAAGGGCTATGACGGAGAGTGTGAGTTGGGAAGGCAAAAATTAAATTGGCTTTAGGTATTTTTGCTATTGAGCTAATTAGCAGTCGCCAAAGCGTAGGCTATCTACCTTTGGTTTGATGTTTAGACTATAACGAAGTTCTCAAGATCATAGCCCTTGAGCTAAAAATTAGTAGGATTTTGCAACACACTTTGGTGGTATTGCACTTATAAATAACTCATTGCCCAATTTGTGAATTTTCTAACTCAACTATGTTTAGTGAGACAGATAAGCGTCTTATTGCAAAGACTCAATTTACAGATTAGGCAATCCTGGAGCTGCGATCGCAATTGCCAAGTCAGGGCACTTACTGACCCAGTCGCTACAATGAGGAATGGTATGTCGTGGAAGTTTACGGCTGCTAGCTCGTGGTTGGCCAGTTGAGAGTTAGTCAACTCTTGGCGATGGAGTTTCCTTTAAGGCATTTTAGGGAATGCCAAGAGCGGGGTTGTCAAGGTAGCATTCTCTTAATGTAGGATTAGTGCACAATGATGGGTGAAGAAAATCAGCTAGAGAACCTTCAAGATCTGACAGTTGATTCTTCTGGGTCTCCTGAAGAAATAGCCGACCAAACCATGTCAACAGAAGCAGATTTAAATTCCGAAGAATTCAACTTGGCCTCCCAGGCCAATAATGATAGTCCTACAGCAGCAAGCTCTGAGAATGGAACTTTCACTTTGGAGCCTGATAATGCTGCAAGTGAATCTGAGTATCAGGCAGCTCTAGAAGAGTTATCTCAAGAAGTGGAGTCTCTCAGGACTCAGGTAGACGACCGGACTAATCAATATGTCAGGATCGCCGCAGACTTTGATAACTTCCGCAGACGGGCTCAGAAAGAAAAAGAAGAGCTAGAAGAAAAAATCAAGTGCTCCACCATTACCGAGTTGTTGCCTGTCGTAGACAACTTTGAGCGGGCTCGCTCCCACATCAAGCCGCAAAATGACGGCGAGATGAACATTCACAAGAGCTATCAGAGTGTCTATAAGCAGCTAGTAGACTGCTTGAAGCGGGTTGGCGTTTCGCCGATGCGATCTGAAGGTAAAGACTTCGACCCAAACCTGCATGAAGCAGTGATGCGAGAAGCCACAGATGAGCATCCAGAGGGCACCGTTGTAGAGGAGTTAGTCCGAGGCTATATGCTTGGCGATCGCGTCTTGCGCCACGCAATGGTGAAAGTTGCTGCTGCTCCGGACCCCGTGGTAACCTCTGAGGAGAGTGACCGAGGTCATGAAGACAGCTGATAGGCTTTGATTTGACAGGAATCCTTGTGAGCTTCAGATGCAGTTACGGGTAGTCTAGCTTCTGAGTGCTTAAGGGTTGAATTAGTTACGGAATCTCAAAGCATGGTTCCTTGCTCTGAGATTAGGGTTCCACAAACGCTCAAGCTCTGTCCACTTCTGTTGTCCTACATTAACCGCCGCTAGCTATGGGAAAGGTCATTGGTATCGACTTAGGCACGACGAATAGTTGTGTTGCTGTCTTAGAAGGCGGGCAACCGAACGTTATCTCGAACTCTGAGGGTGGGCGGACAACTCCGAGTATTGTGGGATTTGGTAAGGCTGGCGATCGCTTAGTTGGGCAACTGGCTAAGCGTCAAGGCGTAACCAACGCTGAGAATACAATCTTCAGTATCAAACGATTTATCGGTCGCCGCTGGGAAGATACCGAAGCTGAGCGCGGTCGGGTTCCGTATGGATGCATTAAAGGTCGAGACGAAACCGTTGATGTGCAAGTGCGCGGACGGACCTATACTCCGCAAGAGATTTCAGCCATGATCTTGCAAAAGCTCAAGCAGGATGCTGAAAACTATTTGGGTGAGCCTGTTACCCAAGCTGTGATTACAGTTCCTGCCTACTTTACAGATGCTCAGCGGCAAGCAACTAAGGATGCAGGGACCATTGCTGGCTTGGAAGTCCTGCGCATTATTAATGAACCGACTGCTGCTGCCCTTTCCTATGGCTTAGACAAACAAGATCAAGACCAACGAGTTTTGGTTTTTGACTTAGGTGGTGGCACCTTTGACGTTTCCGTTTTGCAGTTAGGCGATGGAGTATTTGAAGTAAAAGCCACAGCAGGCAACAATCACCTCGGCGGCGATGACTTTGACAACTGCATTGTTCGCTGGATGATTGATTGCTTCCGCGATCAAGAAGGCATCGACCTCTCAATGGATAAGATGGCACTTCAACGTCTGCGGGAAGCTGCGGAAAAGGCCAAGATTGAGTTGTCTAGTACAGTGACAACCTCCATCAACTTGCCCTTCATTACTGCCGATGAGACTGGACCCAAGCATTTGGAGATGGATCTCAGTAGAGCTAAGTTTGAAGAACTGGTCGGACATTTAGTCCAAGGCACCATTGACCCGGTTAGTCAGGCCCTAAAAGATGGTGATCTAAAAACTGATGACATCGATCGCATTATTTTAGTGGGCGGTTCCACGCGGATTCCGGCGGTACAAGACGCAATTCGGAAGTTCTTCGGCGGTAAAGCTCCCGATCGCTCTGTGAATCCTGATGAAGCAGTGGCTTTGGGTGCTGCAATTCAAGGTGGAGTGCTGGGTGGCGAAGTCAAAGACTTACTTCTCCTAGATGTGACTCCTCTATCTCTAGGTATTGAGACGCTAGGCGAAGTCTTTACCAAGGTGATTGAGCGAAATACAACCATTCCAACTAGTAGGACTCAAGTTTTCTCAACCGCAACAGATGGTCAAACCTCGGTAGAGATTCATGCTCTCCAAGGGGAACGGGCGATGGCTAGAGACAACAAAAGCCTAGGAAAATTCCAGCTGACTGGGATTCCTCCAGCCCCTCGCGGTGTCCCTCAAATTGAAGTAGCTTTTGATATTGACGCGAACGGTATTTTAAAGATTTCGGCCCGTGACAAAGGTACAGGACGCGAACAAAGCATCCAGATTACCAATACAGGGGGGTTGAGTGACAGCGAAATTGAGCGGATGCGGCAAGAAGCTTCTCTCTTTGCAGACGAGGACACCAGACGCAAGCAGGTAGTCGAACTGAAGAACCAGGCAGACAGTTTGTTCTACAGCTACGAGTCTACAATTAGAGACAATGGTGCTTTAATTGGGGACGCTCTCAAGGCTCAAGCTAACGAAAAAGCGACAGAGTTACAAGCTGCTCTTGGCGACCGCTCCATTAGTATTGAAGAAATGAAGCAGCGGCTCGATACCTTCCAGCAAACCTTGTTTGCAATTGGGGCAGCCGTTTATCAACAAGCAGCAGATTCCAGTGACGATCAAGGTTACTCTTTCACGGACAGTGACCCCACGTTCGATGGCAGTGGTAACTCTAAAGCTTCTCAAGATGAAGACGAAGATGTGAATTTCGATGATGATACAGTAGCCGCTGACTACGAAGCCATCGACTAGCCCCGGTGGTAATGCTCTACTCTATTGAATGGTTCGTTCCGCTCTTTTAGTCATTTTCTTATCCTAAATTACCCCCAGAACAGCATTCTATGGCCCGCGATTACTATGAAATACTTGGTGTCTCTCGAGACGCTGATAAGGAGGAAATTAAGCGTGCCTATCGTCGTTTAGCACGGAAGTACCATCCTGATGTCAATAAAGAGGATGGAGCTGAGGAGCGCTTCAAAGAGATCAATCGGGCTTACGAAGTTCTTTCCGAGCCAGAAACTCGTTCTCGTTACGATCGCTTTGGTGAAGCAGGCGTAGGCTCCGCAGCGGGAGCTGGCTTCCAAGATATGAGCGATATGGGGGGCTTTGCGGACATCTTTGAAAGCTTCTTTAGCGGCTTTTCTGGGGGGATGGGCTCAACTGGGCGGAGACGTGGCGGTCCGACGCGAGGAGATGACCTTCGTTTAGACCTGAAGCTAGACTTTCGTGATGCGGTTTTTGGTGGCGAGAAAGAAATCCGGATTAGTCACTTAGAAACTTGTGCAACTTGCAGCGGTTCTGGTGCTAAACCGGGAACTAGACCGCGGACCTGTTCTACTTGCACGGGTTCTGGCCAGGTGCGTCGTGCGACTCGCACTCCCTTTGGTAGCTTTACTCAGGTCTCAGTCTGCCCGACCTGTAATGGCTCTGGGCAGATGATTGAGGACAAATGCGAGGTTTGTAGTGGTAACGGCCAAAAGCAGGAAACCAAGAAGCTGAAGATTACAGTTCCTGCTGGGGTTGATAATGGCACTCGGTTGCGAGTTTCCAGTGAAGGCGATGCTGGACAACGGGGTGGCCCACCTGGCGACCTTTATGTTTACCTCTTCATCAACGAAGACCCAGAATTTCAGCGAGATGGCATTAATGTCCTTTCGGAAATAAAAATTAGTTATCTTCAAGCAATTCTAGGGTGTCGTTTAGAGGTGAATACAGTAGATGGTCCAGCCGAACTGCTGATTCCACCTGGGACACAGCCAAGCACTGTATTAACGCTGGAAAATCGAGGCGTGCCTCGCCTGGGCAATCCTGTCAGCCGGGGGGATCACTTAATTACGATTTTAATTGATATTCCGAATCGCATTACGGCTGAGGAGCGAGAGCTACTCGAAAAGTTAGCTAAAATCAAAGGCGATCGCACGGGTAAAGGCGGATTAGAAGGATTTCTGGGAGGGCTGTTTCGGGGATGAGCAACGCTGAATCATTGACGAACTCTGGTAGCCCAGATGCTCAAATTGATCTGCGTGGCACTCCCTGTCCGCTCAACTTTGTGCGAGCCAAGCTCCGCTTAGAACAAATGGCTCCTGGTTCACTGCTAGAGGTCTGGCTTGATCCAGGAGAACCGATTGAGCAAGTGCCTGACAGTCTAGCAATGGAAGGCTACGGCATTGAACTAGTGGAAGATCGGAGTGAATTCTTTGCTTTAAGGGTTCGACGGCCAACTGTTTCTACATGAATGTTGCTGGAGTAGAACTCAATGCTGCCGAAGCTGCACCCCAGCTTCTCGGAACGGTTGTGGCTGTTCAAGCAAATTATTATCAGGTGCGATTAGACACTGCTCACTTGTTGTCTGCTGAGCCAGAGACATTAAAAGTGACAGAGTTGTTATGTACCCGTCGCGCTCGGCTGAAGAAGATTGGTCAGCAGGTGATGGTGGGCGATCGCGTACAAATTGAAGAACCTGACTGGGCAGGTGGACGAGGCGCGATCGCCCAGGTTTTGACACGCACATCTGAACTGAGTCGTCCCCCCATTTCTAATGTGGATCAAATTCTGTTGGTGTTTGCTCTAGCAGAACCGACGCTAGATCCACACCAACTGAGTCGATTTTTAGTCAAAGCGGAATCGACTGGGATAGATGTAGTGTTGTGTTTGAACAAGCGAGATTTGCTGACACCAGCCGAACAGGAGCAATGGTACGATCGCCTTACCCAATGGGGCTATGCACCAATTTTGATTAGTGTGTATCAAGAGGATGGCCTGACGGAATTACAGCAGCGCCTGAGTCAAAAAATCACGGTAGTGGCGGGGCCTTCTGGCGTTGGCAAGTCGAGTTTAATTAACCATTTGATTCCAACGTTGGACTTACGGGTCGGTCGCGTTTCCGGCAAGTTGGGGCGGGGTCGCCACACCACTCGGCATGTGGAATTGTTCGAGCTACCTACAGGAGGGCTGCTAGCTGATACGCCTGGGTTTAACCAGCCGGAAGTGGATAGTGCGCCAGAAGATTTAGCTTACTGTTTCCCAGAAGCACGACAGCGCTTGGCAAGTGCCAACTGTCAATTCAGTGATTGCTTGCACCGTGATGAACCGAACTGCGCGGTTCGGGGTGACTGGGAACGCTACGAGGATTATCTAAATTCGCTGGATGAAGCAGTCGCTCGGTATACCGCGATCGCCCGCCTCAAAGACGCAGAATCAACCACCAAAGTGAAAAGTGGAGAAGAAGGACAAGTTCAATACGAACCTAAACTGGAAACTAAGCGGTATCGTCGCGTGTCTCGTCGGGTGCAACAACAGAACCTCAAAGAACTATACAAAGATATGGATAGCGGTTTAGTTGAGCCTGACTAACCGTGACTAGATTTCCGCTGAGTCAGCGTAGCAAGAACGAAATGCTCTGAAAAGAGCCGATGACAAAACCAAGAATGCCGCCTAAATTGACGATCGCTTGTAATTCGCTACGGACGATGCCTTGAATTGCCCCTTCTAAATCAGCCGCAGAAGTGGCTTTGACTCGATCGATAATTACCTGATCGATGTCTAAAATCGGAATTGCTTGCGCCACAATAGATTCCAAATCTCGCTCTAAATATCGTTCTAGAACCAAAGCGAGTTCCTGACTCACTGTTTCTAGGGAAGCATTAACCACAGCGGAATCGCGTAAGCGGCTGAGCACAATCGTCGCGATGTTTTCCCAGTCGATGGATTTGCTCAAGCCCTGCAAGACCTCAGCTCCCCGATTCTGCACATAAAGCCGCACGCTATCACGCATGGTTTTGCGTAGCTGCCGAACGGTAGAGACGGGCAAATTCTGTAAAGACAGATTTTGCAACCACTCCCGCAAGCGCTGTTTTACGGCTAAGGACAAAATCAGCTCGGCAATACGAGTGTTGCTAGCTTCCCGTTCATCCAGGCAGAAAGTGCGTAGACGCGTCAAAGAGTTACGCAGCCCGAAGAGATTGGCAACGACCCAATAAGTACCACTCGCTTTTTCCCGAAAGCCCTCATCAATAATTTGAATGTTGCGATCGGTCAAAAAATCGATTAGGGCCTGACGAACTACATCCGGTGGTAGCACGACTTGTAGCAGCCAGTCTGACAATTTGCTCGCTTGGTCTTCTGTCAGTTGAAACTCCAACAAAACCTGATCAAAAATCTGATTCAACTGAGTTTCTAAAAAATCTTCTCGCCGCGCTAGGACTTTGAGCAAGCGCGGCATCGACTGGCCCAACAAATCTCGTAGAATGCCACCTAAAATCTTGGCGGTTTTTTGCTCTTTATCTGCCTGAACTTGATCCAGCCCTAACTGTAGCAGCCATAGAATGGCCCCTTGAACTCGCTCTGTCTTCAGCAGGCGACGGGCTAGATTTTGCAATTCCTCTGGAGTCAACAAAGACCCCATGATGGTATCTGCAATTCGTTTCGCCAAACGTTCCTGATTTTTGGGAATCAAGCCAGGCGTAAATGGCAGTTGCTTCTTACCCAGATAATAGGGCCGATAGGGGCGAAACAGCATCTTGATGGCAATATCATTGGTGAAGTAGCCAATGATGCCACCGACGACAGGAGGACCAGCGAAAAGCCAGAGGTTAGACAGCTCCAAGGTACTTAGTCAGATCCTTTTGTCACAACTAATACTCCCATCGTACCCCCGGCGATTGGGTAGTGTGTGGCTTCAGAGAAACCAGCCTGACGAGCTAGATACATCTGCTCAGAGCCGATAGGGAACTTTTCTAGGCTAGGACTGAGGTAAGCATATTCTTCGCGCAGGCCAAATTGTTCTGCCAGGGGCACCACAATGGTATTCAGATACCAAGCTTGAAACGCTTGAAAATCTTGATTAGCAGGACGATGAAAGTCGAGAATCGCTGCTTTGGCCCTTGGTTTTAAGACACGATGTAATTCTTTTAAGCTACGGGGAATATCGGTCACGTTGCGCAACCCGTAACCCATTGTCGCTGCATCGAATTGAGCATCTGAGAACGGAAGATTTAGTGCGTCCGCCTCAACCCAATCGATGATGGCAGGACAAGAGCTAGCTTCTAGCCGTTGCTGAGCGATCGCTAACTGGGCTTTAGAAAAGTCTGCGCCAACCACTCGACCCGTCGGGCCAACTTGCCGAGCCAACCGCTGGGCTAAATCACCGCTGCCACAGCACAGATCTAAGCAAGTGTCTCCTGGTTGGCAATTGCTCCATTTGACCGCCATTTGTTTCCAAATTCGATGCTGCCCCAAGCTCAGCCAATCATTAAGTTGATCATAGATGGGAGCAATCCGGTCAAATAAAGCTTGAATCGGAGCGGCTTGAGCCGCATTCTGTAGCTCTACAGTGCGTTGAGCACTACGGCTGTCTTCTCCCAAAGAAGTTTTGCGATCGCAATCGGGTGTCATTACCAAACTTATAAAACCGCATCAAAATTAGGCCAGTTACACTAGCCTACTACTCTACCTTGGCATTGAAGACAAGCTTGGTAACTAAACATGCCGATGGGTACCCATGATTTGGAAGGTTTTAGGAAGTTTGGTGAGCGCGATCGCACCCACCCCTTGATCACCCAAACTATGGAAATGCATTTTTGGCCCAAATTAAACCCTAACCCTAGACCACAGGACGATAGTAGCGAGTGCAGGTTAAAGCCAGTGCCACTTGCTGAGCCGATAAGTGAATCAAGGTCAACTCGTCCTCCCGCAACTTGCAAGGCTTTTTCCATTGCAGCGAGAGTACTGCCAAGACTTCACCACGATAGGTAATAGGGACAATAAGATGCGCTTGCACTCCAGAAGTTTGATAGTGACCGACGCTAGCCAAAGCATCATCTGTGGGGATGTTGACCGCAACTTGCATTTGCTGATTGGCGATCGCTGCTTTCGCTAACGGATCTTGATCTAGCCAGTTTTCTAGACCGTCTGCTGTACTGTAAGTGCCCTGACCTGCCACTAAAGCGTTACCTTCTACCAATTGCAGAATGCAGCCATGCGCCAGAAAGTTTCTGCCAAAGGCGATCGCAATCGGTTCTAAGCAATCCTCTAAGCTGGAGGAGCTTTGGGCAACATGGACAATGGCGGAGAGTAGATTTGTCTGGGCCTGAGCTCGTCGTAGCTCCTCAGTCCGCTGCTTCAGCAGTTCGTAAGTTTCTGCGGCTCGTTGCACTACAGCCTTGAGTTCGTTAGGGTCCCAGGGTTTAGTGATGTACTTGTATACCTGTCCAGAGTTGATAGCCTCTACTAAGTCCTCAACATCTGTAAAACCTGTCAGGATGATCCGCATGGTGTTAGGAAATTGCGGGACGGTTTTACTGAGAAACTCCGTTCCCTTCATTTCTGGCATGCGTTGATCTGAAATAATCACCGCTACTTCACCTTCGGTGGCGAGCACGTCCAACGCCATGACGCCGCTCTCAGCTCGTAGGACTTGAAAATCACGCCGAAAGGTACGGTAGAGCAAATCCAGATTATCTGGTTCATCATCTACCACGAGCATTTTGGGCTTTTGAGGTTTTTCTAGGCTCATTAACTGACGACTAATATTATCAAGTTCGGGGATCGCAAGTTCTGGGATAGCGTTGTCCATAAGGATGTTAATAGATTTCTGCGGAAGATCTGGGTGAGCAACTCATCCACTTTATTCAAAGTTCCCAAAGACACTCGTGAGACTACAAACAAAGTTGTAAATGATAAATGCCAATATTATTTGACTATCAACTTAACTTTAGTTGTTTAAATTGGCCTCACGGCAGGTCAAAGGCTGGATAGATTGGACCCTGGATCGAACCAGATGCTAAGTCTATAAGTGAAGAGGTGAAGCCCTTCTAGTGTGGCCTCTAGTTCCGTATTTCTAACCTGATGCGGAAAAATTTCTAGTAAAGTTTAACTGCTTTCCTAGCCCAGGAAATTTGTATAATTTTGACTTTAAGTTTCGAATCTTATCGAGTTTTAAGCTTTCACCTGCTATCTCAGGATTGCTCAGAGCTGCGTGATCCCTAGCAACCCCAAGCATTTTATGAATTTCCCGTCGAAAGAGCGAGACACCAATATTCTTGTTATTAGGGACTTACAGTAGCGAAGGTTTGAGGAGCACGCTTCTGTAAGGTTTCTCGATGCAGCGGTAGGTTGATTTGGGTCATTTCTTCGGCTTGAATTTCCCAAATCGGCAGTTCGGAAAAAGTGTAGGTTACGTAAGGACGCTGGGCGAGCTGGCTCACGTAACCCATGTAGTCGCCCATCATCAGATAAACTCCCATGATTGCAGCGGCGGCTGTCGCAACTAAGCACCCTGCCAGCATCAAAGAAAATTCTTGATGCTCAATGGCTTCTTGCATCAAGCGTAAGGCCCAGGTCACGAGGGCAATAACGACCATCAAAATAGCGAGAACGATCAAAGGAGTAAACATTGGTTGTTTACGAAAGGCAATCTTTACGGATTGTAACAGAAATTAAGATAGCCTAACCGTTAAGCGCCGTCCGGGATCTAGACCGCTGTCTGTGATTTCAGTGCATTGCCTTTGTTATCAGTTTGTTATCAGTAGAGGCTGAGAGTAAAACTAGCCAAAGTTACAGCAACCTGACTGGCACCTGATGATCAGCAAGGTGATGTTTAATCTGGCTTACCGTTAACTGACCGTAGTGCAGCAGAGAAGCCAGCAGAGCTGCTTCGGCCTTGCCTTCAGTTAAAACCGTATGGATGTGCTCACAGTTTCCGGCACCGCCAGAGGCAATGACTGGAATCTGCACTTGCTCAGCGATGGTGCGGGTCAGCTCTACGTCGTAGCCTGCTTGGGTGCCATCCGCGTCCATGCTGGTAATCAGCAGTTCACCCGCTCCTCGTTGCTCGACTTCTTTGGCCCAGGCGATCGCATCGAGTCCTGTATTTTCTCGCCCACCTCGCACAAACACATCCCAACCAGGGTTGGTGAGATCTTGCCGCCGCCGAGCGTCAATGGCAATGACAATGCACTGTCTACCAAAGCGATCGCTGGCTCGATTGATTAAATCTGGGTCGCGTACCGCCGCAGAATTTAAACTGATTTTGTCAGCTCCCGCTCTTAACAAATTCTTAATTGTCTCTAAGTTTTGGATGCCTCCACCCACCGTCAAAGGAATGAACACTTGTTCGGCGGTACGGTGAACGACATCAAAAATGATGCCTCGGTCTTCGTGGGTTGCTGTAATATCCAAAAAGACCAGCTCATCAGCCCCAGTTGCGTTATAGGCTTGCGCCAACTCCACCGGATCGCCAGCGTCACGCAGATCTACGAAATTGACTCCTTTTACTACTCGTCCTGCTTTTACATCCAAGCAGGGCAAAATCCGCTTCGCTAACATCGCAGTTTCCTTGCACAGTATCAATATGGTGCCAGCAATGACGGTTGATTGTGCAACCTCTACCAGCCCATTTGACTTTACCGCAGGAGCAGAGGCCAGGGTTTTCGAGGGAACCAAATTTCTTGCCTCTGGGGATGCTGTTGCAATAGCAAGACGCTGATAGACTGTGAAATGGTTTGTAACAATTGAGTTCAACTGAGTTTAACAATGAAAGTCGGTCAAAAAGTACAGCTTCGCCGTTTGAGAGATCGGGTTCCGCCTGCGGTCATTAGTAAATTGGGCCAAACTGGCACCATTCGTGATTTCAGGATGGTGGATAGCAGCAGTGTGGGTGTGCTCGTAGAGTTTGATGATAAATTTGCGACTTGGTTTTTTGAGGATGAAATAGAAGTAAGCCAATAGGACGGTTGCTGAAGTGAGCCAATCTTGAAGCGCTCCGTTCTTACAGTGGTTGACGCTGAACCTACCGCTAAGCTGAGGACAGTCTTCAGTGCAGCCATTTAGCATAGAAGTCCTAGGCAGCAAATGAGTTGCGCGCTGTTGTTATAGGAAGCTTTTAATGTCCTTAATTTTGACGTTTTTGGGAAAAGGTGGCACAGGTCGGACAACGGTTGCGATCGCCACTGCCAAACGCTATGCCAGTGAAGGTAAGCGAGTCCTGCTCGTCGGTCAAGCGCCAGACCCAAACTTGGGTGGGTTGTTGGGAACTGTTTTGACGGCTGACCCTCAGGAAATTGCCTCTAACTTGCAGGCTGTGCAATTGCAAAGTGCTGCTTTGCTAGAACGCAGTTGGGAAGAAGTAAAGAAACTGGAAGCTCAGTATTTGCGGACTCCCATCTTAAAGGCTGTGTTTGGCCAAGAGTTGGGCGTGCTACCCGGTATGGATAGTGCTTTGGCCCTCAATGCTTTGCGCGAGTACAATGCCAGCGGTCAGTATGATGTCATTGTCTATGACGGTTCCGGCGACCAAAGTACGCTGCGGATGCTGGGTATGCCCGAAGTGTTGAGTTGGTATGTGCGCCGCTTTCGTAAGGTGTTTACCGATTCCGATTTAGGTAGAACTATTTTAGAATCTCCCTTTATTCAGCCTTTGGTTGGCACCGTGCTAAACGTCAGTTGGTCGCCAGATAATTGGGCTCAGCCTACCAACCAGGTGAGCAATATATTAGACGACGGGAGAGCCGCTGTTACTAATCCTCATCGTGTGGTAGCCTACCTAGTTACCACCGCTGACCCAGCAGCGATCGCAACGGCTCGTTATCTGTGGGGCAGTGCTCAGCAGATTGGTCTCACCGTAGGCGGGGTGATTCTGAATCAAGCAATGGTGAGTCAGGCTGTGGCTCAAACGGTCACGACTGAGTTTGATCCGCTCAAAATTAATGCTTTTCCGGTGCGAACAGGGGATGATTGGCAGCCTTTAATCGACGCGTTGCCTGACTTCAGCCAAGCCGATCAAGCGCCTAGAGCGATCGCAGTCAATGTGGCCGAGCGCAAAGTCGCTCTGTTCCTCCCAGGCTTTGACAAAAAGCAAGTTAAGCTGTCTCAAAATGGCCCTGAAATTACGATTGAAGCAGGGGACCAACGGCGTAACATTTCCTTGCCACCGGAATTAAGCGGTAAACCCGTGACAGGTGCCAAATTCCAAGATGGTTACTTAATCATCTCGTTTTAATCTATAAGATCTGTTGAGCACTAATTGCCTGGACTAGGCATGGAATCTAGAAACCCTATGTCTGACCCGACTCCCTTAACTCCAGACTCCAACGTTTCTCCAGCAGTTGAGGTGGCACAAGGCCAAAATACTGCCGCAGATCTAGAGGTGCAAGCCAATATTGCTGCACCTCTGAGCACAACTGCTCCAGAGGCTGCTAATCGGAGTGCCAAAGCTCGGCAACTTCTAGGTATGAAAGGAGCGGAAGCAGGAGAAACCTCGATTTGGAAGATTCGCCTGCAACTGATGAAGCCGATTACCTGGATTCCTCTAATCTGGGGAGTCGTTTGTGGTGCAGCTTCTGGCGGACGCTTCAGTTGGAGTCTAGAGAATGTCTTGATCTCAGCCGCTTGTATGTTGATGTCGGGACCCATGCTGACGGGCTACACCCAAACCATCAACGATTTTTATGATCGAGATCTAGATGCGATCAACGAACCCTACCGCCCCATTCCTTCGGGAGCCATTTCTCTACCTCAAGTCAAGGTCCAAATTTGGGCCTTGCTGCTGGGTGGGATTGGTATTGCCTACGCCCTAGATCAATGGGCAGGGCATACATTTCCCACACTGACGGCTTTAGCGGCGGGGGGTTCGTTGGTGTCTTATATCTACTCGGCTCCACCACTGAAGCTGAAACAGAATGGCTGGTTGGGTAACTACGCACTTGGGGCTAGCTATATTGCTTTGCCTTGGTGGGCAGGACATGCGCTGTTCGGGGATCTCAATCCCACAATTGTGGTTTTAACGTTGTTCTATAGCTTTGCGGGCTTAGGCATTGCGATCGTGAACGACTTCAAGAGTGTGGAGGGCGATCGCCAGCTAGGTTTAAAGTCGCTACCAGTCATGTTTGGTGTCACTACCGCCGCCTGGATCTGCGTACTGATGATTGATGTGTTTCAAACCGGGGTTGCAGCTTATCTAGTTAGTATTCATCAGAATTTGTATGCGGTCATTTTGTTACTGCTCGTAATTCCCCAAATCACGTTTCAGGATATGTACTTCCTGCGTGATCCCCTCAAGAATGATGTGAAGTACCAAGCGAGTGCTCAACCGTTTTTAGTGTTAGGCATGCTAGTCGCGGCTCTAGCACTAGGCCATGCGGGTGTTTAAGCCTGTTTTAGCTAATTTTTTGCCTAAAAAGGTTATGAACACTTGACTTTTAGACTGAGGTTACGATAGGACGATTTCGATCATTGGGGTGCATATTGGGATACCAAGCCCTAAAATTAAGAGCGAAGAGCGGCTTGGTGTGTGGTGGCGAGTGAGGAGCTACAGTGGCAAAGTTTATCTCAAGGCTCAGGGGTTTTTCGGCCAAGTTCAATAATGCTGAGTCAGCAGAACCTGGACCAATCGCCTCCAATGATCAATCGCAACCTAAAAAGCGGCGCAAGAAAGTGCCCAAATCACCAGGGAAGCGGCTAAAGTCGAACGTTAAGCAATTATCGACTCAAGCCGTTTCTCGCGTTGAAAGATCACGACTCGCTCCCATTCTGCGACCATTCCGAGGCCCAAAACCGCTTCACCAGAATCGCTTATTTTGGTTGGGACTCGGTTTGACTAGTGGTATCTGCGCTTTGGGAATTGGTTGGTGGTCTCTGGAGAGCACTTTACCGGATACCGGAAGTATCTTTACCTTTGTCCGAGACGGCACCCTCACGATTAAAGCCGCTGACGGAACTATCCTACAGCAGTCGGGGCCTGCTACAAGAGAAAAATTGACCATCCGTCAATTTCCCAAAAACACGGTCGAAGCTTTTATTGCAGCAGAAGATCGGCGTTTCTATAAGCACAAGGGCGTAGATTATCAAGGGATTGTCCGTGCAGCTCTCTCCAATGTTGTCTCAGGGGATTTGGTGCAAGGTGGCAGCACGATCACGCAACAGGTAGCCCGCATTGTATTTTTAAACCAAGAGCGTAGCATTACGCGCAAATTGAAAGAAGCCATGCTAGCTCGAGAGCTAGAGCGGCAGATGCCGAAAGAGCAAATTCTAGAGCGCTACTTGAATTTGGTTTATTTGGGTTCTGGGGCTTATGGTGTCGCTGATGCGGCTTGGGTTTACTTCAGTAAGCCAGTGGACAAGCTGACTTTGCCAGAAACCGCAATGATTGCTGGGTTGCCTCCTGCTCCTAGTGTTTACTCACCTTTGGTCAATCCTGACTCTGCCGTCAAGCGGCGCAACGTTGTGTTGCAGCGGATGTTTGATACTGGCTACATCAGCAAGGCTGAGATGGAAACGGCGATCGCGGCTCCTCTGCAACTCAAACCCAGCACTCCAAAGCGCTTGGTGATCGAAGCGCCCTATTTTACCTCCTACATCCAGCAGGAGCTACCCAAATATGTTTCTCCCGAAGCGCTGGAACTGGGTGGCTTAACGGTTGAAACTACCTTAAATCGCCAGTGGCAAAAGACCGCAGAAAAAGCAATTAAAGATGCCGTAGAGCTAGATGGCTCGGCGGAAGGTTTTAGCCAAGCCGCCTTAGTGTCGCTCGACCCCCGCAACGGTGAGGTAAAGGCGTTGGTAGGAGGTAATGGTTATGGCAAGAGCCAATTTAACCGAGCGACCCAAGCCCAACGGCAACCAGGGTCTACCTTCAAAACCTTGGTTTACACAAGTGCGATCGCGGCTGGGTTCTCGCCCACCGATGGGTATCTAGATGCTCAGTACACGGTTGATGGTTACAAGCCCCAGAACTACGGTAAGACCTATCGGGGATGGGTCTCGATGCGAGATGCCTTAACCTATTCTGTCAACGTGGTTGCGGTCAAGGTCTTGATTGACGTTGGCTTTGATCCGGTGGTCAAGATGGCGAAAGACATGGGCATTCGGTCTAAGTTAATGCCGACTTATTCCTTAGCCTTAGGAGCGTCGGAAGTTAACTTGCTAGAGCTGACTAGTGCTTATGGGACATTAGCCGCTCAAGGAAATGCAGTTACACCTCACGGCATTACTCGGATTCTCAATCGACAGGGACAAGTTCTTTACAGCGCCGACTTTAAACCCAAACGAGTGGTTGATAAAGGTACTGCCTCCATCCTCACTTGGATGCTAGAGGGTGTGGTGCAGTCTGGAACAGGTCGGCCAGCCCAGGTAGGGCGGCCTGTTGCTGGAAAAACAGGCACTTCTGAGGAAGCTCGTGACTTGTGGTTTATCGGCTATATTCCTCAGGTTGTGACTGGGGTGTGGTTGGGCAACGACAACAACGACCCTACTTGGGGAACGAGTGGTACGGCTGCTCACACTTGGCGTGAATTCATGACTAAAGTTGTGCAAGGCATGCCAGTCCAGAAGTTTCCCGAGTTACCAAGTTTTGAGGGGCGCAAAGGCAGCATCAAAGCTAAGCCTGTCACTCCTAAACGTGAGCTTTCAGGCAGTACTGCGCCTGAAACTGGGGGTGCGAATAGCGAGAGCTCTGGTGGTGGATACGATTCTGGAAGTAGCTACGATTCGGGTGGTGGCTATGATTCTGGCGGCGGCTATGACTCCGGCGGCTATGAAGATGCCGCTCCCAGTGAACCTGCACCTGAACCTGCAGCAGAAGAAGCGCCACCCAGCGACTATGCACCCGTGGAAGAAGCGCCTGCGGAAGAAGCACCCGTAGAAGAAGCGCCTGCAGAAGAAGCTCCCGTAGAGGAAGCGCCTGCGGAACCTGAACCGCCTGCTGATTCTGAGCCTGCGCCACCTGCATTCTGAAGAACTGTCTTAGGAAGGGGGATCGAATCCAACTCTGGGGAGAGCCAGCCTCTGAGCAAGCTCTGCTACTGTTGTTGTACTGTAAATTAGTATTTCAAATCGTAGAGAGGTTATTAAGATGTCTTTATTAATTGCGGCAGCGGCAACAGCAGAAGTTGCTACAAATACTCCTCATTTCCCCATCTCTGCCACCTTGGTTTATATCGTTGGGTTTATTGCAGCTGCGTCAATTGGTTCGGTCGCTTGGTACAACTCTAAGCGTCCTGTCGGCTGGGAAGATAAGGATCGCCCTGACATTGTGCCTGAAGTTGAGAAGGAAGAAACTCCTGGCATCGGTCAGCCTCGCTAAGCTTTTTAGAAAATCGATTGAAGTGGTCTCTGTTTGGGAACTCCAGTGCATTAGCTGGAGTTATTTTTTGTCGTCTAACCACTGAGCATAAAGCTTGCGAATTGCTCTCTTTACTCGCAACATTGCCATCCTTAAAGATGAGAGCCTCGATCGCCTGAATTAACTAGTGGCAGTCTGCCGAACTGCACGCTTAAGGCGAACCATGAAAAAGCCATCCATCTGTTGACGATGGGGCCAAACTTTCACCAGGCCTTGAGGGGTGGCAAAGGCCGCAGCCGGGGAGTTGGGTGCAGGTGGCTCGATCTGCCAATCGGGATGCTGAGCGAGAAAAGCCTCAATGACTTGCTCATTTTCTTGCGGATGCAGCGTACAGGTAGCGTAAACCAGCACGCCATCGCGTTTGAGCCAAGTGGCGGCTGCGACTAAGAGTTCCTGTTGCAGCGTTGCTAGCTCTTGCACACGATCGGGAGTTTGTCGCCAACGAGCATCGGCGTGACGGTTGAGTGTACCAAGGCCAGAACAAGGTGCGTCGAGGAGAACGCGATCGCCCTTGCCGACAAATTGCGGTTGGTTGCGGCTGTCTCCAATGCTGATCTTGGTGGAGTGGATGCCCAATCGTTCGGCGTTTTCCTTGAGTTTTTTCAGGCGAGATGCAGTGCGATCGCAAGCCCAAATGGTACCTTGGTTTTGCATCAGTTCTGCGAGATGTAGAGCTTTACCACCGGGAGCTGCACAAGCATCAATCACAAAGTCACCAGGTTGCGGGTCAACCAGATAGCTAACCAACTGGGCGCTGGCATCTTGCACCATCCACCAGCCTGACTGAAACCCTGGCAATTTCTGAATCGCACCCGCAGGCTCCAGTAATCGCAAGGCTTGAGGCAAATGGGGCAAACGTTGCACCACCACGCCTGCGGCTTGCATCGCTGTCTCCACTTCGTCGAAGGAAGTGCGGAGAGGATTGATTCGCAGGTCAATGTGGGGCGGGCGATTCATCCACTCGCACAATTGCTCGGTTTCGGCTAAATCCAGTTGGTCGAGCCAAACTTGAACGATCCAGTCAGGATAACTGTGCAGAGTGCCTAACCGCTGAACGGGATCAGACGGAAGTTGCAAGGGATCGCCAGCCGTCTCCACCAAGCGGATGTATTGGCGCATGAAGCCGTTGACAAACCCAGTCAACCCTGAAAAGCCATTTTGTTTGGCTAGCTCAACGGTGGTATTGACGGCGGCTGAAGCAGGAATTTGATTCAAGTAGCGCAGTTGGTACAAGCCCAAGTGCAGAATAGTTCGCAGATCAGGGGGTTGTTGGTGAGCTTTCTTTTTGCCCAACTGATCGATCAGCGCATCTAAAGTGCGTTGCCGTCTGACGCTGCCATACACTAGCTCAGTCATCAGCCGTCGATCTTGGCTACTGAGTTCAGCATCTTGCAGGACGCGATCGAGCGCCACATCTGCAAAGGCGTCCCGTTGGATCGATCGCAGAGCAAGGAAAGCAAGTTGGCGAGGGTTGGGCACGGGCAAAATTAGGCAGCAATGCGCTTGTCGTATTCCAGCTTGCCATAATCCAGCTTCACAATGCGGTCACCAAGGTGGAAATAGTGGTCGTCGTGGCTAATCACCAAGACAGCTTTGCCTCTCTGTTTCAGTTCTGGTAGCAATTGCGTGTAGAAAATTTCTTTGAAGATCGGGTCTTGGTCGGAAGCCCATTCATCAAATAGATAAATCGGGCGGTCTTCTAAATAAGCTGTGAGCAGCGCTAACCGTTTGCGTTGTCCCTGAGAAAGTGTCGTGGTCGATAAAGTGCCATCCTGAACGCGAACTTTGTGGTCGAGATGGAGTTGGCTCAGATACTCTTTGGCTTGTGGATCGAGATCGCTGCGATCGCCCAAACCCAACAAGCGATCGAATAGGTAAAAGTCAGCAAAAACCACCGAGAAGTGCTGCCGATACCATTCCCGATTCGCATCGGTAATCGGTTGACCATCAAGCTGTAACTCGCCTGCTTCAGGACTATAGAGTCCTGTAATTAGCTTGGCTAAAGTTGATTTACCGCTACCGTTACCCCCGACCAGAAACACTACTTCTCCCGGGTGAAAGCTTAAAGTTAGTGGCCCTAGCGTGAATCCGTCTTCTTCGCGCTCGCCTCGGTAAGCATGAGTTACATCTACGAGATCGAGTTGTTGCCAAGCTGGATTGGGTGGAGGAGGAGCGATCGCTGTTGTCTCAGTAGCGTGTTCTGCTAAAGCTAATCCCAAGGCTTGAATCGCGTCTAGGGCTACGGTGGCTCGACTCAAAACGGGAATCACCCCCAAGATTCCTTGGAAAGGCAGCATTAAATAGAGCGCAACGAGGGCATAACCAGACAAAATTTCGGGGCTGGTGCTGATAAAGCGGGGCAAGGCAAAGAGCAACAAACCGATGATTAAAAAGGTGGCGAGAAGTCCATAGCCTCCAGCGATCGCAAAGGTGGTCATGCCTGCGACGTTGTGGTCACGAGCAGCCGTGGCAGTTACATAAAGGTCTTCGGTCAGGAAGCTTTGTCGCCGCTGATAATGCAGCTTTAGCTCCTTAATGCCTGCAATGATTGCCTGGAAGTGATGTAATAGGTTGTCTTGTTCTTTTCGAGCTAGAGAGAGGGCTTTTCTAGCTCTACTAATAATTACTTGCAGGCTAGCAATCACGATTGCCAGCACTAGCATCATCAACCCAAATACAGACAATGAAAGCCACGCGAGGTAGGTGAGGCAACTGACCAGAATGGCAATATCAATGCAGAGTACTGGAAATGAGAAAAGGGCGTTGGCAACCGATTGAATGTCGTCTGTGAGGGTAGCCAGAAGCCGAGATGCGCCTAGTGCTTCTAGTTGGCGTAGGGGGGAAGCCAGTATTTGACGACTTAACAACAACCGCAACTCAAAAATTGAGCCTTGGGCCAGTCGAGCTAACAAAATCTGCGAGGCGATCGTGGTGAGCAACAGCACTAAGCCCAGACCCGCAAAGTTTCGCATCAAGGCGGCAGTAGGCGGATTCTGGCTGGTTAAGCTGGTGTTGGTCAGGGCAATGAGTCCGGTACTACTCGCACCGCCCAGCAGTCCAGTTAGCATCGCCAGTAGAACACTCACCCAAGAGGTTTTGAGCAGCAGATAAACCAAGTTCACAAGAGTTTAGCCTCACAACCCGATAGTTAAGCAAGGTCTCAAAACCAGAACTTCACATTCTAAGTCGGTATTTCCGCTTATAACCTAACAAAGAGAAAGCCATGCTTTTGAGGGCATGGCAACCGGGATGAACGTACAAGATTCAAAATTGGGGTTTTTCGGAATTTACAGTTGTTGCGGGTTCTGCTTACGCTTCCAAGCAGAACCCGCAACAAACGCTCCAACACCCAAAAGTCCTACGAGAGAAGCAGGTTCAGGAACCGATGCTGTATCCTTCTTTTCAAAGAAACTCACTTCATAGAAAGGCTCTTCACCGTCCTCAGCTAAGTAAGGAGCGAATGCAATTCCTGTTGCTCCATCTAAGGCATCTAAAGCCTTTGAAAGAGAACTGGAAGAAACTTGAAAGCTAGACAAAAAACTAGGAAAAAGAACCGCGACAAAGTTGCTATCTAGCGCATCCTGAATGGGACCGAGACTGAAGGCGATCGCATCTACAGTATCTGAACCCAGCAGATCGTTGCCAACATAGAAATCAACATCTTGAAATGTCAACGACTGGCCATATCCTGTGACTGTAGCCTGAGAAATGGCTTTGGCGTAGTAGCTGATGTCAAAACCAAGGACAGGGCTGGTTCCGGGTGTCGTGTCATCAATCGTAAAACTACCTGTGATTGGGAAACCTTCGTAACTACTTTCAAAACCAAATATCCGGGCAGCTTCAGCGGGGGTAGCATGAGCCGCGATCGCCAGCACCGAAGCACTAGCAGCCGCGATCGATAACTTCTGGATCGTTGTTGCCATAGTCATGGGTTGTATTTCCCTCAATAACAAAACTCGGCAATGGGTCCGTTGCGTGAAGATACGTAGAAACTGGGTTGAAAGAAGCGATCCAAACTCCAGCTTCCTCAACACAGAAACTATTTTGATTGCAATCAAATAGCTTGAAAAAATTTGATGGAAAGGGACTTTGGTAGAAGCAGCCCCAACATTTAAGTCTCGTAAGATCTTGTCATACGCCTCCATAAATCCATCCCCGTATTCGGACACTCTTCATTAAAAATTGATACTCACACGGCATTAGCTTCATGAAGTTGCTATCTAGGAGGCAGCACCACTTAAGTAGCAATGACCTTCTTTTCTAGAAGTAGACTGAAAAAAACTGCGGAGTACCGGAAATTGCCGCTTCAGTTCGAAGAAGTGTACTGAATGCTATATATTCTCTAGTCGCTGCTACTCACCCGTGACGGGAATGCCTTGGCTGTAAAGCAGTAGAACAAAATTGCCCCCGACAGAATTAGTAACAAAGCTTGCATGCTAGTCAATCGGATTGTCATCGGTTCAGCCGCTTTCGGCCTTAGCTTTGGCTTGAGTTTTCTCGCTGAGCGAAACTTGCAGCGATCGCTCCTCACCGGGTTGATTGCTCCCGGTGCCTATGCGGGTGCCGTTGCTATTGACGATCGCCAGAAGCAGCAAGCCCGATTAAAGGGACAGGCGATCGCGGGACAGTTGCAGGCTTACGAGCAACGGCAAGCCGAAATTCAGCAAGCTCTCCTGAGCGCAACCGCAGAAAAGCAACAAGCCGAAACCAGTTTGAGCTTTTTGCAAGCTGACCTTGAAAAGCTTCAAACTCGAATTGCTGAACAACAACAGCAAGATCGGGAACTAGGTCAAGCGATCGCTACTTTGGAAGGTCGCAAGCAACAACTGGAAGTTAACTTTCAACAGTGGCAAGAGCGGGTCCGAGGGTTGGCAGCGCAGGAAGGCGAAATCCAGCAAGCGATCGCCACTACGAACGAGGCGCGGCAAACTTTAGCGGTTGATGTGGGCCAGCTCCAGCAAGAACTGACGCAACTCAAGGCTCAAGCTGCTGAGTTTACGACTCAGAAACTCCAACTCCACAGTGATGTTGCTGCACTGCAAACGAGCAAGCAGCTATTAGCCGCAGAAACCCAAGATTTGCAAGCGCAAATTCAAGCGCTAGAGCGATCGCGACAAACTCTAAACCAGTCTCTGACGGACCTAGCAGCCATCGATATAGAGCCGTTGAAGGCGGAGATTCAAACCATCATTTCTGCTGTGGATGTGCAGCCATTAAAAACGGAAATCCAAGGATTAGTTTCGGCGATTGACACTGAGCCGCTAAGAGCCAAGATTCAAGAGCTAGCGGCAGCCATCAATGTGCCGTTGTTGAAAGCGGAGATTCAAGAATTAGTCACTGCGATCGATCTGCAACCGCTGAAGTCGGAGATTCAAGAATTAGTCACTGCGATCGATGTTCAAAAGTTGAGATCAAAGATTGAAGCATTAATTTCAACCATTGATGCACAGTCATTGAAGTCGGAAATCCAAACCATCATTTCCGCGATCGATGTAGAGCCGCTGAAATCGGAAATCCAGAAGATTGATTTACAACCGCTGAAGTCAGAAATTGCAGAATTAGTCACTGCGATCGATCTGCAACCACTAAAGTCAGAAATTCAATCACTAGTGACGGCGATCGATACACAGCCGTTAAGAGCGGAAGTTCCAAGCATTGATTTGCAACTGCTGAAATCGGAAATTGCAGAATTAGTTACAACGATCGATCTACAACCGCTGAAATCGGAAATTGCGGAGTTAGTTGCAGGGATTGATCTCCAACCCTTGAAGTCAGAAATTCAATCGTTATTTGCGGCGATCGCCACTCAAAGGCGCGAGCTAGAGACATCTCTGGAAACTCTGCTAGCACAGGTTTCGAGTCGAGAATCTCTTCCTGGCAGACTTATAACAGTCGAATCCGTACTTCCAGCGATCGCGCCGCCGTCTGAACTGCCTGTTCCTACATCTAATCCAGATGCAGATCAAAGACCTTTTTTACCTCCTGAGTGGCACGAGCTGATTAATCAACTTTCCGACTCTGAATATTGGGCATTAGAAGCGATTCTGCGACAAGACGCGGAAGAACTGCGACAGATTGCTGATGCGGTGCCCACCATGCCGCAAATGCTGGTGGATGCCATTAACGAGAAAGCGGATGCCATTATTGATGACCTGATTTTTGAGCCTGGAACCTCCTCGCTGATTCCACAAATTTATGAGGACTATGAGGAGTATTTGCAGCGAGCGATTGCGGTTGTGGGTCGGGAAAGTTTCCCGGTCACGACCATTGATGTTGAGGTGGCGGATGTGCCAGCAGCGATCGCGGCCCTACCCTCCAAACTGGGCACTTGGAAATGTCGGGTGATCTTTGAGAGTGGAGCCAACGCTTTAGTAGTCACCTCGAATAACCAAACCTTAATTAGTGGTGGTAGTGACAACAAGCTGCAAGTTTGGGCCTTGGAAGGTAAATGGGTGCAAACCCTCCCTCACCCAGAAAACTCTGGCTCGATTTATGCCCTAGCTCTACATCCCGGCGGCAAGCTGTTGTTTAGCAGTGGCAGCAGCAGCACGATTAAAGTCTGGAATCTCAAGGCAGGGAAATTATTACGAACCCTCACCGGACATACAACCGCCGTAAATGCGATCGCCGTCAACCCAGATGGACAGTTGCTCGCCAGTGGCAGTGCCGATCGCAGCATTAAGGTATGGGACATCAGAACTGGGAAGTTAATCCAAACCATCAACGGTTATGGCTTCATCACCTCAGTGGTTTTCAACCCTCGGCCTGACAAAGACATTCTGGCCAGTGGTGATCAAAATGGCACCATTCACCTCTGGAATTTAGACACCAAAACAAGTTTCAACTCGCTGCCTGCTCATGGCAGTAAAGTTTGCTCAATGGCATTTAGCCCCGATGGCAAAACCTTGGTTAGTGGTGGTGCAGACAGCACCATCAAGCTTTGGGATTTAAGGCCAGACGTTAGTTCTAGCCTCGCGTTGCATAAAGGTCAAGTATCGGCAGTTGCCATTAGCCCCAATGGTCAATTCTTAGCCAGTGGCGGTGAAGATGGCACACTGAAAGTTTGGAATTTAGAGTCGAGAGAATTACTAACCACTTTGAGCGACCATACGGCTAAGATTTGTGCGATCGCCTTTGCGCCAGATAGCAATACATTGGTTAGCAGTAGCGCCGACCAGACCATCCGAGTTTGGCGGTACAGTTAACAGACACTCGTACCAATCCACATCAGCCACTACAAGACCGAGCAAAGACACATGGCAAAGCAGAAACTGTCTAAGCGCGTATCCACAGCCTTGATCAATGCTTTGGGTGCGGGAGTTGTGCCCAGAATTGGTCTAGAGCAAATTGCCGTGGGTCGCGAAGTGGAAGCCAAAGCCCTAGTGCAAGACCTAGAAAATACCGCTGAAGGTGGCGCAGCCTTTCGGTTTGTCGTCGGTCGTTACGGCTCTGGTAAAAGCTTCATCCTGCAACTAATCCGCAATCAGGCGATGGAGCAAGGCTTTGTCGTCGCCGATGCTGATTTGTCTCCAGAACGCCGCTTAGCAGGAGCCAGTGGGCAAAGTATCGCCACTTATCGCGAGTTGATGCAAAACATTGCCACAAAAACGAATCCAGACGGCGGCGCGATCGCCCTAATTTTAGAACGCTGGATTAGCGGTGTCTTAACTCAAGTCGCTCAAGAAAGCGGCAAACGTCCCAAAGATGAAGGCTTTGATGACTTGGTAGAAGTAAAAATCCGGGAAGTGGCCCAGACCCTAGAAGGATTAGTTCACGGCTTCGACTTTGCCAGCGTGATCATCGCTTACTGGCGGGGCTACCGCACCGATGACGACCAGCTTAAAGATTCGGCTCTGCGTTGGCTGCGAGGAGAATTCTCGACCAAATCCGACGCGAAAGCAGCCTTGGGCGTGAAGGTGATCATTGATGATGAAACTTGGTACGACTACATCAAACTGTTTGCCAAATTTGTCTCTGGAATTGGTTACAAAGGCTTGCTGGTGCTGCTAGATGAGGCGGTCCATCTCTACAAAATCACCCACGCAGGTTCCCGCCAGAACAATTACGACAAGTTGTTGGCAATGTTTAATGACACCGTGCAAGGTCGAGTCGGACATCTCGACATCATCATCGGTGGCACCCCACAATTTCTCGAAGATTCCCGCCGAGGACTCTACAGCGACCCCGCTTGGCAACGCCGCACCGCTCAAAGCCGCTTTGCTCAACCAGGTCTGCAAGATACCTCTGGCCCCGTAATTCGCCTAGAACCCCTCACCCAAGCCGAAATTCTCCAATTGCTGCAACGCTTGGCAGAAGTCCATGCCGCTCACTACGCTTACCAAGCTTCCCTCAATAATCGCGACCTGCAAGCCTTCCTCAAAGAAATCACCAATCGTCTTGGTGCGGAAGCCCTACTTACCCCTGGCGAAATTGTCCGCGACTTCATCAGCGCCCTCAACCTACTCCACCAAAACCCCAAACTCTCCCTCACCCAACTACTCGGCGGCACCAATTTTCAACCTACCCGTTCAGGCAAAGACGCCAAAGTAGACGAAACCGGAGAATTTGCAGAATTTACACTGTAATTGCAGGAATAAAGATTAGTAGCGATCGCTTTCACTATTGATTAAAGTTCAGAGAAAACTCACTTAATCCAGAAAAACATTTCCCAGCCCTAAATTTGATAATCAAGTTAACTCAACTAATCTAAAGCCGCTATTAAGATTACCAAGGAGTACGTATCCTAGAAGTTTTGCGTACTTTTCTCAATACGCCCTTTTGAATGCCTGTAGTAACTTGCTTGACCTTTTTGATACCGTCGCTGGCAACCTTAATAGTAGACTTTGGAAGCTCTTCAACTTGTGAGCTTCTGGATCTACCTTTCTTACACCAATTTGCAAAGTGCTCACAATTATTAAAAATAAGATTGTAGTTTCGTTCGCCTAAGCGTCGTTTAGCTCTCTTTACAACTCTGGTTTGTGAAAATGATTTGCGATGGCGTTTTATATGAATTTTTTCTGTCTTGGCAAATTTAGACAATAAAGTTTTACCAATTCTTTTGGCATTTACGTAGTGAATAACTTCATTATCACCACAATAGATTCCATGATGAAAGCAGTGACCATAATCAGCATAGATATGATCACCCATTTTTAGACCAGTCCTACAATAAATAGCGAAGTCCTTGCTATTAATAAATTTATATTTAAGCTTTTCTTCTTTGAGTCTTGCTTCCGCTTTTTTAATTGTTTTTTCTCGATCAATACATCTGCAAGCATGTTTCCTGACTTTGGAATTTGCACCTTGAGTGAACTCTGCGAGACTCACTCGACAAAGTTGATCACTTTTTGAATCCTGATCTGTCCAGTAAACAACTAAATCTTCACCAACGTATATTCCATGCTGCTTGCAGGAACAACGATCAACATAGATATGATCGCCCTTTTTCACGGTATTAGTCTCTCTATTTATTTTTTATAGAGTTCCCATCTCATTGATAAGCTGATCATCATTACCACTACTGTTGAACTTGGAGAGAGCAATCACCTATCTTTTTTGGCTTCCTGCTAATGGTTGAATTGAGACAATAAGAGTTACAGAAAATTCTATTGCAGAGGTTTAGGAATTGGACGATCGCACAGTGAAGCTCACTTTTAGCAGTCACACAATACTTGCCCAAAGACATGTTCAATTTACGTAACTCTCTCTTCTCTTGTTTAGCGATCGCCACCCTCGCCGGAATTAGCCTCTCTGCCAACGGCCCTACAAATGCCCAATCTGCTGGAAATGCCGCAACAACAACCGTTGCTGCTACAACCAGCACCAAGCCAGTCAAAGTGTTTTTCCCCACCAGCCGCAGCCAACAAGATTTCTCTTACGTGGCTCCCGTAGTACGACGCACCCAAACTCAAGGGGTGGCTCAGTTTGCCATTGAGCAATTAATCGCAGGCCCAACCAGTCAAGAAAGACAACAAGGTTTTAGAGCCCCGATCAATTTTCAAGGTAGCTCTAACTGTGGTCGAGACTTTAAGCTTGCTGTGTCTACAGGCGTTGCCAAGTTACAGTTCTGCAAGCAAGTAGTATCCGGCGGCATTGGTGATGATGCACGGATTAAAAGCTCTATCAGTGCCACATTAAAGCAATTCTCTAGCATTAGTTCAGTGGTACTTCTCGATCGAAATGGCAACTGCTTGAATGACCAAAGCGGCGAAAATCGCTGCTTACGATAGAGCTACAAACTGTCATCACTTCAAGTTGAGTGATGAGTAAAGCGATCGCTTTTAACTTAATTGGTAAAGGGCGATCGCTTTAACAAAACAGAAATAGAAAACCAGATTCTTGTTATTCTAAAGTTTTCTATTTGTTTGCCCGACTTGAAATACTATACGGCGAACTTCTGCTTATACATTAATTTGGGGTGAGTATAGAAGTCACTTATCTATTTACTTCGCCTCAAAATAATATGAACTGAGTTTACTAAGTCTACCTCTCTGTTCTCTGCAAGGATTACCTATGAATATAACTTTTTCACGTCTAGAAATTCAGGAAGTTGCTAAGTACCATAGGTTACTTTTATGGTCTATTATGGCCGCTATAGCTGTTAACTTATCTCGTGTTTCTCTAGAAGAGCCATCCATAGGTTTGTTTGTATATGTGGCTGCATCAGTACTTCAGATATTTGCGTTGTACAAGCTTGGCAAGTCTCTCAAACTTTCCGTCACATCGATGGTATTACTTATGATTGGTCTACTCGTACCAGTTTTGGGCTTATTAATACTACTTTTCATGCACGATAAGGCAATGAAAGTGATGAAATCTGCTGGTGTAAAGGTAGGCTTTATGGGTGCCGATC
The DNA here is from genome assembly GCF_039962155.1 of Trichocoleus desertorum AS-A10. Lineage (NCBI taxonomy): Bacteria > Bacillati > Cyanobacteriota > Cyanophyceae > Leptolyngbyales > Trichocoleusaceae > Trichocoleus > Trichocoleus desertorum. Next base: position 43,342 of record NZ_JAMPKN010000014.1, on the reverse strand, counting down.
CAAATTCTATCTAACAAGGCTAATAAGAGCGATCGCCCTACTCACTCTTAACTCGCTATTAAACGCTGAACTAAAACGGGCAATGTCAAGAAAACAATTTCAACGGCAATAGCCAGATCGTGTAGGGTGGGTTACTAGCCCAGAAATACAGATCTGTATGAGCGATCGCGCCTATCACTGCTTAGCCCCCTTTATTCAGGAATATATTTATAGCCACGGCTGGACCGATTTGCGGCAAGTGCAGGCGGAAGCGTGCCAGGTGATTTTTGAGACGGATGCTCATCTGTTGATTGCAGCGGGGACGGCAGCGGGCAAAACTGAAGCGGCGTTTCTGCCAGTCCTGACCTTGCTGCATGAGGCACCTCCCAAAACGATTGGCGCGATGTACATCGGCCCGATCAAAGCGCTCATCAATGATCAGTTCGATCGCCTCAACGATTTACTGAAAGAAGCAGATATTCCCGTGTGGGCTTGGCATGGGGATGTGGCGCAGAGCCAGAAACAAAAACTGCTAAAACATCCCACAGGTGTACTGCAAATTACACCCGAATCATTGGAAAGCTTGTTGATTAACCAGAGCAAAAACCTCGATCGCCTGTTTGGTGAATTGCGCTTTGTGGTAATTGATGAAATCCATGCCTTTATTGGTTCGGAGCGCGGTTGCCAAATTCTCTGTCAGTTGGCTCGGTTAGCAAAACAGACTCGAAATCTGCCGCGTCGGATTGGTTTGTCTGCCACGTTAGGAGATTATGGATTAGCTGAAGATTGGTTGCGATCGGGCACTCAGCAATTGGTAATCACGCCAGAAGTGAAGGTCGCGCAACGTACCCTGCATTTGTCTCTGGAGCATTTCTATCGCTCAGAACCAATCCGAGCCAAAGGAGACAACCGGGATGCAGCGTTTAGCCCGTACCAAAATTACTTGTTTAATCAAACTCAGTCGCGCAAGTGCTTGATTTTTGCCAACAATCGCACCGCTGCTGAAGAAGCGATCGCTACTCTGCGCCAATTCGCCACCGCTAAAGGCTTGCCCGATATTTACCATGTGCATCATGGCAGCATCTCCGCCACCTTACGAGCAGCCGCAGAAGATGCGATGCGGGCTCCCACGCCTGCGGTGACAGCAGCAACCGTAACTTTTGAGATGGGGATTGATATTGGGCAACTAGAGCGAGTGATTCAGCTAGAATCGCCTCCTTCGGTCGCCAGTTTCTTACAACGGTTAGGGCGATCGGGGCGACGGGGAACGCCTGCGGATATGCGCTTTGTCTGTGTGGAAGATCCGATCGCAGACCCAGAATTTTTGCCCGATCACGTTCCCTGGCAACTCCTACAAACGATCGCTATCCTTCAGCTTTACCTGGAAGAACGCTGGATCGAGCCGATTCAACCGTTGCAGTATCCGTTGAGCCTGCTCTATCACCAAACCATGAGCACATTGGTCGCTCTAGGAGAGCTTTCCCCTGCTGCCTTGGCTCAGCAAGTGTTGACACTGCCGAGTTTTCGAGCGATCGCTCCAGAAGAATTTCGCCAACTTCTGCGCCACCTGATCGAGATTAACCATATTCAAAAAACTGTCGAAGGCACGCTAATCGTTGGGCTGGCAGGTGAGCGGATTGTGCGGAGCTTTAAGTTCTACGCCACCTTCCCAGACAGTGAAGAATACACAGTGCAAGAAGGCACAACAGTGATTGGCAGTATTGCGCTGCCTCCGGATGTGGGCGATCGCGTCGCTCTAGCAGGGCGAGCGTGGCAGGTGCTAGAAGTTGACGACAAAACCAAAACGGTATTTGTGCAACCCAGCGCTGGGGCCGCCAGTAGCGCTTGGCAAGGAGGGGGCGGCACGCTGCATACCAAAGTGCTGCAACGCATGCGCCAGGTGCTATTCGAGGATATCGAGTATCGCTACTTGCAACCGGGCGCAAAGGAAAGACTGCAAACAGTGCGGCAGTGGGCCAGACGGGTAGAACTCGATCGCCACCATTTACTGCAACTAGATGCCCGAAGCTGTTGCATTTTTCCCTGGCTGGGCACCACCGCTTACCGCACCCTAGAACGATACCTGAAGCTCTGCTGCCGAGACTCCCTAAAAATCAAGGGAATTGGGGGGCGATCACCTTACTTCTTTACAGTACAGTTAGGCAAAGCCAAGCTCGAAAACTTGCTGTGCGAAATTGTGGCGATCGCGGATGGCAAGCTGGCGGCTGAAGAACTACTGGGTCCGGATGAGGTGCCGAGACTACAAAAATATGACGAATATGTCCCCCCAGAACTTTTGCGGAAAGCCTTTATCCTGGATCATCTAAATACCGTAGAACTAGGGAGTGTGGTGCGGCAATGGTCTTAAGACATTTGTCTTGATCCACGGAGGCTGAAAGTTACAGAGAGTATCGCTCAAGCGTCTCACCCACGGGGTTACCCGGAAAACCGGAAGCTGGCGTTGTGGTTTATGTTCTCAGTACTAAAACAAATAACCTATATCAGTGATGGGGCGATCGCGATCGTCTCGCTACACTGACTTTATCCTGAGTGACTTTGATCACGCCTGCCCGTATGATTCGTCACACTGATTACCTCAGTAAAGTCACTAGTATCCTGTGCGCGTCATCAACCAAAAATATGAGCAGCTTCACCGCATCTACCAGGGTTGAATCACGAGGTTGCCTTCGGGCAAACCATAAGATTTGGAGCAACAGCCGCATCCGGGAGTCAGTTACTAGCTTGGATGCAGGTTGGCTAGCAAAAGTTCCCCAGTTGGTCTGTGCGAGCTACTCCAAACTCTCCTTCCCTGTTGACTCCTTATGTTAATTCAAGAACCTGCGGTCGAGCGTTATCACCCTGAGCCTCATTTTCAGCACTTCACGAAGGGAATTGAACACGCTCAGGAAACAATCTATGAGTTCTTGATTCATACAGTCAAGCAATGCTCCCCAGAGGTTGCTTTAGCTGAGTTTGAAAGCTTGTTTGTTCACTCAGTGAACATGACCAGCTCGGAGGTAAACCAAGCACTGTATCAAATCATTGTTGCCAATGATGAGCAAGAGTTTCGTAATACGCTCAAACGCTCTTGCTACATTTTAATTAACAACTGGAATACCAGTAAAAAATATCAGATAATCCAACAGCTAGTTGGCTTATTTCCTAAGATTAAGTTCAATCGCAAAACAGCTTCTCTCATCCTAACCCGTCTCAATAGTTGGCTAGAGAAGTTTGTCGGCAGCAGCGATTATCAAGAGCTAGAGTTATTTGTTTCTGCTTGCACATTTCAACCAGAAAGACCTTGGAGCCATCGCTATACGTCTTATTTGTTAGTTTCTCAGTTTGTGAATACCACAAATTCGGTAGAGCAACGAGAAACAGCTAGAGTTCTATCAAAACAGTTAAAGGAGCAGTACAAACGAGATCTAGCTTTATATGTAGCTAGATCCCAGTCTAATGTCGTGCAGACTGTACCTCTGAAGAACCCAACTCTGCTAGGAGATGAAGTACTGCTCTTAATTAAGAGATTAGTCGCTAAGAAATGCGTATTTAGCTATACCAACTTGGCTAATATTTTCTTGAAACAAACCCATGAGTTAACTTATTGCCAGTTTAAGGACAGTCTCAAAAAGTACTTGATTTACTCTATGAGTAATCAAGATTTAGCAGAATCAGTGAAAAAATCATTGTTTGGTAGTTTGGAATCCCTGTACGAAATTCATGATGAGCGGGATTTAGATGATGCTTTGTTACTTAGAACTTGTAATCGAGTTATTGAATGTTTAACCACTGAGAATCGTAAAGAGCCAAGTTCCCTATTCGCGTTATTTGTCATGCAGAAGAGCCCAATTACATTGGTGATTCTGCTGCTCAAATTAATTTTAATTTCCAAAAACTCTCGGACTCATCTAGAGGCTTGTATTGCTGATTTGATTCGACACTATGAGAATTTACAAGAAGCGGATTGTCAGTGGGTAATTCACTTTTTGGAGATCTTCAGCGTCATCTTCACCGTTTATGCAGAAGATGTAGAGTACAACTTGGTTAAAGTAGACCCGGAGAACGTTAACGGTTACCAGAAGCAGAACTTAGCGGCTTACCAGGTCTTCTCACAATTTCGTGGCAATGTAGAAATACCTGCTCAGCTCTCAGGTTGAGGTTGCGATCGCCTTGACTAAATAGCCTAAGTTAAAAATCAACACCGCGCTTCAAATCCACTCCCTTCTCGGCATAGTGCTTGTGGCAAATCATTTCAGAATGCACACTAGCGAGATCAAAATAGGCTGGAGGATTATTGCAACGCCCGGTGATGATAATTTCCGTGTCGCGCGGTTTCCGCAGCAGCGCTTGCACAATTGGTTCTTCGGGGAGCAACTCTAGATCCACCGTCGGATTCAGTTCATCCAAAATGATGGTTTTGTAGAGTCCAGAAGCGATCGCGGCTCTGGCAAGTTCCCAGCCTCGTTCAGCTTCCACATAGTCGAGTTCTTGCTGCTGGCCCCGCCACACAATTGCATCTCGGCCACAGCGTTGGTGATCAACTAAGTTAGGGTAGCTTTGCTGCAAGGCGGCGATCGCCGCATCTTCGGTATAGCCAGAGCCACCCTTTAACCATTGAATAATCAAAACACGGTGAGATTTATCTTGGCTAATGCCTTTGCCGATCGCTTGCAACGCTTTTCCTAGCGCGCTGGTGGATTTGCCTTTGCCAGCCCCAGTGTAAATCTCAATGCCATCAATCCCTTGCTCTGCGGCAGTGGGATGGTGGTGGGGTTTCATTTCTGAGTGTAGGTTGGCAATGTCAATCAAAGCTGGAGGAGCTGCCCGCCCGGTGGCAATAATCTCCATGTGCTCTGGCTTGTGCTTCAGTGTTTTGACCACTTCATCGACTGGCAACAAACCTAAGTCGAGCACTGGGTTGAGTTCATCCAACACCACGACCGAGTAGAGACCAGAAGCGATCGCACCTTTAGCTACATCCCAGCCTCGCTGTGCTTCTAAGCGATCGAAGCGAGTGATGTCATTTAGGCCAAAATGTTCAGCTCGCCCAGTCCGCACTTGGTCAATCAGGTGGGGGAAGCCTCGTTGTAAAGCTTCGATCGCGGCATCTTCCTCATACATGCGACCTGGCCCTTTAAGAAAACGTAGGAGCAAGACGCGAGTTTGGACAGAACTGTTGATGCCTAAGCCAATCGAGCGCAACACTACGCCCAGCGCTGCTTGGGACTTGCCTTTGCCTGCTCCATCGTAGACATGAATTTGTCCCTCTAGCCGCTCAGAACGTGCTTGAGCGGTTCGAATGCCAACGCCAGTTCTTACCATAGCTCTCAGTTTTCTCGTGCAGTTTCATCTTAGCGGAGGTGCTGTCAGCTTTACTTGAAATAAAATTCAGAGATTATGGGCTGGAAAAGTGACTGAAAAAGCTAGTTTATGGAAACGGCTGTTGAGGAGGTAGACCCGTGTTTTCGTTTGTTTTGCCATTGCGGGCTATCTTATTTCAGCTACTCTTTTTATTCATCGCGATCGCGATCGAGTCGGTGGTATTACAAGAACGATTAAAGTTGAGCCGTAGAATTAGCCTGGAATATTCTACTTCGATCAACCTCTTATCTACTGCCATTGGTTGGCTATTTTTCTTTACGCTGGAACCTGCTTTACCGCTGGATTGGAAAGGCCCATTAATGAGCTATATCCTTTTTAATGCTCGTTCCACGAATACCAATACTCTGTTGATTATGGTTGGTTTGTTTACGTTTTTTGGTACTTTCATTGTTGAGTTGCAAGGGTTAGAACTATTAGAAATATTGCTGCAAAGAAACAAGAAAGAAGAAGTAAGCACTCAAAAAATCCTTCGTTCTCGTGATAAGCTGCAACGCCGAGAGCTAAGCCTGGCTGCTACCAACCGAGCGACTACAATTTTATTAGCGAATGCTTGTAGCTACAGTGTTATTTTGTTGATCTTATTGGCGCGTGCATTCGACCTGAGCTTTAAAGCGAATGGACAGAGTTAAAGAAATTTTTGAGACGCTACAAAAGTTACTACTGCCGCCAAAAGCTTTTTCTTGGCAAACTTTGATTTTGCTAAGCATTTTTTCTTGTCTGATGGCAGCCTTGGCAGGTGATTTAGTTCGAGATTTGCTAGCAACATGCGGCTGGATTTTTTTAATTTTTGGGGTAGGTTGGTTCACCACTGAGAACCCGATCCAGATCGGAGGTCTGTCTTTAGGGCCTTGGATTACAGGCATCTTAGTGAGTATTTTTTTGTTTGGTGAATGGCTAGATGAACGTCCTTCGCTATTGTTTATTAGTTGGCCCTTGATTTCAGCCGCGATCGCCTCTTTGGGGGAGTTTATCCAATCAGGCCCTCGGTTTAGGGCTCCCACCCCAGCAGGCCGTCAAAGATTAGTTATTCTTTTTTTAAGCAATTTAATTATTAGCTGCTGGTTTCAACTTTACTTTGTGATTCAAGGTTGGTTAGAAATCTACCCCAGCTTGTTAGCGAATGATTTTAATCAGAGCAACTTTGTTGTACGTCTGGGGGTGCAAACAACCCAAGCGCCAACGGGTGTAATCATCCTCAATCAGGCAGAGGCTACGCTAAAAGCGGAACTGGAACCGCGTTCTTGGTCAGAGGTAGAGCGGTGGCTCTTAACGCTCAAGCAACAGCCAACCGAGTTTGAACATGCTGTAATGCAACAACTGCCTGCCTCGGAAGAAAATGCTTTATGGCAATTGCAAGCGCAAATCTTGCCCGATCAACCAGATTACACCTTGCAGTTGCTCGCTCTCTGGCAAGGACCGAGTTCTGATCTCGCCAGTCACTATCTCACCAAAACCTGCCGCATCACTCAAGGAGAGAACCCACTTGCCACTGCTTCGCCCGCTCCTGAAACTGCTGTCTCTGCCTCGCCTAGCCCTGAAGCTGGTGTCTCTGCCCAGCCTGCCCCTTCAGCTTCAACGCCGGACAACGGTTCCCTAGCGCCCAGCAAGGAGCAAAATTCTGTCAGTCCAGTTGCACCTATCTCTCCTACACCTGTGGCTCCCGAAGTGCCGCCGCAAACGACAAGCACTAGTAAGATTGAATGCGGATCTATTAGTCGGCCTACTTTAGTTCAACCAGGCCCAACTTTGCAATCCTAGGGTCTGCTTTGCAGGAATTGCTGAAGGAGTGAGAAGGTGAATCTCGGCAGAATCTTTACGATCGCCACCAATGTCTTTTGGGAAGTCATCCGCGATCGCATCCTATATTTGATCGGCTTCTTTGCCTTGCTGCTGATTATGGCGCTGCGATTGCTGCCAGAAGTTGCGGCAGGCACAGAAAACAAAATCTTGCTAGATGTCGGGTTGGCGGGGATTACAGCCCTGAGTTTGATCATTGCCGTGTTTGTGGGCACTGGCTTGGTTAACAAAGAAATTGAAAAACGCACGGTCTTGGTGCTAATTGCCAAGCCGATGAGTCGCGCTGAATTCATCATTGGCAAACACTTAGGCTTGTCCGCAGTTTTAGCTGTGCTCCTGTCGCTCATGACTGCAATTTATCTGGGGGTGCTAACTTGGGCGCAGATTCAGTATCCGCTGGTCAGCATCTTGGTGGCGGTGCTTTATTTGTTTCTAGAGTTGTCTCTAATCACGGCAGCGGCAATTTTGTTTGGGGTGTTTACCAGTTCGCTGTTAGCCACTTTACTCACCTTCGCCGTTTACTTAGTAGGACATTTCAGCCGCGATTTGGTAACGCTAGGCAACTTAGCTTCTAGTCCCGATTTGCGCCGTCTCACCAAAGGCATCTACTTATTTCTACCTGATCTAGCTCGGCTCGACCTCAAGAACGAAGCAGTTTATGGAGTCTTGGCTGCTCCCAGAGAATTGTTGCTGAATGCAGGGTACGGGCTAGTTTACACAGTGTTGCTGTTAGCGATCGCGATTTTGATTTTTACTCGACGGCAATTCTAACGCTCAATCTAGAAACTGGAGTTACGACTACAGGAACGCAACCGAGTCAGGGTGAGCACAATCTCATCAATGGTTTGCCGTAGGGTTGAAGCGGGTTGATTTGAGTGATTGACAATGATGCTAAACACGAGTGGCGGATACTGAGGCGGATTGAGATAACCAGACAAAGCCGCAATGCCCGACAGTGTGCCCGTTTTCGCTTGGAGTCGTCCTTGGGCTGGGGTGTCTCGCAAGCGGCTTTGTAAGGTGCCACTCACGCCTGCCACTGGTAGTGAGGCGCGATAAATCTCAGCTTCTGGTAACTGGGCGATCGCTTGTAAGGTTTGCACTAGCGCCGTGGGACTAACTAAGTTATGGCGAGACAATCCTGAGCCATCCGCCAACACATAGCTATCTGGTTCCACTCCAAGTTTGGTTAGAGTTTGCTGGACGACTGCTAAACCTTGCTCAGCAGTAGATAGATCCGCAACTTGTTTCAGGGTAGCTCCAGTATTGGCTCCTAAAGTCCGCAAAATAGCCTCGGCATAGAGATTGTTGCTCTCTCGATTGGTTTCAATCAGCAGGGTTGATAACGGGGGAGAGGCGATCGCGGCAATTTCTGTGCCTGTTGTGGTAGAAGGTGTGTGGGTGACTAAAGTTTGTCCAACGCGAATTTGTTGGGCCGCTAAAGCCTGCTGGAATCGGCGCAAAAAATTCTGGCTGGGGTCTGCGATCGCTACTGCTACAGGTTCCGGTGGTCCACCTACCCGCAGTTGTCCTTGTACTTGTAGCAATGGCTGGCTCAAATTCCGCCCTACTTCTACAAACTCATCTCCTGTGTCTTTGACAGTTACTGATTGATTGTTGATGCGCCATCGCCTCGCCTCTGCCGGATCATCCCACTGCACTCGCAACGGCTGTCCCACTGCTTGCGGCCACAACTGGAGCCCGACTGCGTTTTGATTCAGGATTAAGCCATTGACGGGTGCGCCGTACCCCGCTTGGATGTCACCCCATTCCCATTGCGGGTTAGGCACGGGACCACGAAAGTAGGATTCGTCCCCAAGCAACTGAGCAACCGCTTGAATCCCTCGCTGGCGTAGTTGCTGCGCCAAAAGGCCGAGTTCCCGGTCTGTCAAACTAGGATCGCCTCGTCCAACAATGCGTAGATTTACCTTCCCCTGGCTCTTAACCTGGTATACCGAGGTGCGAACGCGGAACTGTGGCGTTAATTGATGCAGAGCAGCCGCAGTGGTCAACAACTTGGCGTTAGAAGCAGGCAAAAAGTAGCGATCGCTGTCCTGGGCATACAAAGTTTTCCCTGGAGCGCTCGCCGAGGTCAAGGTCTGAACCAGGATGCCCCAGCGGGCGCGCGCAAAGGCGGAACGATTTGTAGAGGAAACGCTTTGGAGGATTTGGGCGATCGCGGAGTCTAATTGAGTAGGGCAAATTGGCGCAGGTATAGCATTACCTGGAGTTGCTAATCCAGCTTTTGGTTGTACTCCCACCCCCACCGTTCCTATTGCAAAAAAACATAGCAATGAGACGATCGACTTGCGGAGAGTGATAGGCATATTGCCAGCTTGCCTAGGGGCAGTAAGTTTTAAGTGGAGATGAAGAGAGTATAAAAGGATTGACAAGATTCGGAGGGACCGCAAGAGGAGATCACGGAATGAATAGCTTTCCCTTACAATAGCCTCATCTTGATCCGAACTCAGTACACGCAAATCTCATTGTAATACAAGGCTATCTCAGTAATGCTACTTATGAAAACCCGTGGCCGAGAAAGTGAAAAACCCCTTGTGCGCTCAGATGCTCAGCGGCAAAGCTCCACCGGCAGTTCGTCATCCAAGTTGGCGCTCCTCTTCTCTTTACTAGCATTAGCATTGAGCGGTTTTGCTGCCTATCAAGTGTGGCAACTCCAGCAAGCAGCTAAGCCTGCTGATACCACCCAGACCCAGACAAAGCCTGAAGCTGCAAAGGATAAGTCACCAACTGCAACTGCTAGTGCACCCAGCGCTGTGCCAACCGAAGCAGGCAAATTGGTTCAGCCAGGACTCGACAACAAAGCAGAAGTGACTTTGCTATCAGCGGAACGCATTCAAGATCCAGACACGGGCAATTCTGATGTTGTCAATGTCAAATTACGGATTCGTCGTCTCGCTGAGAACGTCAGCGCCTACGACTTCATCAATGTAGGAGGTGCCACTGCCCAAGATTCAGGTAGTGATATCGCTACCTATGAACCTGTGGATGCCATCAGGAAATCAACGGGTCCAATTTCTTTGGAGGGAATTCGCAAAGGCGCATCGGTGGATGCTTATGTTTGGCTGCGCGTACCAGAAGCAGTTAAGACCTTAAATATCCGCGTACCGGAAACTGAATTGTTTCAAGCAGTCAAAGTTGCGAAATAACGCCTTCGGTAGATGACCCGCAGTAGAAGGGCGCAGCAGTAATAGGTTGTGTACTCAATTGAGTACAGCCAACCTCTCAAATAGTTCCGATGCAAATCAGTCCACGAATCAAGGCGCTCTATCAAGTAATTCGGTGCCTGGGCCAGGAAATGCAGCATCTACAACCCTTGCCCCTGGAACTGCCGCTCCCGCTAATTCAGTCGCATCTTCCAGGTCTAGTCCCAATCCTCAAATCCAACCGGGACAATTTGTCCAACCTGCCTTAGATACCAAGGCCAAGGTAGAGTTGTTGACAGTTAAGCGCATTAAAGAGCCAGAAACAGGCAATCGAGATGTCGCGAATGTGCAGATGCACGTTCGGAGAGCGACATCAGGGTATTTCACTATTTCAATTGCGTCTCTCTGCGTCAGCCGATGCTTATGTTTGGCTCCGCATTCCTGAAGGAGTCAATGCGATCGATATTTTTATCCCCGAAACGGCAGCTTTTAAAGATGTGCCGATTGCGAATTAACCATTGAATATAAAGGGACAGGCGCAAAAAAGGCAGGTACAAGACCTGCCCCTAGCAGTTCTAATTGTTCTGGCGAGTTACAGCTTAGTGCCGCACTCTGGGCAGAAGTTGTTGGTAGAGATGTTTTTCGCACCGCAGCTATTACAGTAAATCAGCTCTGCTGCCTTTCCTAGCTTGTCGCGCTCTGGCAAACCAATCATCTGGGCATTGCTCTTGCCAGGAGCCACCATTGGGTAGCAGTTCTCATCTCGCTTCACCCGAGCTTCTACGAGTACGGGACCGTCATGGGCTAGCATTTCGGCGATCGCATCTTGCAGCTCCTCGCGGGAATGGATCACCATTCCTTTAATACCAAAGGCATCTGCTAGCTTCACAAAATCAGGCATGCCAACTTCCATATTGGAGGAAGAGTAGCGTTCGCCGTAGAAAGCTTCCTGCCATTGCCGCACCATGCCCTGCCAACCATTGTTGAGGATGACAGTTTTGACGTTGATGCCGTATTGAGCCAAGGTGGCTAGCTCTTGGAGATTCATTTGGAAGCTAGCGTCACCGCTGATACAAATCACCTGTTCATCCGGTAAAGCAACTTTAGCTCCCATTGCTGCAGGCAAGCCAAAGCCCATCGTTCCTAGGCCAGCGCTGGAAATCCAACGACGAGGGCCATTCTTGAGAAACTGGGCTGACCACATTTGGTGTTGGCCTACATCGGTAGTGTAGTAAGCGGCAGGCGCTTGACGGCTAAGTTCTACAATGACTTCCTGTGGCGCTAAGCTGCCCGGATACTGAGGCACTACGAGTGGATAATCTTCTCGCCAGCGGTTAATTCGCTCTAGCCAAGCTTGGGTTTGAGTGGAGTAGCGGCTATCTCCGTCTTCGGTGCTGCGTTGTAATAAGTCCGTCAACACTTGTCGAACATCACCCACAATGGGAACTTGAGGCGCTCGGTTCTTGCCGACTTCAGCAGGGTCGATGTCAATGTGAATGACTTTAGCGCGGGAGGCAAATTCGTCTAGTTTGCCAGTCACGCGGTCATCAAATCTAGCCCCAACTGCAATCAGCAGATCACACTCGGTGACAGAAAAGTTGGCGTAGGCTGTCCCATGCATACCCAACATGCCGAGGGCCAGGGGGTGAGTCTCTTCAAATGAGCCTTTGCCCATTAAGGTTGTGGTGACGGGAATTTGGAAGCGCTCTGCTAGCTCACAAACTTCTCTATGCGCTCCAGCCGCGATCGCGCCACCTCCAATGTAAAGCAGAGGTTGTCGAGAATCTCGAATTAGCTTGAGTGCTTGTACAACCTGGCGCGGGTTGCCTCTAACCGTGGGGCGATAGCCCGCTAGCTTAACGCTGCTAGGGTCAACGGGTACATAGTCAAATTCTTCTAAGGCTACATCCTTAGGCACGTCGATCAAGACAGGACCAGGACGACCAGAGCTGGCAATGTAAAACGCTTCAGCCGTGATCCGAGCCATGTCTCTAGGATCGCGCACTACATAGGAGTGCTTGACGATGGGTAGCGTAATGCCCCAAATATCGGTTTCTTGGAAAGCATCACTGCCGATCGCAGCTCGTGCGACTTGCCCAGTCACCACAACTAAGGGAATGGAATCCATGTGAGCCGTGGCAATGCCAGTCACTAGATTCGTGGCACCGGGACCAGATGTGGCGAAGCAAACGCCAACTTCACCCGTAGCCCGCGCATAACCGTCAGCCGCATGAGCTGCTCCCTGTTCATGCCTGACCAGAATGTGGTGAATGCCGCCAGCCGCCTCAGCGCGGTACAGCTCATCATAAATTGGCAGAATCGCGCCACCGGGATAACCAAAAATGTGTTTAACGCCGTGACGTTTCAAACTATCAATTAATGCGAAAGCACCAGACGCACGCTTGACCGCTACACTCTGCAACTGCACAGGAAGACCTCTCGACCGCTATAGATTAAGGTGGATGACTTTTGTATCTAATGATGCATTCAAGACTAAGACTTCAGTTTAGATCCCAATCCTGATCCCTGTCGATAGATAAGTCTCAACAGTTTCTAGATTGGCTGAAATAGATCAAACCTGCACCTGATAAAGGGTAGAGGTGTAGCTGCTGTCAGGAACTGATGACAGTCCTAGTCCGATGCGATTAGATCACATCTTGCAGAACTCGGCGGGTGTTTTGCCAAGCCCAAATTCCTACCATACTAACTAAAATGCTCATGCCTAGGAGCACCGCTCGCAAACCAATTGCATCAGTGAGTGGCCCCGCGATCGCGAGTGGTAGGCTCAGCGCGATGTTGACGACATTATTTTGAAAACCAAACACTTTGCCTCGCATGGACTCTGGCGTTTGTTGATGGATTAGAGTTTGCATGGGCACGCCAATCATCGAAGCACCCACGCCCAAGAAGGCACTTAAACTCAAACCGATCCATAGGTTAGTGGTAAAGGTAAACATACTCAGGGCAAAAGCCATGCACAAGAACCCAATCAGGGGTAGGGGTTTGTGATGGAAGCGATCGCCCCAATGACCTAGCACTCCTGCCCCAAAGACCATACCAATCCCTGCTGCGGCTAGCAGAAAGCCAAATTGATTGGGTTTAAGGCCAATATCTTCTACCAAGTTAATGGCGAGAACCGTTAGGGCAGCAAAGACAGAATACAAAATAGTGAGTTGGAGCAAAGCATTACTCACCAGTCGCTCTTTCTTGAGGTAACGCAGCCCTGCTTTGAAATCATGCCAAGGATGAACCGCTACCAAGTGATCGCTGACATGCTTTTCTCGAATTGGGACGAGCCACAAGACGGCTCCCGCAATCAGATAAAGCCCCCCCACCAAAATCTCCTGGCCGAAGTCACCCCCAACTCTCGCCAAGCTCAACAACGGTTCACCCACGGCAAATCCAATAATTAATGACCCCAGCATCGTCGTTGTAAACAACGCATTGGCGGTCATTAACCCTTCTTTTTCCACCAAGAGCGGAATGGCTGCCTGTTCTGCGGGCGCAAAAAACTGAGTCAGCACTGATTCAGCGAAGGTGATGATCAGGAGAATCAGAAACGCCTTGGGCAAGATCGGGATAAGCAAGGTGAGCAGGCCACGGCTGACATTGCAGATAGTAAGAATGTGCTTTTTAGGAAAGCGATCGACAAAGATACCAGCCGCAGAACCAAACAGAATGGCAGGCAACGTGAAGGCAACCATCAGCACTGATCGCATCGAGTTTTCTAGCCCTGGTAGGGGTTTGTAATCTACCAGCAAGGTAATCAGCAGCACGAAAAAAACTTTATCCGCGACTTGCGAGAGTAATTGCCCCATCCACAACGCCAAAAATGCTCGATTTTTGATCAAGCTGCGAAATCCACTCTCAGGAGGGGGCGGGCTGACTGGAAGCATAAAGCGAAGTTGTAAAGTCCAGGGATTCTACCTCCCCTAGTGTGCGCTTTGCTAGCTCTAAGTGACTAGTTGCTGAGCAACTTTTTCGCTTCAGGCTATTGGGCGAGTGCTAGAGGAAAAAACAAAGAACAAGAATTAGCAAGCTAATGACTGAAAGCCTAAGTTAGCGGCGGTTTTTCAGGAGCAAGGTTTTTAGCTGGTTATGTTTAGCTTACAAAGAGACCTGATTCTCCATAGCGCTGTAGTAGGACAGTTAGAAAAATGGCTGCGGTAGTTGCAGTTGGTGATTGCTGAGTTGGATTGGCTACAGGCACCCACCATCCCTGAACGGTTTGCGGCGATCGCCAAAGCTCTAAATGGTCAATGGCTGGCTCGGCATAAAAACTATCTGCTCCAGCACCCCACAAAGCAGAACTCCAATGGGTAAAGTAATCGTGACTGACTCGGTGAATGGGAAAGTCTCCGTATAAGGGTACACCCCAACCATCCAAGGCGATCAAGGCTTTTACTTGACCCCCCAACTGTTGCCAAGCCCAAGCTGCACCCATAGCCCCTGCCACACCTGCACTAAAACTTAGAAACACCAAGCCCGTTTGAGCAGAACTCAGCTGATGCTGACGAAATGTTTCCTGGAGGAAGTGCACGATATGAAATACAGAATAGGCTGGATAACATTGTGCCGGAAAAATGAATAAGTTTTCAGATTGATTTGTGTGATCAGCGGCCAATAGGTTTGGTGTAGAACGCAATGGCAACCCCTGGAGAAAACTTTGAGTCAGCTCTAAGTTGTGTACACCAGGACAAATAAGAATGCTCATAAATTTAGATTTACTAACAGCTAACTCTGCCATTTCAAGGTTGTCTCAGCGCATTTTGGTTGCTACCTCAAGCTGTGCGATCGCCCGCTAGTTACCCGCTCTAATCGCCTCCTCATCAGCCTCTGATTACCTAGTGACTCTCAGGGGAATATTAGAGGCAAATGTAGATCAGGCATAGATTCAGGCCAGCGCAGTCAAAGCTGGCCAGAGCACCAGTCTGCTAACTAACCACTAGGGCAAAGAAATGGCTTTGATTCTTATCGTCGAAGATGCGTGGTTTACCCGCAGACTCATTAGTAAAACTTTGCAGGCCGCAGGTCACACCACAGTAGAAGCTAGCTGTGGTCGAGAAGGACTGGAGAAAGCTCTCACTCATGCTCCTGACTGTATTTTGCTAGATCTGTTGATGCCTGATCTAGATGGTCGTGAAGTGCTGCAAAAGCTGCGAGACCACGAAAGCCGGATGCCTGCGATTGTCCTGACTGCGGATATTCAGTCGAGTTCTCGGCAGCAATGCTTAGATTTAGGAGCGATCGCCGTTCTAGGCAAGCCCCCCAACCCCCAAGAGTTAGCCGCCGCCATTGACCAAGCGATCGCTGCCAAGGTGGGAGGAATCACTCCATGATGCCAACGGTCTATGAGCTAGACGCTTTGCAAGAGCTAGTGAATATTGGTGTCGGACGCGCCGCTAGCATTCTGAATGAAATGGTTGGCTCTCATGTCCATCTACAAATCCCCTATACAAAGTTAATCTCATCTGCCGAAGTCCAACAGGACTTAGAACAGCAGCTAGGCGTAGCACCGATTTCAGCGGTACGGTTGGGCTTCAATGGTTCCTTCGCAGGCGTAGCTCAACTCGTGTTTCCGACCGATAGTGCCTCCAAACTAGTTGCAGTTTTAACTCGCGAAGAATTTGACTTATACGACTTGGATGCTGTCAAGATTGGCACTTTAAGCGAAGTCGGCAACATTGTGATCAATGGAGTGATGGGGTCGATTAGCAATGTCCTCCAGCAACATCTCAACTACTCGTTACCCATTTATTTAGAAGATACAGTTGGCAATCTGTTAACTTCTCACGACTTCGAGATTGCCAGCGCTACGGTTCTCATTGCCAAAGCTCGCTTCACTATCGAACAACTCCTAATTGCTGGAGACATCATCTTAATTTTTAAGTTGGGCGCTCTCGACACACTGCTCACAGCTCTAAATCTTGGCTTGGAAGAATCAGCATGAATGAAGCCCAACTGATTGCAGAAAAATTTGGTTTACTGGACCAGATTCCGATGGGAGTCTGTGTGTTGCAGCAAGACTTCAGCGTAGTCTTCTGGAACAGCTGCTTAGAAAACTGGACCAAATTATCTAGAAATCAGTTACGAGGTCAAAACCTGACTGAGGTGTTTCCTCACTTACAGGCATCGCAGTATGTGAGTCGTTTGCAACAAGTTTTTGGGAATGGCACTCCTACCGTCTTTTCGGCCCGGCTTCATCAATCTTTAATTCCATCTTGCTTACCCAGTGGGCAATGTCGGGTGCAGCATACTGTTGTGACGGCGATTCCTGCGGCTGATGGCAATGGCTTTTATGCCCTGCTCTCAATTCAAGATGTCACAGACCTCAATTCCCAAATTCAAAATTATAGGCAAGCACAACAACTAGCGCAGCAAGAGATTCAGGAACGCCAACGAGCAGAGGCTGCTTTGCAAGAAGCGCACGACGTTCTAGAGCAGCGGGTACAACAGCGTACAGCGTCCTTCTTGCAGGCAAACATGCAATTGCAGCGCGAAATTCAGGAGCGGCAACGGGTGGAAGCTGACCTGAGGCGCAGTGAGGAGCGCTATCGTTCCTTGGTAGTTGCCACGGCTCAGGTCGTCTGGACCACAGACGCCGCTGGCCAAGCCACGGCAGATTCTCCTCTGTGGCGGGCTCTTACCGGACAAAATGAGACAGAATTCAAAGGATTAGGATGGCTGGAAGTCGTGCATCCTGAAGACCAAGAGCGCATCAAAAGAATTTGGCTGGAGGCAGTTCGGACGAACTCACCTTATGCCGCTGAATATCGGGTCCGCGACAGAGAGGGTTGCTACCGTCACTTTGCGCTGCGGGGAGTCCCTGTACTGGAGAGAGATGGCACAGTCCGAGAATGGATTGGCACTTGTACAGATATCGACGAACGTGTGCAGGCTGAGAACGATCGCAGCCAAGCAGAAGCTGCTTTGCAACAGGCCCACGACGAGTTGGAGCAGCGAGTAGCCGCACGGACTGCTGAACTAGCTCAAGCCAATACAGAACTGCTCAATGAGATTGTTGAGCGCAAGCAAGTAGAAGCCGCTCTACAAAAAGAGCAAACGTTTCTCAAGATTCTGCTGGACAACGTGGAATCAGGGATAGTGGCTTGTGATGCGGCGGGAAGCTTGACCCTGTTTAACCGGGCAGTGCAAAGCTTTCATGCTTCAGACGTGCAGCTAATGCCGCTAGAGGACTGGGCGGCTTACTACGGGTTACATCGGCCTGACGGAAAAACTTTGATGCCGCTCGAGGAAGTCCCCCTCTTCCGAGCTTTGCAAAACGAAAAGGTCCGCAATGTAGAAATGGTGATTGTGCCTCCAGGGGGACAACCCCGCACCGTGTTAGCGAGTGGGCAGGCGATCGCCGATCCTCAGGGCAAAAAGCTGGGGGCCGTAGTAGTGTTGCACGACATTACCGAGCAAAAGCAAGCCGAGCAAGAACTAGCGCGATCGCTCTCTCTGCTGCAAGCCACCTTGGAATCCACGGCGGATGGCATTTTGGTCGTGGACCGAGAGGAGAATATGGTGATTTGGAATGGCAAGTTTGCCGAAATGTGGCACGCTCCTGACACCATTCTGTCTGCTCGGAGCGATCGCCAGTTTGTCGCCTACGCTCAGACTCGCGTTAAAGATCCAACCAACTTCCGAGCTCAGGTGCAGAAGTCTTACGATCATCCAGATACAGCTAGCTGCCATGTGATTGAGCTAAACGATGGCAGAAGCTTTGAGCGTTATGCACAGCCGCAAAAGATTGCTGGTGAAACGGTCGGTACGGTTATTAACTACCGAGACATCACTCAACGCCAGCAAGCAGAATCAGCATTGCAACAGCAAATCTATCGAGCTGACCTGCTCAAACAAATTACTCAAGAAATCCGCCAAAGCTTAAACTCACAAGATATTTTTCGGATTACAGCCACTCAGGTAGGTCAAGCTTTCGGGGCAAATCGCTGTGTCATTCGTGCTTACTTAGCAGGAGCAAGTCCCCAACTTCCTTGCGTTGCTGAATATTTAGAACTAGGCTATGCCTCGACCCAAGTCGTCAAAGTGCCTCTGGTCAGTCAAGTTTATGCAGAAAAGCTGCTGGCTCAAGACCAAGCGATCGCTGTACCGAATGTTTATGCCAGCCATCTCTTTCAATCGGCTGTTGCTAACTGCGCTCAGGTCAATCTCCAATCAATTTTAGCTATTCGCACTTCTTATCAAGGAGCCCCTAACGGCACCATTGCGCTCCATCAATGTGATCAGTTTCGCCAGTGGGCACCCGATGAGATTGAACTCCTAGAAGCCGTAGCTACCCAAGTCGGGATTGCCTTAGCTCAAGCTGCCTTACTAGAGCAAGAAACTCTGCAACGAGAACGGCTAACTCAACAAAACTTGGCTCTAGAACAAGCGCGGCGGGCTGCCGAAGCTGCCAACCAAGCTAAGAGTGAGTTCTTGGCCACCATGAGCCACGAAATTCGCACGCCCATGAATGCTGTGATTGGCATGACTGAGTTGTTGTTAGACACACCGCTAAATTCTCAGCAGCGGGACTTTGCGACCACGATTTGTAGCAGTAGTGAAACGTTGCTCACGCTGATCAACGACATCTTAGACTTTTCCAAAATTGAGTCAGGCAAGCTGGAACTAGAGCAACACCCGTTTGAGTTGCAAGCTTGCGTAGAGGAATCGTTGGATCTTTTGGCATCTCAGGCTGTGGAGAAGGGCTTGGAGTTAACTTATCTGATTCAGCCAGAAACACCAAGCCAAATTATGGGAGATGTGACTCGCGTGCGTCAGATTTTGGTGAATCTGCTGAGCAACGCCATCAAATTTACTCAAACGGGGACGATTGAGTTGTTAGTCACGGCTCGAAAGATGCAGACGCAGGCAGGCAATAAATTTCTGATCTCTGGCGATCGCGTAGGGACGACGAGAGAGATCAGAAATTTATTGCCTGAACTCTCCTCCAACTCGTTTTACGAAGTGCAATTCTCGGTCAAGGATACGGGCATTGGCATTCCAGCGCAGCGGATGCACCGTTTGTTTCAGGCTTTTAGTCAAATCGATTCCTCCACTACCCGCCAATATGGTGGCACTGGTTTAGGTCTAGCCATTAGCGATCGCCTCAGCCAAATGATGGGGGGGTGCATGTGGGTGGAGAGCCAAGGCCAGGTAGCAGGTAATCCCTCTCCCGCTTGGCTGTCTGTTCACGCATCTAAGGCTGGTTCAGGCTCTACCTTTTACTTCACCATCCTGGCTCAAGCCATTGCTTTCACGCCAGTGCTGAACGAGCCTGATTCTACATCTCCATTAGCGAGCCGATTCGCTGGGAAACGGCTGTTAATTGTAGATGATCACGCGGTTAACTGCGCTTTGGTCGTGGGGCAAGCCCAAGCTTGGGGGATGACAGTACGAACTGCGGCATCAGGGGACGCAGCGCTCACACGGCTACATCAAGGTGAGCAGTTTGATCTGGTGCTACTAGATGTTCAGTTACCAGAGATGCAAAATTTAGCTTTGTTTAAGGCAATTCGGCAGCAGCCCGGATGTCAGCAGTTGCCGATCGCCTTCCTCGCACCAATGGGATGGTCCATAGCTAGCCCGGAAGTAAATGCTGCACCTTCGACCGCGTTGCTGTCCAAACCAATCAAACAAGCCCAGCTGTATGAAGTAGTCACCAAACTTCTAAACGAACCAGTGCTGCCTCAAACCGTTGCTTCCATGAATCTAGCTACTTCGGATATTTCACCAGAATTACCTCAATTGCGGATTTTGCTCGCGGAGGACCACACCGTGAATCAGAAGGTGGCCTTGCTGCTGCTGAAGCGCTTAGGCTACACAGCCGACATCGCTGCAAATGGTTTGGAGGTGCTAGAGGCATTGCGTCGTCAGGTTTATGATGTGATCCTAATGGATATCCAAATGCCTCAGATGGATGGGTTGGAGACAACTCGTTGCATTTGTCAGGAATGGTTGCCTCATCAACGTCCTCGGATCATTGCAGTGACTGCCAATGCGATACAGGG
Organism: Trichocoleus desertorum AS-A10; assembly: GCF_039962155.1. Taxonomy (NCBI): domain Bacteria; kingdom Bacillati; phylum Cyanobacteriota; class Cyanophyceae; order Leptolyngbyales; family Trichocoleusaceae; genus Trichocoleus; species Trichocoleus desertorum. The sequence continues at coordinate 23,010 of NZ_JAMPKN010000014.1, read as the reverse complement.
CGATCGCGAGATGTGCTTAGAGGTAGGAATGGACGACTACATCAGCAAGCCAATCAAAGTTGAGGAATTGTCTACTGCTTTGCTGAGATGTCAGCTGAAGACTAGTCCCAGCGATCGCCCACACCAAATAGACCAGGTAGAACATAGCTCTGCGGCTGTCGATGCTCAAGTCATGCAGTCTTTCCGCAAGATGGTAGGTGAGGATGCAGGGGGCATCTTGGTGGAACTGATTAGTAGCTATCTCCAAGAAACTCCCAAGCTGATCCAAAGCATGCAGCTAGCAAGCGCCCAGGGTGATCTAGCGTTGTTGCGCTTACTGACTCACACTCTAAAATCAAGTAGCGCTACCCTAGGAGCTATCAGGCTTGCTGCCTTGTGTAAAGAGCTGGAAAGCAACTGTCAGGAGATGGCATCGATGAATTGGGTCGCCCAAGTCGCTTTAGTAGAGAAGGAGTTCACCGAGGTTAAAGCAGCCCTAGAACTGGAGCGGCAACGGTGTCTGATATAAGCACGATCTTGGATCAGCGAGACTCTCCATTAGTGCTAGTCGTGGATGACGATGTCTTCATGCGGCTACAGTTACGTCGAGCGATGGAGCAAGAAGGCTACCAGGTCGTAGAAGCCCCAAACGGAGAGCAAGGGCTAGAAGACTACAAACATCTGCATCCTGATATTGTCCTCTTGGATGCACTTATGCCGATCATGGACGGTTTTACCTTTTGCGCTAAGCTACAAGCCCTTCCTAGTGGCGATCGCACTCCGGTTTTGATGATTACCGGATTAGAAGATGAAGAATCAGTCGCCCAAGCTTTTGCTGCTGGAGCTACTGACTACGTCACCAAGCCGATCCATTGGGCCGTGTTGCGTCAAAGGGTGAAGCGCTTAATTCAACAAAGCCAACTGCATCGCCAGCTAGAATCAACCAATCAGGTACTACAGCGTCTGGCCTTAGTAGATGGGCTAACTCAACTAGCGAACCGCCGCTGCTTCGATCAGCACCTCTATCAATCCTGGCAACGTCTGGCTAGAGAGCGGGTGGCCCTCACCTTGATTTTGTGTGACATTGATTGCTTCAAAGCCTACAACGATACCTATGGTCATCAAGCGGGAGATGACTGCTTGCAGCAAATTGCTAAAACCATTAGCAGTTGTGCTAGACGTCCTGCTGACCTCGCAGCTCGCTATGGCGGCGAAGAATTTGCTTTGATCTTGCCTTCTACCGAATCTAGGGGCGGGGTTAAAGTCGCCCAGGATATTCAATACAAAGTCAAAGTGCTCCAACTTCCCCACAATAGTTCTCAAGCCAGTCATTGCGTGACGCTCAGCTTAGGCATTGCAACAGTTGTGCCCCAATTTGATTCAAATCCCTCAGCCTTAGTTACCCTTGCCGATAAAGCGCTGTATCAAGCGAAGGCCGCAGGACGAAATCAATACTGCACTTCCCAAACAAGCCTCTACTAAGCTTGAGCTGGCTGCCATTTGTGATGAACCATTTGTGATCAACCAGTTTAGTCAGCGATCGCCTAGAAAAAATATTTCTTCGGAAAGAAGATTTGATAGCTAGGATTCGCTATCAATAGCGGTGTTGTCTGCAAGATATACAGCGTAGGTAGTGTCTCTCATCGGAGCGATCGCCGTTATAAAACATTTTTTAATTCCATCCCCCCGGAGGGGATGTTAGCCTAGGGAGACTAGGACGTGCTTGAAGTAGAGCTTTTAAGCCGCTGCTGATGCGTCAGTGATTAACTAAAGTGCAAGGTCGAGGAACAAATAGTGGTTGCAACTCCCGAAAAACAGCAACAGCAAACTCCAACTTCATCTGTCCCGCAAGATCGAGTTGCTGTCTTGTTGATGGGTTATGGCGAAGTCGAAAGCTACGAAGATTTTGCGAACTACAACGAGCAAGCTCTTAACTTACTCACCGCTAAGTTCGCCCCAGTTCCCACTTGGATCTATCCTCCCCTAGCCAAACTGCTTGCAGTTTTTGATCTGCACGAGTGGGGACACCAGCACGACAACTTTATTTCGCCGCACAATGCCATTTTTGAGCAGCAACGAGCTGGAATTGAAAAAAACTTACAAGCCAGATGGGGCGATCGCGTCCAAGTTTTCAAAGCCTTTAACTTCTGTGCGCCATTTCTGCCAGAACAGGTGTTAGCCGAGATTAAAACCCAAGGTTTTGACAAAATTCTGATTTACCCACTGCTCGTCGTTGATTCCATCTTTACCAGCGGCATTGCTGTGGAGCAAGTGAATAACGCTCTCACCAAGTTAGTAGATGGCACCGAGCATTGGGTCAAGGGTCAGCGCTATATTCCCTCCTTCTACAGCGAACCGGAATATATTGATCTGCTGGCTAATTTGGTCGAGGACAAAATCAAAACGGATTTGGCTGTAGCTCATCTCCCCTCCCAAACGGGCATCATTTTGATGAACCACGGCTGTCCGCACAAAGCCAAGGGCTTCACCTCTGGGATTGAAGAAAGCGAAGCACTTTACAACCGGGTTCGTGAGAAGTTGATTTATCGTTACCCCCTCATTTCTCCGGGATGGTTAAATCATCAAACTCCTTTGATTGAGTGGACGCAGCCTAATGCCGAACTAGCTGCCAAAAACTTGATGGATTTGGGGGCAACCGCTTTAGTCTTTATGCCGATTGGCTTTGCGACTGAAAACCATGAAACTCTTTTGGACGTAGACCACATTATTCACGGTCTCCGTCGCCGCCGACCTGACGTGACCTACGTGCAGATGGAATGTGTCAATGCCCAGCCTGAGTTTTTGCAGATGGCAGCAGATTGGGCTAATCCCCAAATCGAAGCGTTGTTGGCAGAGCAGGCCCTGGTGGTAAACCCAAGTCTAGCTAAGGCTCAGGCGCAACATACCCATGATCACCATCATCATGGCCATCACGATCACTCTCATGGCAACGAGCATCATCACGATCACGGACACCATCACTAGAAAACAAGTGCGGCAAGATCTCTAGCGATCGCTGCCAAAAAGTCTATTGATAAACAAGAAAGGGGGTTAGTAACCCCCTTTTTGCTGTGATTGTGATTTTAGTTGGGAAGATTTGCCAAAGTTAATGAGGCAACTTTTAAGAACGGGTGCTAGTTGCGGTACCTTCTTTGTTGCCATTATTTAGTGCTGTCAGTATTAGTGCTGCCAGTAGTTAAAACACCTGCTTGAGCTACGAGCACGTCCTGAGCAGAAGCCACAGAGACGCCGCGCAGCTTACAAGTGTTCTCGACTAAGCTGCGAGCGAATTGGTCGAAACGTTCAGATAGTTTTTCGTCTCGTAGCTGACCGTTTGGGTCAAAGGCGCTCCAGGCTTGCCCGATCGCAACTTGTTCTGGAATTACCCAAGCGTGGACCCAACGCATGATGACGCGCAAGTCATTTAGGGCGTTGCTGTTAGACTGGCCGCCGAGCACACTAATCAATCCAGTCACTTTGTCAGATAACTGCTCAAAGCTCAGCAAGTCCAAAGCATTTTTGAGCACACCACTGAGGCTGCCGTGATACTCCGGTGTGGATAAGATCAGGCCGTCTGCTTGCTTAACGGCTTGGCGCAACCGAGCTACGTCTGGGTAGTCCAAATACTCGTCTTGTCCCCCACGGCAAAAAGGCAGGTTCAAGGTGCGGAGGTCAATGACTTCCACTTCGGCACCGAGCGATCGCAATCGCTCTGCTGCTACATGCAATGCTTGGTAGCTATGAGCGTCAGCGCGTAGACTACCACCAATACCAACAAATCTAACCATAGGTCTAGCCCTTCTAAAGAAATTCCGTGCAAGCTTGAAATAACTGCTGAAGCTTCAGCCGGAAACCAAGTCTGAATGAAACGCACAGATTTGGTGAGCTGAGAATTGGCTCGAAAAATAACCTAAAAATGTCTTATTGAAAACGGAGTCATTACGACTACAATTAGCTTAACTAAGAAAGTTACATTTTGTCAAATTTATATGTTTTCCTTAGGGAAAATTAGAGATCAACTTTCTTGAGGATGGTTGCGGTAGATAGCTATCAACTAGATCAAGACCTGAATCAACAGAGTTGTTACTCAAAGTCCTGAAGTCCAGGATTAGGAAAGTTAAACTAGATAAGAGATTTCCTAGCTTCTACTGTCAAGCTGAGTTTTGCAGCTACTCAGAGGAGTTAGGTTCAGGCGGGAGGCAAAAGGCAATCCAGTATGAAAAGTTTCCGCAAGGCACTGACAAATAATCGCTTGATGAGGAGTTCTGCCGTTACTGGGGCAATTACAGCCAGTTGGTTTTTACTCCAAACTGCGTTGTTAACGACCCCAGGGCTAGCTCAAGCAGGCCGCAACTCCCTCACTTATGGTGAGCTCTTGCGGAAAATTGATGCAGGTCAAGTATCACGGGTTGAGGTCGACCCAACCCAAAACGTTGCTAGAGTCCGGTTGGCAGGAGAGAAAAAGACGGACGCGATGCAGGAAGTACCTCTGCTGGAGCAGAATCCTGAGTTGATTGAGCGCATCCGGGCCAATGATGTAGATTTTGAAGTTCAACCATCTCCTGATAACAGTACAGCCGTTGGCTTGCTGGCAAATCTGCTGTTGATTTTTCTCTTGATTGCGGGTTTGTTGATTATTCTGCGGCGCTCGACTAACGCCCCAGGTCAGGCGATGAACTTTGGCAAGTCGCGGGCTCGGTTTCAAATGGAAGCCAAAACAGGCGTCATGTTCGATGATGTCGCTGGGATTGAGGAAGCTAAAGAAGAACTGCAAGAAGTTGTGACTTTCCTCAAGAAGCCAGAACGCTTTACCGCTATTGGAGCGCGCATTCCTAAAGGAGTGTTGCTAGTGGGTCCTCCAGGCACGGGTAAAACTCTGTTGGCTAAGGCGATCGCGGGAGAAGCGGGTGTACCCTTCTTCAGCATCTCTGGTTCTGAGTTCGTCGAGATGTTCGTGGGTGTTGGTGCTTCTCGCGTCCGTGACCTGTTCAAAAAAGCGAAAGAAAGCGCGCCTTGCATTATCTTCATTGATGAGATTGATGCGGTGGGTCGTCAACGAGGGGCAGGCATTGGTGGTGGGAATGATGAGCGGGAGCAAACCCTCAACCAGTTACTCACCGAGATGGATGGCTTCGAAGGCAACAATGGCATCATCATCATTGCGGCAACCAACCGTCCTGATGTCTTGGATTCTGCGCTATTGCGTCCCGGTCGCTTCGATCGCCAAATTACAGTGGACCTGCCTAGCTACAAAGGCCGCTTGGGGATTCTAGAAGTTCATGCTCGCAATAAGAAGCTAGCACCAGACATCTCTTTGGATGCGATCGCCCAAAGAACCCCTGGTTTTTCAGGAGCTGATCTAGCCAACCTGCTCAATGAAGCTGCTATCTTGACCGCCCGACGGCGCAAAGATGCAGTTACACCTCTAGAAGTGGATGATGCGATCGATCGCGTCACCATTGGCTTAACTCTCACCCCGTTACTTGACAGCAAGAAGAAGCGCCTGATTGCCTATCACGAGGTGGGTCATGCCCTCCTGATGACGCTGCTAGAAAAAACCGATCCCCTAGACAAAGTGACGATTATCCCTCGCTCTGGTGGGATTGGTGGATTTGCCAAACCTCTACCCAATGAAGAGACCATTGATGATGGCTTGTACAGCCGCGCTTGGTTGCTCGATCGGATCACCGTTTTCTTGGGTGGCCGTGCAGCGGAAGAAGAAGTGTTTGGCTATCACGAGGTGACAAAAGGCGCTTCGGGAGATATCCGAGCTGTGGCTGACTACGCTCGAGAAATGGTGACTCGCTACGGTATGTCTGACTTAGGGCCATTTGCGCTCGAAAGCCAAAGCAGCGAAGTGTTCCTGGGGCGAGATCTGATGAATCGCTCGACTGAATACTCTGAGGAAGTCGCTACTAAAATCGATCACCAAGTCCGAGCAATTGTCTTCCAGTGCCATGAGAGAGCCCGTACCTTGCTGAGGGAAAATCGGGCTTTGATGGATCGGCTGGTGGATACGTTACTAGACCAAGAAACGGTTGAAGGCGATCAATTCCGCCAGATTGTGGCTGAATACACCCAAGTGCCTAGCAAGCATCAGCCAGCGGCTCCTAGCGAAGTCAGCAGCATCTAGCTGGTAATACTTGTTACGCGGGCATCTTGCTCGTGCAAACGGGCTACCACCTGTTTTCGCCCCAAAATTGAGCCATAAAAAAGAGAGAACAGATTTTAAGGCTGTTCTCTCTTTAGTTTTGTCTGCCTTAATTCAGAACCTTTAGTTGGGGCGGCTAGAAACTGAGTGACCAGCTCTTTGCTGAGCATACATGGCTCGTAACACTAAAGCTGGATCAACCCACTGCCCAGAATACTTCATCCCCCAGTGGAGATGGGGGCCAGTGGTACGGCCTGTCATACCTACTCGACCGATGCGGGTTCCGGCAACTAGCTGTTGGCCTTCGCGCATCTGAATGCCACCTTCGCGATCGACTAGGTAACGACCTCCATTAGCCGTTTCTACATGACCTTGCATATGGCAATAAATGTGCTCCCACTCGCCCGACTGAACGACCACTGAAGTACCGCAAGCGCTGTCATCAGACACTTCCACCACGGTACCGTTCCACCAACTCCGAATGTAGCTACCTTCGGGGGCAGCCAAATCTAGGCCGTGGTGAAATTCCTGGCTATAACCGCTGGGAGATTGGCGATAGCCAAAGGCAGAGGTATAAGCTTGGAAATTTTCAACTGGGAAAGAGGCGCCTTGCCAAGTGCTTCCTGTCGCTACTTGGTTGGTTGCAACTTCTTGTGCTCTAGCTGTTTTTTGGGGCCAGTCAGAGGCAACGAAGCCTGCTAAACCCAAACCTGCAATCAGTAGGGCTTGTCCAATTCGAATCATAGTTTTGGGTTTTAGGAGCGATGTGGATGCTTGCTGCTTACTCCTCAACTGCTCAGCGGACTTACAATTGCGTTTCTCCATACAGCGTCCTTTACGGATGACGAAATATTTCTAAGGTCTCAATCAGGGGGGCAGGATTGAGTCTGCTGTAGCTCAAGCACTCAGATTATGTACGTCGATACACCCGTTTAAGTTCCTCAAGCGATCGCTGCCAGATCATCCTAGATCAGGAGTTGCTAGCTCAGAACCATTTTGTAGCCAGAAGCACGAATGGCCATCAATGCCACTAGCGCTTCCGGAGTATATTACCCTAGGCTGCTGGCAAATCTATCAGGTGTTTATGTCAATTCGTCACAGAGCCGCTGAATCAGTGTAATTTCGTTCTTATATCTGTTACAACTTTTTACAGTCCATTAAATTTCACAAACTGCTGCCATAGCCATGCAGATTAATATTTTTCCCATACCGCTAGTACTCGATACTACGGCGATCGCAGGGGCGAGTTTGTGGTCCCTAGGCTTATATTTAGGATTCTCATCCGTGGGCCAATGGGTAACAGAGCAAATCAATCGCTGGTTTAACTTCGCCGAGCGATCGCTCTACACGTCAGAAGCAGAGTTTGAGCGGACTCGCAAAGCCCGGGAAGCCCAAAATGCTTTCTATGCATCGGTCTTTAGCATTGTGCCGTTTCTAGGGGCAGGAGCGCTGTGCAACTACGGAGTGGAAATTAGTCTAGGTAAAAGCTGGGCTATCAGTTTAGGAATTTTGACTTGTATAGGCTGTGCTGTTTACGAGCTAGGCCGCCGAGATGGGCAGGCAGCGGGGAAGTGAGAGAGGTGAGGAGTTAGGAGTGAAGGGAGAGGAGTTAGGAGTGAGGGGAGAGGAGTTAGGAGTTAGGAGACGAGTTGAAGCCTAGTTCCTCAGCGACGATTTGACTGAGTTTTGTGGCAGCTCCGGGTTGGCCTCGAACGTTGCGGAGGCGATCGCGGATTTGTTGCAGTTGCTCAGGATGCTCTAGCCAGTCTAAGGCTAAGTCTGCAATTTCTTGTGGCTGCACGATGCCCACTTTTTCTGGCACGATTTGCTCCTGTGCCCAGATGTTAGGCCAAGCTAGCAGCCGAGGTTTGCTAAGAAACCACCAATTGATCAGTTTGGCGAAACTGCTGCCAACCCCAGGCAAGTTAACTAGTAGGCCAGGGATGCCGCCCCAAGCCCGCATAGCATCCGCTTGCTGCATGGGAATTAGCACAATCATGGGAACAGCGAGAGATCCTAACTCGGCAGTGTTTGCGCCGACTGTAGTCAGGCAAAGCTGGCATTGGGAGAGTAGGTCGTAGGCAGGGAAATCAGTCCGCAGTTCTACTTGAACTCCTGCTGCGGTTTTCAAATAAGGTTGTTGACCTGCTTCTGGCACCACTAAGTGCGCCCCTACACCACCAAATAATTGTGAAATTGGATTTTGCTCAGGATCAGCAAAGCGAGCTAGGGTTTGCAGACTGAGGGTAGGTGCCACGGGAATGACGAAGCGAGTTTGGGGCCGAATCGCGTGAATGCGCTCCGCGATCGCCAAGGTTAACGGGACGCCTTGAGCTAACTTGGCTGGTTTCGACCCTGGCAACAAGCCGATCAGTTCTGTGCTTTTCCCTGTGCTTGCATCTGTTAGATGGCTCTTGGGTCGCTCGAAGGTGCCTGCCTCTGCCATTAAGTCACCCACGACGGTAAATTTATGGGCTTGAGCGGGGGGAGCTTGAGCAGCAATTTCCGGTTTCATAACTCCAAAGCGATCGATCCAGCGCAGCCAACGAGCATCCCACTCGGCGTAGACTACAGTTCGGTACCCCAGCCGCTTACCGATTACTACGGGAAAGAACTGGTCGCCACCCAGAAACAGCACTACCCCGCGATTACGCCAGTCCCAAGCGTCTACAGTTTTACCAGACAGCAAAAACGCAGCGAAATGCTCAGCTGCCTGGACTCGGTCAACTTCTGGATAGCTCTGCGCGATCGCCGCTTCTTGACCGCTAGCATTGGGGCAAGGAGATAAAACAACCGAAATCCGCACTTGGGCACGCTCGTCTCCTAGTTGCGCTCTCAATGCCCTAACCACAGGTTTCACCCAGGTGGCTAACTCTCCGGGGCCATTGGAGAGAATCAAAATATCAACAGCAGACACTAATTTGCTTCTCCTGCTTTTAGTGCTTGGTTAGCTTGCGTCAAAGTCCCTCCTCTTAGGATAAATTTTTCCTAGAGCGACTTTGATGACTCTATTTGATCCACCTACGGGTGTGGGTGCGATCGCTTAGCTTCAAGTCAATTTCAATTTAATCCATTCCGTTTGTACTTCTTTGTGCATGTCTAGATAGGGATCGTAAGCCATGACAGACCTAATCACTGGATCTAAACGGGGAGACATTGCCCAAGTAGAAACCTTACTGGCTCAAAAAGCAGACGTGAATGCTCAGGATGAGGAAGGCTCAACAGCTTTAATCGCAGCGGCAGAAGCAGGGCATGCGGATGTCGTTGCCGCTCTGCTGAACCAAGGCGCAGCAGTCAACGCTCTAGACCGAGATGGCTGGTCTGCCTTAATGGGTGCGGCTGCGGCTGGGCACCTCTTGATTGTTCAATTGCTGCTCAATAAAGGTGCAGAAGTCAACGCTAAAACCAGTTTTGGTTTGACAGCGTTAATGAGCGCTGCTGCTAAAGGCCATCCGGAAGTTGTGAAAACTTTGTTGGCCAGTGGTGCTGATATTAATGCTAGAGATAACCATAATTGGACTGCTTTTGTTTGGGCAGCGGAGGAAAAGCAGACTGAGACGATGGAGCTGCTAAAGCAAGCCCGTAAAGGTTCCTAGCACTGTCGTAAACTAAATAACTAGTTAAATAAGTGGTAGTTCGACTAAATTTTAGTCAAACCATGCAAATCAGTGTTTTCCTTCCTGCATCCGGTTAATCAACATAGAAATCAAGAGCTTTAAGAGCCACATAATTAATGAATTAAATGAGGATCTTCTAATGTATTAATTACTTAAAGCCCTGCTAAAAATAAATCATTCAAGCAAATTCAACAATTAAAAAATCACGAAGCTATTATTTATTTCGAGAAACAATTATTGCTAATCTAGGCAACTTGAGCAACGCATTCCGCTCCTGTAGGGGTTTTGCTACTTTGGTGCGATCCCTCAATAAAATTTTATAGGATAAAAATTAAGAAATATTAAAAATACGTGAGTGCTTGCACTTACCTATTGTAAATAAATGTAAAGAAAGTTCTCAGTTTTTTTATCAAATTGTGTCAGTTAGTCGTCAAACTGCTCACTTGGTAAGGATTTTCTGGTAAAAACACTCATGGGTCACTAATTTGTCTCACCGTGCAAAACTTCGCCTCTATACCTAGCGCTGGTTTTGGCAAGGCATGTCTAAGATGAGGCACCTTTGGTGAAACAAGCCCAAGTTGTCCTGTGAGTGGCTGAAAGGCGAATGGGTAGAAAGCTGGAGTTATATCCTTCCCCAGCCGATCCCTAGTGATGCCAATAAGAGAACACGTATAACAAGGAGCCCAACCGCATGTTCACCCACGTCAAGCCCACCGTTCGACACATTGCGCCTGACAACATCCAAGGACGCTCTCTGATTAAGGTGGTCTATGTCGTGCTAGAGCCGCAGTACCAGAGTTCTCTCTCGGCAGCGGTTCGCTCTATTAACCAGAACAATCCCAATGTGGCAATCGAGATCAGCGGCTATTTGTTGGAAGAACTCCGCAGCCCTGAGAATCTTGAGGCGCTTGAGCAAGATGTCGCCAACGCCAATATTTTCATTGCGTCACTGATTTTTATTGAAGAGTTGGCAGAAAAAGTGGTTGCGGCAGTAGAACCGCACCGCGATCGCCTAGATGTGGCCGTGGTCTTCCCTTCCATGCCAGAAGTCATGCGTCTGAACAAAATGGGCACCTTCTCAATGGCGCAGTTGGGCCAGTCAAAGAGTGCGATCGCCCAGTTCATGCGGAAGCGCAAAGAAAAAGCTGGCTCTGGTTTCCAAGACGGCATGCTGAAGCTGCTGCAAACCCTGCCCAAGGTGCTGAAGTACCTGCCAATGGACAAGGCACAGGATGCCCGCAACTTCATGCTTAGCTTCCAATACTGGCTCGGCGGCTCTCAGGAAAACCTAGAAAACTTCCTGCTGATGCTGAGCGATAAATACGTCGCTAAGAGAGTAGGTCAGCAGAGCTTCGCGCCCTTGCAATACCGCGATCCTGTCACCTACCCGGATATGGGCATCTGGCATCCGCTCGCCCCTGCCATGTACGAGGATGTCAAAGAATACTTCAACTGGTACAACAGCCGCACCGACATTTCTGCCGACCTCAAAGATCCGTTGGCTCCTTGTGTAGGTTTGGTGCTGCAACGGACACACCTAGTGACAGGCGACGATGCTCACTATGTGGCGATGGTGCAAGAACTGGAGTGCATGGGCGCACGGGTAATCCCTGTGTTTGCAGGTGGTCTGGATTTCTCTAAGCCCATCGATGCTTACTTTCAAGACCCGATCGCCAAATCCACGATCGTTGATACTGTCGTTTCTTTAACTGGATTTGCGCTAGTCGGCGGCCCCGCACGGCAAGATCATCCCAAAGCGATCGAGTCTTTGAAGCGCTTGAACCGTCCCTACATGGTGGCGCTACCGTTAGTGTTCCAAACCACCGAAGAATGGCAAGACAGCGACCTCGGTCTGCACCCAATTCAAGTGGCGCTACAAATTGCCATCCCAGAGCTGGATGGCGCGATCGAGCCAATTATTCTCTCGGGTCGCGATGGTGCGACAGGTAAGGCGATCGCCCTGCAAGACCGAATTGAAGCAGTGGCTCAGCGGGCGATGAAGTGGGCCAGCCTCCGCCGCAAACCCAAAGTAGACAAGAAACTAGCGATCACCGTTTTCAGCTTCCCACCGGACAAAGGTAACGTCGGCACTGCTGCTTACCTAGATGTCTTTGGCTCCATCTACAAAGTGCTGGAAGCCATGAAGCAGAACGGTTACGACGTACCAGAATTACCTGAGTCCCCAGAAGCGTTGATGCTAGAGGTGATTCATGATGCTCAAGCTCAGTACAACAGTCCTGAACTCAACATCGCCTACAAGATGTCGGTTCCTGAGTACGAGGAGCTAACTCCTTACCACGAGCGTTTGCATGAGTCTTGGGGACCTGCACCCGGACACCTCAACACCGATGGTCAAAACCTGCTGGTCTACGGCAAGCATTTTGGCAATGTCTTTATTGGGGTACAACCAACCTTTGGCTACGAAGGTGACCCGATGCGGTTGCTGTTCTCCCGCTCTGCTAGTCCTCACCACGGCTTTGCTGCTTACTACACCTACCTAGAGCAGATCTGGAAGGCCGATGCAGTGCTGCACTTCGGTACCCACGGCTCTCTGGAGTTTATGCCTGGTAAGCAAATGGGTATGTCGGGTGAGTGCTACCCTGACAACTTGATCGGCACCATCCCTAACCTCTACTACTACGCGGCTAACAACCCTTCGGAAGCCACGATCGCCAAGCGCCGCTCTTATGCCGAAACGATCTCTTACCTCACCCCTCCTGCCGAAAATGCGGGCCTCTACAAAGGGCTAAAAGAGCTAAGCGAATTAATTGCTTCTTACCAAACCCTGAAGGATAGCGGTCGCGGCGTCCCCATCGTCAACACGATTATGGACAAGTGCCGGATCGTCAACTTGGACAAAGATATTGCCCTGCCCGATCAAGATGCCAAAGATATGACGGCAGAGGAGCGGGATAACATTGTGGGCATGGTCTACCGCAAGTTGATGGAGATCGAATCGCGCTTGCTGCCCTGTGGCCTGCATGTGATTGGTAAGCCACCCACTGCGGAAGAAGCGATCGCCACTTTGGTCAATATCGCCGGACTCGATCGCCCGGAGGAGGAAGTCAAGAGCTTGCTGCGGATCATTGCTGAGAGCATTGGTCGCGACATTGACGACATCTATAAGAACAGCGATCGCGGTCTGCTCGAAGATGTGCAACTACTCCAAGACATCACCCTGGCTTGTCGAGCGGCTGTCGCTGCCTTGGTGAAAGAGCAAACCGATGCTGATGGCCGAGTCTCTAAAGTTTCGGTGCTCAACTTCTTCAACATGGGCCGTAAAGAACCTTGGATTGAAGCGTTGCAGCAAGCAGGCTATCCCAAAGTCAACGGGGACGACATCAAGCCCCTGTTCGAGTACCTAGAGTTCTGCCTCAAGCAAATCGTGGCAGATAACGAACTCGGTGCCTTGCTCAAAGCCCTCGAAGGTGAATATGTCCTTCCTGGCCCCGGTGGTGATCCCATTCGTAACCCGGATGTACTACCCACAGGCAAGAACATTCACGCCCTTGATCCCCAATCCATTCCCACAACAGCAGCAGTACAAGCCGCTCAAATTGTGGTCGATCGCCTGTTGGATCGGCAACGAGCAGAAAACGGCGGACAGTGGCCCGAAACTGTATCCTTTGTGCTCTGGGGAACAGATAACATCAAGACTTACGGCGAATCCTTGGCGCAGGTCATGCTGTTGGTGGGGGTACGGCCTGTCGCTGATGCTCTGGGACGGGTTAATAAGCTGGAGATGATCCCGCTAGAAGAACTCGGTCGTCCTCGCGTGGATGTGGTCGTGAATTGTTCTGGGGTGTTCCGTGACTTGTTCATCAACCAAATGAACCTGCTCGATCGCGCCATCAAGATGGCTGCTGAAGCGGATGAACCTCTAGAGATGAACTTTGTTCGCAAGCACGCCATGAAGCAAGCCGAAGACATGGGCATCAACCTGCGTCAAGCAGCGACTCGCGTGTTCTCGAATGCTTCTGGCTCTTACGCAGCCAACGTCAACTTGGCTGTAGAAAACAGCACTTGGGAAGCTGAATCTGAACTCCAAGACATGTACTTGGCCCGCAAGTCGTTCGCCTTCAACTCCGATAATCCGGGGATGATGGAGCAAGATCGCAGTTTGTTTGAGTCAGCCTTAAAAACGGTGGATGTCACCTTCCAAAACCTGGACTCCTCTGAGATCTCTCTCACAGATGTGTCCCACTACTTTGACTCCGACCCCACCAAAGTTGTGGCGCGGCTCCGGGGCGATGGCACAGCACCTGCTTCCTTTATTGCAGATACCACCACTGCTAACGCTCAAGTGCGGACTCTCTCAGAAACCGTGCGTTTGGATGCTCGCACTAAGATGCTGAACCCCAAGTGGTACGAAGGGATGCTCAGCCACGGTTACGAAGGCGTGCGGGAACTCTCCAAGCGTTTGGTAAACACGATGGGTTGGTCGGCGACCGCTGGTGCAGTGGACAACTGGATCTACGAAGATACCAACGCCACGTTCATCCAGGATGAAGAGATGCGGAAGCGGTTGTTGAATCTCAACCCCCATTCGTTCCGCAAGATGGTTTCCACACTGCTGGAAGTTAACGGTCGCGGCTACTGGGAAACCAGCGAAGAAAACCTCGATATGCTCCGCGAACTGTATCAAGAAGTGGAAGACCGCATTGAAGGAGTTGAATAGCTAGCAAGCTGTTGAGTCTTTAAGTGCATCAAATAACTAGTAAAACTGAATGAGTTAATCAGGACGGGGGAGGCTTGCAAATAGTCTCCCTTTTTTCGTAGGGTGCTGTGAGCGATAGCATCATGCACCGTCTCTCAATTAATTCGCTATTTCTGGTGATTCGTGCGTTACAGCTGCGCCTAGCACACGCTACCGCGTTACTCTTGGGTTATGTAGGTCGTTTCTCCTCAGCGATCGTGCCATGACTAGCTTTACGGTTGACTTCAGTTCGGTAATTGACCTGACGGACGAGCAGTTTTATCAGCTCTGCCAGAAAAACCGTGATTTGAAATTTGAACGCTCTGCGGTTGGGGAATTGATCATCATGGCACCTACGGGAGGAGATACGGGAAGAAGCAACTTTGAAATTGCGGTTGAGCTAGGGATTTGGAATCGACAAACAAAATTAGGAGTGGCTTTTGATTCTTCCACTGGTTTCAAGTTACCGAACGGTGCCAATCGCTCTCCTGATGTGGCTTGGGTGCAGCAAGCGCGATGGAATGCTCTGACTCCTGAGCAAAAAGCAGGGTTTATTCCTCTCTGTCCAGATTTTGTGATTGAGTTGGTATCGCCCAGCGATCGCTTGACCACAGTACAAGAAAAAATGCAGGAATATTGTGAGAATGGAGTGCAGTTGGGTTGGTTGATCGATCGCAAATCTCAGCAAGTGGAAATTTACCGCCCCGATCGCGATGTGGAGATTCTAGAATCACCTTTAAAGCTTTCAGGAGAAGGGATATTGCCTGGGTTTGTACTCAGTCTTGATTCTATTTGGTAAAAGAGCGATCGCTTGCATTGCCTCTTCCTGGCCCAACTTCCTAGTTGACCTTAACTTGAGCAGGTAGACGCTGCCATCCTGTGCCCTCATAGCCAAAGTTAAATAGATGGGGATGCAAAATCTCCGCCAGGATTTCTAGGGAATCTACTAATCGAGGCCCAGGACGGTTGAAATATTGATTGCCATCTGTAATGTAAACATTGCCTGCTTGCACTGCTCGTAACGTCGGCCACTCTGGATGTTTAGCTAAGGCGATCGCATCTTGATGAGTGCGTTCCAAGTCATAACCGCAAGGCATCAAAATTATCACCTCAGGGTCGGCAGCTACTAAGGCATCCCATTGCAACCAAGGCGAGTGCTGACCCACAACACCAAATAGGGACTGACCTCCAGCTAACTCAACCAACTCAGGTATCCAATTGCCTGCGGCCATCAACGGTTCGGCCCATTCGATACAAGCAACCGTGGGGCGATCGCTGAGAGCTTGTGTTTTGGTAGCACAAGCCTCTACTCTGGCTTGTAGTTGAGTCAGGCTAGATTGGCTCTCAATCCCCAAGGCGATCGCCACTCGTCGGATATCGTCCCAAATATCCTTTAACGTATTCGGTTGTAGCGAAATAATTTGTGGTTGAGTCTGGGTCAGCGTAGCCACAGCTTGCTCAACGTCGGCTAAATTGACAGCGCAGACTTCGCATTGAGCTTGGGTCAAAATATGAGTCGGCTTTAACTGCTCTAGAACCTCAGTTTTGACTCGATAAACACTGAGTGCGGATTGGAGCAAGTCAGTCACGCGATCGTGAATTTCTGCACTCGTACCCACTGGGTTAAATTTAGGTTCTGTGCAAACTGGGCGAGTTCGAATTTCTGCCGGGTAGTCACACTCATGCGATCGCCCCACAATCTGATGCGTCAAACCTAGCTGAGCCAAAATTTCTGTGGCACTCGGGATCAGAGAGACAATTCTTAGTTCCATATCAGCCATCAGGATTGACTCTAAACGCTGTTATCAACCATAACTCTAAATAGTTCATGCCGAAACGCGGTGAGTTTTGATCCTTAAATAACGCCAAAATTGTAAAAAGGCTGCTAGTTTCGAGAAGTAGGATGAGGATGTTTTCACTAGTTTAAGGGATTGCTAGAAAGTTGCTCAGGACTTAATGTTGCAACATGGTTTCACCCAAAAGTTTGATTTTACTAACTTTCGATTGAATTATGAGCGAGCGCAAACAAGCTGAATGGCAGCAGACAGAGCGCGATTGTTTACTGCGTAATATAGCGTTGCGAATTCGGCGATCGCTGAGTTTAGATCAAATTTTGGCGACAACCGTTGTAGAAATTCGCCAATTCTTGCAAACTGATCGTCTTTTAATCTACCGCTTTGATTCGAATCAGAATGGAACTTTAGTGGCTGAGTCAGTATCTCCTGAATGGTCGTTGTACCCAGCAAGAAAAAGTCATTCGGTTTGGCAATCAAGCTCAAATTTAAATACAGAACTGAATCAAAACCAGATTATTAATGATACTGCTGAGAGCAATTATGCAGTTGAGTTTTTGCAATTGATGAACCAGTTGCAAGTTAAAGCAAAGCTAGTAGTGCCAATTTTTCAGGCTGATGCTGCCTTTGCCAATGAACCAGTAGAAGTAGATACTACCAGTACTGAACAATCATCTACTACTCAAACTGATGAACCAAATCAGGAGCAATCGTGGGGATTGTTGGTAGCCCAACAGTGTTCCGAAGCGCATTTTTGGCAACCTGATGAAGTAGAGTTTCTAGAGCAAGTAGCGACTCTAGTATCAATTGCAGTGCGACAGGCTGAATTGTTCAATCAACTGCAACAGCAAGCACAACGCGAACAACTGCTGAATCAGATCAACCGAGCCATTAATTCAACCCTTGATTCTGAGCAAATCTTAGATGAAATTACTCAGTGTCTCGGTCGGTATTTTGCGGTCGATCGAGTGATTATCTTTCAGTTTCAGGCTAGTTTTATTCAAGTATTAAATGAGTGGCGAGTGAACCCTGAGATTGGGTCAATGTTGAGCTTTCAAGCACCTGTATCTGTATGGCCTGATCTGCTAGATCCAGATTCCGAATTTTATCATCGACGTGTTTTTCATGCCCCTGATTACGCAGCAAGAAACGTCACTATACAGCGGGTTCAGCAGTATCACATTTCTGTACTCAGTGCTCCTATTTTTATTCAGGATGCCTTGTTTGGTGGTATTGGTTTGCACACTACAAGTGATTACCGCCAATTCACCACAGATGAGATTTCGCTTCTAGAGAAAATTGCTGAACAAGCTGCGATCGCGCTTTGCAAAACTAAAAACTTAGTTTACTCTAAAACTCAAGAATTAGAAGTAGAGAAACAAATTTCTGAAGCAGTTAATCAAGCCAAGACTGAATTTTTAAGCACGATGAGTCATGAGCTTCGTACCCCTCTAAATGCAATTCTAGGATTATCTCAACTGCTACAAAAACAAATTTTTGGTTCCTTAAATGACAAACAGCAAGAATATATATCTTGCATTCATAGCAGTGGTGAACATCTCTTATCTCTGATTAATGACATCTTAGATTGCTCTAGGATTGAGGCAGGTTATGAAGAGTTAAGCCTAGCCCCTATTTCAATACCTGAACTTTGCCAGTATTGTCTAGGCACAGTTAAAGAGCAAGCGTTAGCGAAAGGGCTACAGCTAGTTAGCACAATTGACAGTCAAGCTAAGACCTGCGTTGCCGATGAACGGCGCTTAAAGCAAATGCTGTTGAACCTGTTATCTAACGCTGTTAAGTTTACGTCTGTAGGCCAAGTCTCACTGTCCGTCTGTAAGCAAACAGATGATTTTATATTTACTATTGCTGATACAGGCATTGGTATTGACGAGGCAGAAATTCCTTTGTTGTTTCAACTCTTTTCTCAAGTAGATGGTGAGCTGAACCGACAATACGAAGGAACAGGTTTAGGTCTGGCTCTAACCCGTAAACTCGCCCGTCTTCACGGTGGCGATGTCACAGTCACTTCTACCTTAGGTTGCGGTAGCCAGTTCACCCTCTGTCTACCAGATCTATCACTTACTAGTCATGCAACTTCTTTTTCATCTTGACGTGCAGAATTCCTGCTTCTTCAAATACATCTCCAACCTGAGTGAAACCCAGCTTTTGATACAGATCTTTGACATAAAACTGAGCATGCAATTGTACTGTTTTAACTTTAGATTGGGTGAGAAATTCCAGTGCAGCCTCCATAATTCTGCGGCCAGTCTTTTGTCCCCGGAATTCCGGTAAAACTGCTAGCCGTTCTATTTTGACAGTTTGCTCATCTAAATACCGTAGTCTGGTAGTGCCGATAGGCTGCCCATCTATGGAAGCCAAAATATGCTGGCTCTTTGGATCTAATCCATCAAAATCAAGTGCTGGATCAACTTTTTGTTCAACTTGAAAAACCAAGTATCGAATCGCTTGAATCGACACCTGTGCTTCGGTGTAGGTCACAATTGTCAGCTTCAGGTTTTCCATCAGTGATTAGCCAAAGCTTCGGATGATGGCTTAATCTACTCCTTCAAGTGGCGCAAACCCTTGACGTTGGATGTTTTCCGTAATTGCATAGGGTTCTAAGAATTGCAGTAGATAATCAGGGCCGCCTGCCTTAGAGCCCACTCCAGAGAGCTTAAAGCCGCCAAAGGGTTGCCGAGCCACGATTGCACCTGTAATGCCTCGATTAATGTACAAATTGCCCACCTCAAACTCAGCCTGAGCTTGCTGAATGTGAGAAGGAGTGCGGGAGTAAAGACCGCCTGTGAGGGCAAATTGCGTGCCATTCGCGATCGCCACAGCTTCCGCAAAATCCTTAGCCCGAATCACAGATAGCACAGGGCCAAAAATTTCTTCTTGAGCGATCGCGGCAGTGGGAGCTACTTCACTAAAAACAACAGGCCCGACAAAATACCCTGTGTCTGGAGTTGGCATTTCCAAAGCAACTTGGGCTTCAGATTTGCCTTGCTCGATATAACTCTTGATGCGATCGCGAGCCGTGGCATCAATAACAGGACCGACTTGAGTACTAGGATGAGCCGCATCACCTACATTCAGCGATCGCGTTGCTTCTACTAGCCGCGCCAAAAACCCCTCGTAGATTGGCTCCACCACAATGACTCGTGAGCAAGCAGAGCATTTTTGGCCGCTATAGCCAAAGGCCGATTGCACAACCCCTTGCACCGCTTGGTCTAAATCAGCGCTCTCATCAATAATGATGGCGTTTTTGCCACCCATCTCAGCGACCACCCGCTTGAGGTGTCTTTGTCCTGGCTGCAAAATGGCAGCATCTGCATAAATGCGGCAACCCACCTCTTGAGATCCAGTAAACGTAATCATGTGGATATCGGGGTGCTTCACCATATAAGCGCCAACCGTTGAGCCTTTAGCTGGCACGTATTGAAAAACGCCTTTAGGAATGCCCGCCTCTACCAAAATCTCTGTCAGCTTGGCAATAATCACCGAGGAGACCTCGGCAGGCTTGAGGAGAGTGCAGTTACCTGCAACTAAAGCTGCTACAGCCATTCCGGTTGGAATTGCTAAGGGGAAATTCCAAGGAGAAATGACCAAGACAATACCTCTAGGTCGGTAGTGGTAGCGATTGGTTTCACCTGCTAAATCGTAGCTATGCCCCGGTTCCAACCGCTCCATCTCATCGGCGTAGTAGCGGCAGAAATCGATCGCCTCCGAGACTTCACCATCTGCTTCCCGCAAGGGCTTGCCAACTTCCAGCACAATCCAAGCGGCTAGCTCAGCGCGTCGTTGAGTGAGCAAATTGGCAGCTTTGCGAAGAATATTAGCTCGTTGCTGAGCAGGAGTACGTTGCCAAGCGGGGAATGCTGCTTTGGCTGCTGCGATCGCCTCATCTGCTTGAGCCTGGCTCATTAAGCCAATACGGCCAATCACTTCTGTAGGGTTAGAAGGATTAACAGAATATACCTGAGCTTCTGTCTGTTGATACTCACCCTTGATTAAGGGCCAGTAGGTTCTGCCTAACTGCTGCTTCACCGTGGCAATCGCCTGCAAAGCAGGTTGCCGTTGAGCTAAATCAGCATAGTCGGTGTCAGGGACATTCTGAAAATGAGCTTGATGAGTAGAAACTGGAAGTGACGCAGTGCCTGCTTGGTCCGCAGTTGTCACTTGTGGAGGTGCCAAAAGTTCTGCACTCGGTCGCTCTTCAAGGTTTTGTCGCAGGAAGGAACTGTTAGCAGTATTTTCCAGCAGACGACGAATCAGGTAAGACATCCCTGGAATCAAGTCACCATAAGGACAATAAACTCGTACTCGATATCCCTGCTCAACCAGAGCTCTGGCAAATTTATCTGCCATGCCGTAGAGCACCTGCAATTCAATCCGTCGCCGAGGAATCTTGAGAGTTTGGGCGATCGCGATTGCATAAGCCTGCGATCGCACGTTGTGGCTCCCGATCGCTGCATAAAGATACTCGTGGTTTTCTAGCAGGATGCGCGTCAAGTTCTCAAAGTTAGCATCTGTAGAAGATTTGTCCTTGTAAACAGGTTCTGGCCAATCTTTTTGCGCGGCTTTAATGATCTCCTGATCCCAATAAGCACCTTTGACCAAGCGCACTGTGACTGGATACCTGCGTTCCTTGGCCCAAGCAACTAAATCTTGCAAATCTTGTGCACTATCTCGCAAATAAGCTTGCAGCGTCACCCCGATATCTGTACGACTGCGAAACTCCTCTTCCATCAAGATTTGCTTCAGAATCGCTAGGGTCAAATCTTTATAGACATACTGCTCCATATCAAAATGAATAGCGGCTCCCACCTCTTTCGCTCGTCGTAAAAGAGTCCGGATGCGATCGCTCACTTTGGCTTCGCTACCTTGAGCATCCAACGGATCAAATTGGGAATAAAACGCGGTCAGCTTGACTGAAACCTGAACTTTATCAAGTTCCTCTCCCTCGGCTTGGTCAATTGCCTCTACTCTCGGCCAGGTTTTGGCAGCATTACTTAACTGGGTAATCAAGTCTAAATAGCGATCTAAATAGGATTGTGCTTCTACTTCTGTGATCACCGCTTCACCGAGCAAGTCAACGGTAAAAGCCATCTTGTCTTTACGCAGTCGTTCGATCGTTTTTAGGACTTGCTTGACGCTTTCTCCGGCTATGTATTTATGCGCCAGAGTTTCTACCGCAGTTGAAACGGTTGTGGCTGCGACTTGCCCTGGTAGTGAGTCTGGACTGGCAAAGTTGAGCAAGCCTTTAAGCGCCACTGGCAACTCTACGGTTGGATCACCCAAGTACTCTTGTAAATGTCGAGCAATCTCAGTTTTGCTACGCAGGGAGGGCAAGCAGTCAATGAAACGAAAGAGTTGTACCCGCAACCCAGGATTACTCATAGCCCAAGCTAGCAACTTGTCATCCCAGCGCATTTGGTCGCGCATTTGGGCAAAAAAGGAGCGACTCTCTCGTGATGCTGTCAACAGTTGTTGGGCGATCGCTTGGGTCAGTTGTTCTAATGCTTGAACTTGAATTTCGTCGGCTCGACTGGAGATGTGGACAACCATAGATACAAGGCTCCCATTTGGCCAAAAGCTGCGGGTACGATCTCTCTACTTCCTATTGTGAGCGCTGAAATGCAAATGCGCTGGAAGCTTCGTTGTTACTCTAGGACTAGTTGGCTCACCAGCCTGTGCTCTACTTAGCAAACCGCCGACAGAGCTGTTAGCCACAAAGCTGCATCAGTTAAAAATTGCTCCCGATCTGCGTTGTAACGTCGGAGAATTAACAATTTTGCGATCGCCCGCCATCTCTAAAGAGCTACAGCAAAAAGTTCTGCTAATTCACGATCGCCTGTGCTCAGAGTACGGTTGTCCCATCCCGTTCTTTCACGATCTAGATCCCCTAAGTGAGTTGGTTTCAGCGCTGTTATCTCACCGGACTCGAAACGCTGATTCAGCCCGTGCCTTCAAACAGTTAACCTCACGCTTTCCGGATTGGTCAGCCGTGCGAGATGCTCCAACTCAAGAGATTCAGTCAGCGATCGCACCTTGCACTTGGCCAGAACAAAAAGCCCCTCGTATTCAGCAAATCCTGCGCTTAATCAGCGAGCGTCATAATGGCGAGCTATCCCTAGACTTTCTAGCAGAGTTACCAGTCACCCAAGCAAGGGCATGGCTAGAGTCGCTACCTGGGGTAGGCCCTAAAACCAGCGCAGCCGTATTGTTATTTAGTCGGTTGCGTCGCCATGCCTTACCCGTAGATAGTCACCATCATCGAGTAGCCGTGCGACTAGGTTTGATCCCAACTAATACTGCCGTGGGACCAGCGCATGCTCTCCTAGAAGCTCAACTTCCTCTCGATTGGAACGCTCAGCAAGTCTACGATAATCACGAAGTTCTGATGCTACACGGTCAGCGCTGCTGCTACTACCGAAATCCTGCTTGCGATCGCTGCCCAGTTTTAGACCTTTGTCTTTTTGGCCAAGCTAGGGCTCAGTGAACTGAATTCCCTTTCAATGCTTGAGTGAAAATTTTTTGGTTTAGATAAGGTAGGCGATCGTGCTCTCAAGCCTAAGAAAATCGCTAAGGCCTTTTCAGGGAAGGGCATTTCCAGCCCTTCAAAAAAATCTTCTATCTCCCCCCTTGACAGCTACCAGTGGACTTCGTTATATTGGCTAAGCGGTCGAGGGAGAAGGGGCGCGGAAGCGCACCGAATCAGTCGGCCCCCGCACCTAGAAAAGAGAATAGTTTGAAAGCCAAGATAGCACC
>NZ_JAMPKN010000013.1:0-173777 GCF_039962155.1 Trichocoleus desertorum AS-A10 | reverse complement strand
AAATGTTCTAGAAGGCTTGCAGCAGTTGATGGCATGGTCAGTTAGGAGTCTCTGGCTAAAACGCTCTAATCCAGTATCTCACCCACTCTCTTGCCCCAATTTAGATGCGTTTGCCCTGGCACGACACCGCACTAGATTGGAGCGATCCACTTGGCCCTAGCCCTTGGTCACTAGAAGAATGCGAGCGCTTCAATACGGCAGTGAGCCAGCTATTGGCGCTGATCCGTACAGAGCTGGGTGACGAATACGAGATCATTAGCGACCGGGATTTATGATGGAGGCGATCGCATTGTTCATAGCATGGGTTCTGCGATGACCCCGTATTACTTTTTTGATGAGATGATATGCCCAAAATTCATGTGAATGGTCTTGATATCAACTGCAAAATTTATGGTAAGGGAGATCCACTCTTAATGATCATGGGTCTCAGTTTTAGTTTGTTAGATTGGGGAACTGAGCTACCGGAACTGCTCTCACGGCATTACAAAGTCATTTTGTTTGATAACCGAGATGCGGGAGAAACGAGCCAAGCTGCAGGAGCTTACACCACAGCTCAAATGGCAGAAGATGCCGCAGATTTATTAAAAATGTTGGGTGAGACTAAAGCGCATGTGTTTGGCATCAGTATGGGCGGTATGGTGGCTCAACAGTTTGCCCTCAATCATACTGATCAACTCAAAAAACTGATTTTAGGCTGTACGATGGCGGGCGGAACCTGTAGCCAGTTTAATCCTCCTGCGGGGCTTGGGAGTAGCAGTATTTTAGAGCAGCTTTTTCCACTGGACTTTTTGCAAGCGCATCAATCACGTATAAGTGAATTTCTTCAAGCAACTGCACCTTACCACAGCCAAGGAGAAGCGCTGATCCGCCAGTATCAAGCAATGAGCACCCATGATACCTGTAGCTTGTTAGGCAAAATAATGGCTCCTACATTGGTAATTACTGGGGATAGCGATCGCATCATCCCACCTCAAAACAGTGAGTTTTTAGCCAAAAATATCCCTGGTGCCAAACTAGAGGTGCTTCCAGAGGCAGGTCACGCTTTCTGCTTCAGTCATCCAGAAACTATAGCTACCGCAATTATCAACTTCTTGCAAACCTAATGATTGATTCAGCCTGTATGCTTCATCCTATCTATCCTTCATTCCCAAACTGCTCATGATTGACGACTCAAACAACATTCTAGATACATTTAACCAATACGCTAAAACCTTCGAAAGCCTCAACCCCTTATCAGTTCTATCTTTTTATCACTACCCAGCTATCTTGATTTCGCCGGACAAAGTAGTAACTGTGAAGAACTGGATCGAAGGTTTTGTCGTGTTCACTGCTGTCATGGCGGAGCTCAAATTTCGGGGGTATGCCTACAGTGAAACTGAATCTCTCAGCGTTGATCAGTTGAGCGATCGCCTTGCTACTGTGAAAGGCATTGTCATTCGCTTTAAAGAAAATAAACAAGAATTAGAGCGCTTCGGTTTGGCTTACACAATGCGGCAAGAAAAAGATGGCTGGAAGATTGTTGTGGGAGCACTTTATGAACTGGAAACCTCAGCATAAACGGCTATTAGTAGCGCGTCGTTTGATTTGTCAGGTATTAGTCATCGGGTTAGTCATGGGATGTACCAGCACACCTAAGCCAGAACCTAAACCAACTTTATCTATTTTATTCATTGGAAATAGCTATACCTATCAAAATAACTTGCCGCAAATCTTAGCGGAGTTAGCGAAATCAGGTGGGCAAGCGATCGTTGTAGATATGGTGGCGGAGGGAGGTTGGAAGCTGTTGCAACATGCGACCTCAGCTTCTACTTTGTACAAAATAGGACAACAAAAGTGGACCTTTGTGGTCTTACAGGAGCAAAGTGTCGTGCCTTCGGTTGAAGCCAATCGGACCCAAGAAATGTATCCTGCCGTCCGCCTCTTGGATGATCAGATTCAACAAGCAGGGTCTCGTACTTTACTGTTCATGACTTGGGGGCGCCGAGATGGATTTGCAGAAGTGGGACACCCAAACTTTGCCACCATGCAGTCACAGTTACAGGCAGGTTATCTCAAAATTGCCAAAGAACGTAATCTTCTAGTAGCACCTGTCGGCATGGCATGGCAAACTGCACTAACACAGCAGCCAAATCTGCAACTGTGGGAAAGTGATGGCAGTCATCCCAGCTTAACGGGCTCTTACCTGGCTGCTTGCGTGTTTTATGCTGTGATCTACCGCAAAAGCCCTGAGGGATTGGACTACACCGCTGGTTTGCCGCAGGATACAGCTCAGGCTTTGCAAGCGATCGCGGCGACTACAGTCTTAAACAACTCGGAGCAGTGACACTCTTTATCGAAGGTGTAGTATATTTGTAGTATGAATCTACCTGTCAAATTCAGGTCTGTGAATTCGGTACTGCAAAACTATGCTGCTCTATCGTCCTGTGGGACTTAAAGAACTAGAACTAATTGCTCAATCAGGCTTCAAGGCATTTCCGCCGCGCCTGCCAGAACAACCCATTTTCTATCCAGTTCTCAACTTTGAGTATGCAGAGAAGATTGCACGCGATTGGAATACTAAGAGCAATAGCTTTGCGGGCTTTGTGACTCAATTTGAAGTTGAGGATGCCTATGTGCAGCAGTTTGCAGTGCAGGTAGTGGGTAGTGCGATCTGCCAAGAACTGTGGGTACCAGCCGAAGAACTTGCAGAGTTCAACCGTCACATCATTGGGCAAATCCAAATTTCTGCGGCTTTTTATGGCGAGAAGTTTCAGGGCGAGTTAGATGCTGCAACTAATATGCCAAAAGGAATTCCTGCCAGCGCGATCGCCCCTCAATAAGGAGCATCTGTAATCGGCTATTGTAGAGTTGTAGTTCGAGATCGATCAACTAGATCTAATTTTTTTCGTAGATAGATTGGAGAACAGAGCCATGAAGAATCTCACTTGGAATATTCGCGATCGCTTTATCCAAGTTGAGGTTTTGGTATGGAATCTAGAGTTCTCTTGCGAGCAGAAAATCTTAGTTACAACTTAACGGCAGATAGAACCTTATTTCAGGGAATTGACGTTAGTATTCAAGCGGGCGATCGAATTGCGCTCGTTGGCCCGAATGGTATTGGCAAGTCTACGTTATTACAGCTTTTAGCAGGACTGGTGCAACCAAGTTCTGGCTCTGTTTACCAAAAAGACAGCATCTACTATTTGCCGCAAATCAGCACATTACCCCTAGAGCAACAGCAGCAGACTGTGCTGGAATGGCTGAGTTCCATCGCTGATGACTGGTGGGCGATCGCTGACATCCTAGAAACCAAATTAGCAACAGTTGTAGATCTCTCCCTCTCAATCGCAAATCTCAGCGGTGGTGAGCTGACCAAGTTATTTCTAGCGATTGGTTTGGCGCAAGAGCCACGCATCTTGTTGCTAGATGAACCAACTAATCATATGGATCTAGCGGCACTGGAGACTCTAAAACAGTTTCTCTGCCAGTTTTCTGGTGCTTTTGTAATTGTCTCTCATAAACCTTTCTTCTTAGATCAAGTCACTAATATGACTTGGGAGTTAGCGCCAACAGATCTTCAGGTGTATGGAGGGAACTTCTCGTTCTACAAAGAACAAAAAGCGATCGCCCTAGAAAATGCTGAGCGTTCCCATGAGGCCGCCAAAAAAGAACTCAAATGGGCCAAAGAAGCAGCCCTCAAAGAACAACAACGAGCGGCGCGATCGCAACGAGAAGGACGATTACAAGCGTTCGACAACAGCATGAGCAAAGCGGCTAAACGCTATTTTGCCAACCGCGCTTCAGCTACAGCGGGAACTGCGGCCAAAAAACATGACATAGCTCTAGTTCAAGCGCAGCAAAAGTTGGCAGAGACCAAAATCAGAACCACAAAAGCCACATTAATTCGGCTGGAGGGGAAACCCCGCAAAGTCAGAAATCTGATTGATATCCAAGGCGCTGATTTAAGAGTAGGCGATCGCACCTTGATCCAGGACATTCAGTTGCATGTGAAAACTGGCGATCGGATTGCTGTGTTGGGAGCTAATGGTTCTGGCAAATCGAGTTTAGTGAAAGCGATCTTAGGATTAGCGGCAACAGAAACGGCTCTGGAAACAGGAGAGGTGCGACTAGCTCCAGGTCTGAAAGTGGTTTATCTGGATCAAACCTATGCTGTAGTCGATCGCCAGAAGACCATTCTAGAGAATATGCAAGCAGCTAGTCTCCAATTGAGCTACCAATTGCTCCGCCAACAACTGGGACATTTTCTGTTTTTCAATGAAACGGTGCACCAATCTGCGGCTGTGTTGAGTGGTGGAGAATTAGCTCGACTGGCGATCGCAATGATTACCATCTCAGAAGTGGATTTGTTGATCCTGGATGAACCCACTAATAACTTAGATACTGTGACGGTAGAGCCGATGATTGCCGCGCTTAATCAATATCAAGGTGCTTTGTGGGTAATCTCTCATGACCTAGATTTTCTCAGTCAAATCGGCATCACTAAAGCCTTGCGGTTAAACCATCTGACTTTGCAGCCAACTACTTATCTCCCTGGCGACTCCGCTAACTTTTATCGTGAATTACTTGCGTAATCGAGATATCCTCTGACTGTACTTGACATGTATTATAATGTAGTATAAATTGTATTATATTAATGCTGATTGACTCAAGACTAATAGCGATCGCGCTCACCGTGCATTAGAGATGAGCGATCGCTAAATTTCTAGCGTGTGTAAGGAGGTGAGAATCAATGAAATTAGCAGAAGCATTGATCCTCAGAGCTGATTGTCAAAAACGGATTGCTCAGTTGCAACAAAGATTGCTACGGAGTGCCAAAGTACAAGAAGGAGAACAACCTGCTGAGAATCCAGAAACATTGCTGAGTGAGCTGGATGCTGCGATCGCCCAACTCAGAACTCTAATCCAGCAAATCAATCAAACCAATGCTCGTACCGTTTTTCAGAATGCGACTCTCTCGGATGCTTTGGCAGAAAGAGAGACCTTGCAGATGCAGCGGAACGTCTATAGCAATTTGGTAGATGCAGCTTCTATTCGGCAAGAACGATACACCCGCTCGGAGGTTAAGTTCTTCAGTACAGTAGCGATCGCGCAGATCCAGAACCAAGTGGATAGGCTATCAAGAAACTATCGAGAACTGGATGCTCAAATTCAGGCACTCAATTGGCAAACAGATTTGATTGAGGTCAGTAGAGAGACCTAACCCCCAGCCTCCTTCCCTAGTAGGGAAAGGGGAGAATATAAGCCCCTCTCCTCGCAGGGGAGGGATCTTCAAGTTAGTAGCCAAGCCAGCAGAAGCGAGCACAACCCGCCAACTGGGCAAGTTGGATTTGCGATCTGGAAAGTCGCTCTATTGGTGGCGTGGGGGCCATGCCAACGGGTTCAAATCCCGTCTTATAACTGATGCCCAGCATGGTTACAAGCGTACCGGGCATTGTGAATGTTACTACCGCGTGCTGGTCTGTTGACTGTGGTGAGGGAGGGATTGGGGAAATTAAATATATGGCAACCGGATACTTTGATCATCAAGACGGACAAACTACATCTACTAATATCCAAAGCCAGGGCTTGTTGGGGGCAGGCTGGCGATCGCTCAACCGAGAGCTAGACTGGCAATTTCTGTGGCATTTGGCAATGCACGATTCAGCGGAGCTATCCAAAAAAACTGTGGATGTTGCTAGTGCGATCGCCGATACTTTAGGCCGCACTAACTATAGCGGGTGGGCGAATTTGCTAAGTGTTTTTTCCTCCGGTACACGCTATGAGTTAGATGAGTTCTGGAGCTATATCACGCCTGAGCCTCCCAGCCCTGATTACCGCCATGTGGCATCACTGACGGTAGAAACCCCGGTGCTTCAGCAGGTCAGCCGCACCAATATCCCGATTGATTATGTTTTAAATCGGCTTCAGGAACTCACGATCCTTAAAGTATTGGAGTTATTAGGGAAACCTGCTCTAATTACGCAATACTACTTCGATCGCTACTTCTACCTCCCAGTTGAGAAGTTCATTAGTTGGGATCGGGTCGATACGATTGATACAGTCAATGCCTACTGGCCGCAGCAAGATATTTGGTTGCAGATTCAAAACATTGGTCCAGGGAGACGACGACTAACACTACTCGCAAGAGAACTAAACTCCCTGATCAACAAAGCCACCTACAACCTGGCTGTGATGCTGAGTGGCTATCAAAGCCGAGTTGGTCAAATTCAGAGCCAATACGCTATTCGTTCTTTTTCAGCAGATGTGCAGGAATTTAGCGATCGCGTTCAGCAAGCAGTTTTCGACCAAAGCCAATTGGCAGTTCTGGTACATGGAGAGCCAGGAACAGGCAAAACGGCTTGGACTCAAGCGATCGCCAAAGAAGTGTTGATGCCATTAGGATATGTAATCTTTATTCTTGATCATGATGCTGTGGAGAATTTCGTTCCACCCACTTATCTAGAGCGCATTTGTCTGATCATCAATGAAGCGGATAACCTGGCCCAGAACCGCGCGAATGTGGCAGCTCAAAGTAGCAGCAAAACCGAACATATCCTAAGCTTGCTGGATGGCACGTTGCATCAAAGTGTATTGGAGGAAGGCAGGATTCAAACTCAACAAAGATTTGTGGTTTTGATGACCTGCAACACAATGGAACGCTTAGATCCTGCCCTATTGCGGAAGGGACGAGTAGATTTGATTCATGAGTTCATGCATCGGTTTGTTTAATGAACAGCGATCGCCTAGTTAAAGTCAGCAAATACCTCAGCAAACATCTCCGTCACCAACCGGAGCGCCTGGGCTTAGCTCTTGGTGCAGGTGGCTGGGTTGCGGTTGAGGAATTGCTTGCAGCCTGCGCTCAACACCAGTTTCCCCTCAGCCGTGAAGAACTGGAGGAAGTAGTGGCGACGAGTGATAAAAAGCGCTTCTCCTTCGATGGCACAGGTACGCTGATCCGGGCAAACCAGGGTCATAGTGTAGAAGTTGATCTGCAACTAGAGCCGCAGGTGCCGCCGAATGTTTTGTATCACGGTACAGGCGATCGCGCAGTAGCAATGATTTTGCAATCAGGTCTAAACAAGATGTCGCGGCATCATGTTCACCTTTCCAGAGATGTGGAAACAGCCCGAAAAGTGGGTGCTAGGCATGGTCGTCCAGTTGTGTTTGCGATCGATGCTGTGGCAATGCACCAAGCAGGATATCTCTTTTTCTGTGCAGAGAATGGCGTTTGGTTGGTGGATCAGATCCCATCAAAATATTTAACGATTTTGTAGCCAGTGCCATTAAAGGACCGATCGCGCCTTTCGGGGCTTGTTTCCCAAACCTGTTTGGTTCATCCAAGGGTGAGCAGAGCAAACATTAGGACTCAACTACACCACTCCAATCATCATTCTCAACCGCTGCTTTGAGTTTCCGACGACGCTCAGCTTCGGACTCATCCGGTGCCACCTGCGCATCTAATTCATAGCTGAGGGTGTTATCCGCCATAGCCTTGCGTAACTTGAGCTTTTTCTCTTCGTAGGCTTGGCGCTCTGCTGCCGACATACTGGCTTGCGCCACTTCGCCAATTGTTTTCGCCCAAGTTCCCTCTCCCATTTGATTCCCAGACGGAACCTGATCCAGTGCGGTAAGCCACTCATCTCGCAACGCTTCCATTGCCTGCCGCGTCGGAAACTTAAAGGTCTGAACTCGGATAAAAGCACAGGCTTCCACCCCATGCTGGGCAATGTGCCCTTCCAGCGACTGCTGGACATCGCGGGAGTAGCCGATGTACTGGGTTTGGTGGTCAGCATCTAAAACAGCGTAGACGCCCGCCACCTTAACCCTGTGAGTGTGCGATCGCCAATTTTCCGCTGGAACTACTTCAGCCCCTTCAGTCACTAACGGTAGAGAGGAAGTGGTTGAGCCATGCTCATCCTCAGAACTGTATAGAAAACCATGCAGTCCCTGATGAGCGGCCGGAACGTTCTGATCTTCAAGAGGGATGTTTTTTTCGGATTCCACAGGATCAGTCTCGGTTGGGTCACTTAAGCTTGATAAGAACGATCTTACTTCTATTCGGACTAGGACTCAGATGATTGGCTACCAGGTCTCCTAGACTGGCGAGATTATTTACCTGAGGAACTGCCTGAGTGAAATTTTGCTAAGTGTGCGAGAAAAGGGGCGATCGCGTTGAAGGTATAGAGAACCCAGCTTCTGAGAATATACCTTTGAGGTTCGCTTCATGTTCCGACTCGATCGCCGCATAGCTCTGGTAACGCTCTCATTCACACTTGGTCTAACAGCCATCATCCAGGGTGCTCATGCTTGCATGCCTCCTGAAGCCCCTTCCCAAGCCGTCACTCCGTCACCTCGCACCGTGGCTAGCTCACCCAACATCTTGAAGGATACGTTGGTGGTGCCTGGAGAGCGGATTGGTCCCGTGATCCGCACCACCACCTATCAAGATTTAGTTAAATTATTTGGGAAGTCCCGGCTGAGCGATCGCACAGTCTACGGGCCAGAAGGTATAGGGATGTGGTCTGGAACTCGCGTAAACCTAGGGCTAGCACAATCCTTCACCGTCGTTTGGCAAGATACCAAACGAGCCAAGCCTCTGCATGTCCGAGAACTCGGTTCTGCCTGGAAAACAGCAGAAGGAATTGGCATGTGCACTCCTCTCACCCATTTGCAGAAACAACTCGGCAAGTTCCAAATCTCAGGTCTGGACTGGGATTATGGCGGGGCTGTGATGTTCCACAATACGCGGTTGTCTCGTTATGTA
This sequence comes from Trichocoleus desertorum AS-A10, assembly GCF_039962155.1. Taxonomy (NCBI): domain Bacteria; kingdom Bacillati; phylum Cyanobacteriota; class Cyanophyceae; order Leptolyngbyales; family Trichocoleusaceae; genus Trichocoleus; species Trichocoleus desertorum. The sequence goes on along the minus strand of NZ_JAMPKN010000013.1, from coordinate 165,034 downwards.
GGCAAACTGACCTTGGTGATGCAGGCCGATCCCCAAGCCAGCGATAAGTATCCGGATGACTACAGTGCAGTAGTAGGCGATCGCCTGCTCTCTTCTACTGATCCTCATTGGAAACCTTTAGGGATGCGCGTTGGTTCCATGATTGTGCGGCTAAATTCTGAGCTCTAAAGAGATGGAACAGCGATCGCTGTTGTTATTTGCCATTCATTACTTGTAAGGCGGTGGTTTCCTTTGTCACCGTTAAAGATAGCAATACTTCACACTAATATGAAGAGATTTTATGATTTGACTCGGTAAGTTGTGAAAGCAATTGATTTCTTTAGTTGGTTATGTTAAACAACATAGGAAGACTGTAGGTCAGCGTGTGTTCTAATTCGGTAAGTTCCTGTTTATACTCGCCCTTTAAAGGGGTGCTGTGCTACCAGCTACCAAAGTAAACTAGCTAGATAAATAGGCATATAGATGCAACTCGAAAAGGTTGAGCGGGAATACTAGGCTCATCATCACAGGAGCCTTATGGCTCAGAGGCTCGACGTTTTAGTCGGGCTTTTTTTATGTTTAACAAACGAAAAATATCACTGATGCGATCGCGAAGCAGAACTTGTCAAACGGTGGGCTACATGACTTTCTAGTAGCTTTACGGTAAGGTATGTTCTTTAATAACCCAGCGCCCAGCCTGCAATTTTTTAATGAGTGTGAGTAAAAATGCACTGGAATGGGGATTCTAAAAAAGAACTTCTAAGGCTGAGGCAATGCTGAGATTCTTCTGTCTAACTGCTGTGTTGGCTGCTGCTCTGTCGCCGTTGTTACCTCGCTTCTCAACTGCGGCGATCGCCCAGGAGTTAGATGGTTGTTACATGCTTAACCCTGCTGGCCGATCGATCGATCTGTCCAAGCTTTGTGGAACTACTCCTGGCAACACTCCCCCTCCTAATGGCACTCTAGCCACCTTTACGAGAACCAATACTTTACCTGAGGGGCAAGTTTTCCAAGCCAAAATTCTGCGGCGTGAGGCTGGCACTCCCATCATTGGAGTTACCTTCAATGGCAACCAAACTTTTGAAATGATTGTGGATACAGGGGCTAGCGGTACAGTCGTCACCCAGCGCATGGCTGCGATGTTGCGCTTGGTTCCAGTTGCCAAATTAAAGTTTGATACTGCGAGTGCCAAAGGGATTGAACTGCCCTTGGGGAAGATTCATATGATGGAAGTCAATGGGGCCACAGCTCAAGGGTTACTGGTGGCGATCGCAGGCCCTCAGCTAGAAACGGGTCTGCTGGGTCATGACTTTTTCGGCAAGTACGACATCACCATCAAACGAGACGTGGTTGAGTTCCGCGTGCGTTAGAGTTTTACGAGTCTTGGTATTGAATACGGTAGATCCGACCATTGGCTTCTTCGGTGACTAGCAAGCTGCCGTCGGGTAACACCAAGAGGCCGACCGGACGACCCCAAGTTGTCGGGCCACTTGGATCTAAGAGAAAACCTGTTAAAAAGTCTTCGTAGTAGCCTGCGGCACGGCCCTGAGCATTGAAGGGAACGAATACGACCTTGTAGCCTGTGCCTTGATTGCGATTCCAAGAACCCCGGAAGGCAACAAAAGCACCATTACGATACTTTTCGGGGAAGGTCTTGCCGTCATAAAACTGGAGGCCCAAAGCAGCAGAGTGAGCTTGAAACAGCACATCAGGGGTTCGGGTTTGAGCGGCTAACTCTGGGCGATCGCTCTGGCCATTGCGAGCATGACGAGGGTCAAGCAAGTTGGGGGCAAGGTAGCTGTAAGGCCAGCCGTAAAATTCGCCTGCTTGCACTTGGGTTAGGTAGTCGGGTACCAAATCATCTCCTAGCCCATCTCGCTCATTCACCGTGGCATGCAGCGCCCCTGTAACAGGTTGAAAATCAAGTCCTACAGGATTACGCAATCCATAAGCAAAGGTTTGCTGGTTCGAGCCATCCAGGTTTATGACTTGAACTGAGGCGCGAGGAAGTGGTTCGGTATCAGCGTTGCTTTCAGAACCGACAGAGACATACAGCTTTTGTTGGTCGGGTGAGACGACGACATTCCGAGTCCAATGCTGGTTGTAGCCCTCTCCTGGCAGTTGCGCGATCGCTTGCCCCCGCCCTGTAAGCTTCTCTTGGCCTAATTGGTAAGGAAAGCGCAGAACCGCATTGGTATTGCCTAAGAAAAATGAGTCCTGAGTAAAAGCCATGCCGAGGGGCAGAAACAAGCCATTGCTTGGCCCAGCAAAGGTTTTTTTAACATCAGCGACGCCATCTTTGTTGCTATCGCGCAGTAGGCGAATGCGATTTTGCCGTGTCTCAGTCACCAGTACGTCGCCATTAGGAGCCAGGGCTAGCCACCGAGGCCTATCGAGTTCTTCGGCATACACATTTACCGTGAAGCCAGCCGGAACTCGTAACAAGGGATCGCTGGGAATATCTACCACGTTCGGGCTTTTGGAGGCGCTATTGGTGGCATAGGGCTGTGGCAAATCTGCCGCCGTTAAGCGGATGGGGGTGGGTGTAAGCGTTTCTGTAGCAACTAAGTTCTGGGGTGATGCAGCCTGCGCTGTTAACTGTTTTGTGGAGCCTGACGCTTGAGCCGTTGGAGCTTGCTCTGTAGGTACTGAGCTAGGTTGCGATCGCTCTGGCAGCGTCGTACCCACCTGGCTACAACCCGTGGCGGTGGTCAGTAGTAGCGCCAACGATAACCAATGAGCAGGGCATGGGGGTACAAACAGAGGCACAGGCATAGTAGAGCTCTAAATCTAACGAGATCAGGACCAACAGCAAGTTGTAGAGATGCAGCGTCGGGGGTGAACGCTTTCCACTTATCTGCTTACTTCCTCAGGCTAACAATCAATGCGAAAGATTGCAGTCTAGAAATTGCAGAAACTAAAGCATCTACTCAATGGGGCATCAGCATCTATGTCATTGAATGGTGACTTACTTCCTGAGGCAGAAATGAAAGCAGGGTGATGGAAAGCGATCGCGGGTTAGCATTATAGTTGTGTTAAGAGATGGCAAGAGTGACCTGTTCTCAAGCAGAGAGTCCTAAATCTTAAAAAATAAGACTCAATCTGATTGTCTGGTCCCAGCCTCTTGTATCACTGTAAATAGCTGATTAAATAGCCTGACAGGATACTTAATCTCAGAAGCTAACCAGCTGACGAGTTCCTAACCCTAGCTCAAAGACAACTAAGACGAAACCGAAAAATCCATGAGCGATATTCAAAAGCAAATCGAACAAGAACGGGAACAAGCGCGTGCCGTTTGTGACACCAGCGGTAGCACTTCCGGCGAATGTGCTGCTGCTTGGGATGCGGTTGAAGAACTCCAAGCTGAAGCATCCCATCAACGTCAATCAAAACAAAAGAACTCGTTGGAACAGTTTTGCGACGATAATCCAGACGCTGCTGAGTGCCGAGTCTACGACAACTAAACGCCTTGGGCACTCTTCGTTCATTCCATAATCAAGATTGTCATAATCAAAACCATCTAGAAACTCAAACCCCTATCTTGGGAGTTTGAGTTTTTTTAATAGGAACTTTCGCTACTTATCCATCCGACTTGGCTGTCAAAGTACAGTCGATCATTCTCCAAGTAGAGCGAAACTGGCGGAACAACTCCTGACTGGCAGAGGCGAGATCTCCATCTGGGCCAATGGTACCTCCTGGGATCACTCGGCCTCCATCCGTTTGGAAGTTTAGTCTTAGGTCTCCATTTTCATCTTTGTCCAGCATCAGACGCCCCTGCGCGATGACTTGGCCCGCTCGGCTTGAAATAGAACAACGCATTATTAACTACTTCCAAGGAATCTTTTGGCTGCTTCAACTGAGCTAGGCATCAAGTTCAGCAAACTGAGGCTTATCTTCTCATAATTCTTAGCTTTATCAACCGATTAAGTGAAAAGAAATAGCTGTTCCACCACATTTATAGCTTTGATCTCTGGCAAGCACATATGCAAAGAATTCTGAGAACTATGTGTAGAGATATCACAATTCAAACTTCTTATTAATAAATATTGCAGCACCTTGACTGACTTGCTAGATTATGCGCAAGAAAGCTGGTTCAGCAGTTAAGTTGAACATGTAGCAGCTTTTTGCTTTGTTAGGCAGCTATGACTGAAAGCGGCTACAAAGCTGCGTCCATAAGTTCTCTGGATTGTAATAGCTAGGAGTAATATGACTGGACAGATGTGCTGGCTCTCGATTGGCGGGGACGATGGTGAAAAAGTGCTGCACTTGCGCATGCAGCCGTCCCAGCCTTGGCGACCTTACAAATCTTTCCCTCAGTATGCGATGTCTGATTACAAAGTTCCAGGTGGGTCCAAGGGTTGGGCTACTTACCAGCAGTTGATGAAATCAGGCTGGACGTTAGTTGCTACATCTGCTGCTCAGCCGCAACTGCTAGCTTACAAATAACCCAGTTTTAACGGGTTATACCCCAGATAAACGGTGCTAGGGCTGGACTCCAGGCTCTAAAAAATTATAGAGAATCTCGTCTGGCTCGTCGTACATATCGTCGTCATCGTCTTCGGGCATGCTTACCGGAGACGATGCTGGGTGAATCACATTGGGTTTGGGAGCCGAGTCATGAGCCTGGTTCGTAGCGATCGATTGCTTTAAGGCTTCAAGTTGCTCGCTCAGGTAGGTCACTCTAGCTTCTAAAGTGGCAATTCGCTCTATAGAACCATTTGTTGCTGCTTGCTGAGTTGGTAAATGGGTCAGGTGAAAATGGGTGGCTAAAATTTCCTCTGCGGCGGCAGCAAGCGATCGCTTCCCTCGACTCGCTTTGTAAGTTTTAAGCTGCTGTCGTAGTTCTGAGGACAGTTTAATTGAAACGCGGTGCTGATCTTTTGCCATTGCTGCTCAAATTATTGGCTAGTACTGCGATCGTAGCGTTAGGTGAGAGCACAAATTCAGCGCGGCTACCTCTTTTGGCTACAACGAGATCAGCAATTGCCACAGGGTTCATCACTTAGGGAGAAGCAAAGTTAAAGTAATTTCGCTTTCCTTTAAAGAAGAATGAGTCTTTAGGAGTTGTGTGGTGGTAACCGATCACGAGCACGTGCGTGCTGAGAAAAGTAGAATTAGACGCAAGGATTTGATTTCTAGCCTCACCATTGGTATTCTGCTCGGAATTATTGGTGGCCTTCCAATCGGTTGGTTTGCGCACCGGGTTTACTTCCAGCAGAGAACGGCACAGGTGTTGCTTTGTCGCCAAAACCATATTGGGCAACCAGAAGTTGAATTGAAATCACTGTGCGGCTCAGTTTATTAATGGTCTAGTTGTTTAACTGGTTGAGTTAACTGGTTTAGCTGGCTGGATAGAGGCGATCGCCTGTAGCAGGATCAAAAATAAATAGTTGAGCGAAGTCGATTTGGAGGCTCAAGCGATCGCCCGGACGAATCCGAATTTTCGGGCTCACTTGCAGGTTAACCACTTGAGCGGCTGAGCTAGTAGGCTGGGTTGGCAAAACTGCTCGGATCAAAATTTCTCGTCCGAGCGGTTCTACAGTGCTCACTTCAACCGTGAAGTGTTGAGCCTCTGATGCAGACACCAGTTGTAAATGCTCTGGACGGATGCCTAGCTCAACCGACTGGCCTAGAGACAACGGCAGATGAGCTGTAATAGCGGAAGGGCAAGTAAATGATTGACCTGCCAGGTGAAAAGCACCATCCTCGAAGGTTGCAGACAGGATGTTCATGGGTGGATTGCCTAGAAACGTCGCCACCATTCGATTAGTCGGACGACCATAAATAGTTTGGGGATCACCAATCTGCTGAATGCGGCCTTGCTTTAGTACCACAATTTGGTCAGCCAACGTCATGGCTTCCACTTGATCGTGGGTGACATAGATCGTAGTGATGCCCAAGCGTTGATGAAGTTGCTTTAGTTCAGCCCGTGTGTCATCTCGCAACTGAGCATCCAAGTTAGAAAGCGGCTCATCAAGTAAAAAAACTTGCGGCTTACGAGCGATCGCGCGTCCCAATGCTACCCGTTGTTGTTGACCGCCAGAAAGTTGCTTGGGTTTTCGATCGAGCAAGTGGGCAATATCCAGCGATCGCGCTACAGATTCGACTCGTTCTTGAATGGTTTGGGAGTCGGTTTTACGCATCTTCAGCCCAAAAGCCAGATTTTCCGCCACGCTCATGTGTGGGTATAGCGCATAATTCTGAAACACCATTGCCACGTCGCGCTGACGAGCAGGCACTTTATTGACCAAGCGATCGCCAATGTAGAGATTGCCTGAAGTCGCTGATTCTAAACCCGCAATGGTTCGCAGAATCGTAGATTTGCCACAGCCCGATGGCCCCACCATCACCCAAAACTCACCATCAGGCACCTCAAAGGTGATGTCTGCGATCGCCACTGCCTCTTTAAATTGTCGGGTAATTCCCTCTAAGCGCACCTTTGCCATTGTCTGCCCAACTTGTTCTCTCGATTTGCCCCATTGCGATCGCACTTTAGCTCAAAATCACTTTTCAAAATCTACTTTGTTGAATCATTAGTTGAATCATTGGAAGTCTCGCTGAAACCCATCCCCTCCACTGTGTTTCTTCTGGATGATGCTTTTTAGTCACAGAGTTGTTTCCTTGTAAGTACTTCAGACCGTTCTTTAGCACTTAAAAACTGATTCATGATGATGCGAAAATTAAAGCGCTTCCTCTTGGCATGGAGCGTTAGTTTGCTACTGGCGATCGCCAGCTTTTCCTGGGTAGCTCCTGTTCAAGCTGGCCCAATGCCCATTGACGATCAAGGCCAGTCCAAAACTCAACTTTCAGCTCGCGATATTTTTCGAGACGCTTATGAACAGCGCTATACCTGGAACGAAAAATTCCCAGGATATCAAGCGGAAGTTTCTTTGAAATATGACGGGCAGTTGTATCACGGGTTAGCGCAAGTCAGTCCAGATTTCCAAGTTACAGTCAAAAATATGGATGACCCAAACGTGAGCCAGTTGGTTAAAAATCAACTGCAAATGGAGATCATTCATCGTAGGCAGGTTGCTTTTGGCAATCGCCATGACCAAGACACATATGCTCTCGCCGGAACGGACAAAGACGGAGCGTTTGAAATTCAAGAAACGGGTGATAACGGCGAGTCTCGATACAAAGTCCGTGACAAAAAAATTGTCCAGGTGAATCGCACCCTTGGCAGCATGGCAGTGACGGTCGATAGCTTGGAGTTCATTACACCTGCCGGAGGCTACCTCACCGAGCACTTCCAAACCACTTTCCGCGATCCTAAAGGGAAAGAAGTGTTGCTGACCCAAGATGTCACCGATTCCCACGAGAAGATCGGCAATTATTATCTGCTGACCAATCGCACGATTCGTAGTTCTGATCCCAAACAACCAGAGCAACTAAACGAGGCGGATACTCTGATTCGGTTCAACAACATTCAGCCTTTGCGCCGAGCGTAGCAGTCTCTTAGAATAGAAGTAGAGTGAAACTCAAGATTTTCAGGGGTGATCCTAAGCGTTGGGAGCTGCGATCGCCCCTTGTCCAAGCATTTCGGTGTCCAACCTCTCATAAAGGTGGGCGGCTTTCTCACCACGTCCTCACCTCAATAAAACTTTCATGCCTCAGTCGGGTAAGCTAGAATTATTACATCTTCTTTACAGGAAGATTTAAGCTTCTTGCGGGAAAAATTAATACAAGAAGCCTTGAATTTCTAGAATCCTAGCTCTTTATTCCTTAACGCTGGAACTCCTCTATGTCTCTCCCCATCCGCAATGTCGCCATCATTGCCCACGTTGACCACGGCAAAACTACCCTTGTCGATGCACTGCTCAAACAAGCTGGCACATTCCGTGAAGGAGAAGACGTTCCGGATTGCGTCATGGACTCCAACGACTTGGAGCGAGAGCGTGGCATTACCATTTTGTCGAAGAACACTGCGGTTCGCTACAAAGAAACCCTAATCAACATTGTTGACACCCCAGGCCACGCTGACTTTGGTGGTGAAGTCGAGCGAGTCCTCGGCATGGTGGATGGCTGTCTACTGATCGTAGATGCTAACGAAGGCCCCATGCCTCAAACCCGCTTCGTACTGAAGAAAGCCCTGGAAAAAGGCTTGCGCCCCATCGTACTAGTCAACAAAATCGACCGTCCACGGGCTGACCCCCACGCTGCAGTCGACAAAGTATTGGATCTGTTCCTAGAACTCGGTGCAGATGACGATCAGTGCGACTTCCCTTACCTGTTCGCTTCAGGGTTGGAAGGTTACGCCAAAGAAACCCTAGAAGAAGAAGGCGTAGACATGCAGCCTCTCTTCAATGCCTTCTTGCGCCACGTTCCACCTCCGGTTGGCGATGCCAGCAAGTCTCTGCAGTTGCAAGTCACCACGCTGGACTACTCTGAGTACGTGGGACGAATTGTAATTGGCAAAATCCACAACGGTACGATTCGCGTTGGGCAGCAAGCTGCACTGGTTACAGAGACAGGTGAGATCGTTAAGGCCAAAATCAGCAAGTTGATGGGCTTTGAAGGTCTGAAGCGGATTGATATCGAAGAAGCAACCGCAGGTAACCTCGTAGCAGTTGCGGGCTTTGCCAATGCCAACATCGGTGAAACCATTACTTGTCCCAACGAACCCCAAGCACTGCCGCTGATCAAGGTAGACGAACCTACCTTACAGATGACCTTCTCGGTGAACGACTCACCTTTTGCGGGTCAGGAAGGCAACTTCGTTACCTCTCGTCAAGTGCGCGATCGCCTGATGCGGGAACTAGAAACCAACGTAGCCCTCCGGGTTGAAGAAACTGATTCTCCCGATCGCTTTCTGGTTTCGGGTCGGGGTGAACTACACCTCGGCATTTTGATCGAAACCATGCGCCGAGAAGGCTATGAGTTCCAAGTATCTCAGCCACAGGTAATTTACCGCGAAGTTAGTGGGCAACCCTGTGAACCGTTTGAGAACTTGGTGCTTGACGTGCCCGAAGAAGCCGTGGGTAGCTGTATCGAGCGTTTGGGCCAGCGCCGAGCTGAAATGCAAAATATGATGGTGAGCCCCAACGGTCGCACCCAGCTAGAATTTGTAGTGCCTGCTCGTGGTTTGGTAGGCTTTCGGGGTGAGTTCATGCGGCTGACCCGTGGGGAAGGCATCATGAACCACAGCTTCCTCGACTATCGTCCTTTGGGTGGCGATATTGAAGCCCGCCGTAATGGGGTGCTGATTGCCTTTGAGGAAGGAACCGCTACCTTCTACGCCATGAAGAACGCAGAAGATCGGGGTTCATTCTTCATCACGCCGGGTACCAAGGTGTACAAAGGCATGATTGTGGGTGAGCACAACCGCCAGCAAGACCTAGACCTCAATATCTGTAAAAGCAAGCAACTCACCAACCACCGAGCTTCAGGCGGTGAAGAATTGGTGCAGTTGCAAGCGCCGATCGATATGAGCCTAGAGCGGGCATTGGAATATATTGGTCCCGACGAATTGGTGGAAGTCACCCCCAAATCGATTCGGCTCCGTAAAGTCACAAAGAAGCTAGCCAAGCGCTAATTTCTAGGCGATCGCTAAACCAACCAAAACCATTGAAGGGCGTGCAGTCAGCTGTACGCCTTTTTTCTATGCAGTAGTCAGAGAAAATACGATCAGGTGAGCTGCCTCCATGAATTTATATAAATAGGTAGATGCCAATTTACTAGATTACGTATTTTCTCGGTAACTTTAGGAACTAAGTTAGTGAATTCTATAGTCACGGTCAGAAATAGTTTTAACTGTCAGTCACCTAGAACGACGCTGAATAGCACCCCAGTTCACTACCAAGGAAAAGCCAATCTATGAGAGACAAGCTTCGAGAGCTTATTGGGCAGCCCAATGTTTGGCTCTGTCTCGGCGGTACGAATACTTGGATCAAAAACGTCCAAATTCTTGACGTCACGAACAAGACGGTTACGTTCCGTTACGAGGACGAAACCGAAAGAGAAAAGCGGCTCTGGGAAAAAACGACCCGGATTAAAAATATCACCGAAGTGGAAGTCAAACTGGTAGCCTATCCCAAAGACACTCAAAGAGTGGCTCACATTAGAGGGAAGCTCTCCAATCTTCTACAGCAAGAGCTAGAGCAAGAGTAAAAGAGCATTGTCCTTCAGTTTCTCCATCGCTGAATTTATGCCGTGAAAAGTTCACGCTTGGGCTAGGGCTTGCCTGTCTCAATTCCACCTCAGAGTATATTTCTGACTGAGCGATCGCGCTGACTTACAGATTTTCGATCGCTGTACAAACTCTCTAGAAAGCTATTAAAAAAGTCGAGGTGGGATCAATCCCCTCGACTTTTTGCATTGTTTGGAAGCTGCGGAAGGAGCTACAAACGTTACGGGTTCAAGTCTTGAAAAATAATTTGAGTCGCGACTTCTTCTGGAGTCGGAGGTGGTGCGGCGGCTACGGTTTCGGCTGGCTTGGGCGGTGTAGCGGCTGTTTCGGCTCTCTGAAATTGTTGTTGATGCAGGGCGATCGCTTTAGCAATGGCTTGCTGCCGCCGTTCTTGATCGCTCGAAATGCTGTAGACGTTGTTGCCTAGGCCAGGAGCATTCCACTGACCTGTATTTGGGTTCAGGAACGACCGCGTCCTAGCCCACAATACGGCTTCCGAACCGCGTAGGCCCATTTTGTGAGCAGCTTCTAGCCAGTCAATATACCCGCCGCGATCAAGAGCTGCTAAGGGAGCTTGATTGGCTAAATCGATCGCGTTTAGTTCCTCTTCTAGCGTTAACTGCATGCCCTTAGCTGCCGCTTGCTGTCGGACCATCTTTGTTTGTTTGGCTAATCGCTTGAGCTGCTTTTCATCAGCTTCTTCGGGAGAACGAGCACCATGCTGGTAAGAAAAAGAGCCGAGATTCCAAACACCATTACCTGGATCGACATGCCCGTAATAGGCACTGGTGCGATCGCCTGCGGGAGTTCGGGTACCTTCGGCGCTACCCACCGCTTTGGCGACTAAGGAATTGGCTCCCCCAGTGAACAAGCTAGCTGCATCTACAGGAGCTGATTGCGCCGCAGTGACGATGCTCGAAGAAGCTGCGGGAGGTTCTACTGTAGGTGCTGGTTGGCTAGTCTGGGCTTGAGTCGTGGTTGTGGTGGGTGCCAAAGCAAAACTTAACTCGCTGGAGCCTGCAACTTCTGGTGGAGGGGCGATCGCGATTGCAGGTTGCTCGGCGTGGTGCAGGACTGCGGGAGAGGATAACTGATTGGCGGAAAGGCTAAAGTCTAGGTTGGTATCATCTGCTTGTGCAGCCTGAGCTGTCCCCAGCGTAACCACAAGCAAGCTGGCCGCAACCAAAGGGTGTTGTTTCATGGTTGTTTAAGCGTTCGTTCTAGAATGTTGCGAGAAGGTTCTACGAAGGCCCAAGTCCCATTGGGTTGTTTGCGTAGAGCGGCAAATTGTAAATAATCTCCGCTGCCTAGAGGTTGGCCTTGCCGTACCTCTCCAAATCGAGGCTGCTTCAGTCCACATAGGCGAAATAGATAGGCAGGTACTTCATCGCTGGAAAACAACACACAGCTGCCTTGGTAAGGTTGAGTCAATCCGGTAAAAGGAGCGAACACGGTTTTGCCGCTAAGCGCGATCGAAATATCGCCCAGCCCTCCTGTGACCGAGTAGCCTGCGATCGCGCTGCCTGGTTGGAGTTCCCAGGTTTGGGCCAACTGGATTTTTTTAGGAATTAACTCTGTCGTTTGCTGCCGTGAGCATCCGAGGCGCAAGAGAACCAAAATGGCGATCGCCCCGGCAAACCTAACGAAAACTAAACCGATACCCCGCATACTCATTGCCCTCGTACAAAATCACTAACCAAGTTTGCGGGTCAAACTCTAAGGGATAAGCTTCCCGCTCGGCATTCACACCCGCACGCACTTCTAGCTTGGGCAGCTTGCAGTAGGGAGCCTTAAGAATGCCTTGCACTTTGCTTTTCGGGTCACGCTCTGGAACGGTGAGGAGTCTGGCTAATTGTTCTCTAGAGAGGGCCGCCTTGGACTGCACAATTTCTTGACAAACTTCGCCATGATTTTTGGCTTTAACGGCTCCATGCAGATCTAGTAACAAACTAAGAACTGCAACCACAAATCCACCCAAGAGCAAGGGCTTGAACAGGAATTTCAAATCTGGCCTGTGAAAAGGATTGCGTTTCATCTCTCCCCCAGCGCTGGTAACGGGTTAACTCTAGACACGTGAATTGCTCCTCACCACGCCACCTGACCTGTTATTTCAGGCATTAAAGTCGGCCTCCTAGCAGCAAACCAATGACAACCAACAACAACCGATAGCCCCAAACAGAGCTAACCGCTGACTTGAAAACAGCTTGATGAGTGGTTAGCATGACTGCCCCTGCCACTAGCAGCACTACGGGAAACCAAAGAACGGGGTATGTATGGATGAGCATTTGCAGTCCCACTCTCACGGCTGCGGCGATCGCTACCCACACCGCCGCGTCACTGAGTAGAGCAGGCATACCGGTGGGTAACTTAACGGCAGCGCTGAGCCAACGACGCACTTGGCGCAGCCGACGATAGCGCTGAATCGCCTTTAACTGTTTGTGGCGCATCTGAGATCTACTCGCTGTGGTAGTTGGTTCTACACAACGAGGACGGAGGCGATCGCTCGCTTTCCGCCGATGCCTCAGCCGTCGCAATAGCTGAGCGGTTGAAGCAGCATTTTGCTGAGATTGGGTTAGGCTGGCGTCTGGCGAATTGACTAAAGCAATATCCTGAGGAACCGCTGCGATCGCCTGTTCAGACTGCGTTTGACTCAGAGTGACTGCGTGGCTCGGCTCTTGGTCCATGGTTTCAGGAGACTCTAGGTAGGTTTTCTGAGTCATGGTTTTGAGCTGGGCCATCGCCGCTCTTAGCTCAGCAGATAACTGCTCAACTAGAACTGCTTGCGCCTCAATTTGCCTCGCTACATCTGCTGATAAAGCTGGATCTGCACCCGAAACTTTGGGCTTAACGCGCGAACTATGCAGCGGATTGGATGAGGCTACAGTTGAGGGAGACATTTCGGCCAGAGGCGGCACAGATTCAACCATCTGACTTTGGGATTTTTCGATCGCAGTAGCTCGGCTCACTGCATGAGCTAGCTGAATCATCCGACTCGCTGGGAGCGATGGAGATTGCTTCAGTTGGCTGCGTCCGGTCCAGGTTCTAGTTTTTCGAATGGGAGCAGGCTCTTTCATGGCACTAGGGGGTAGCTGACTGCACATTATTAGGATAAACGCTTTAATAGTACTTTTGTACTATTAAATGCCAAGAATATACTATAAAACCTGGGGCAATGTCAGCCGTATTTCAGCCTGCGATCGCTGTTTTTATGAACTTTGGCCGGTGAAACCTATGGTTTTTAACCCTAAAACGGTTCTGAGTGCTGCTAAATACAGTACTGATAGTGACATTAGGCGCAAAATTAAGAGCATTCTTAACCCTGTGTGGAAAAACTATGCTTGATCAGTCGCAGATCCGCTTCTAGAACGGGAACCTTAGCTATAGCTTTCCTAACGTTGCTCCTGAGATTAAGTCACCAGCGCTATGTATGCTCAAGCCATCAAAATTCTGCTCGTAGAAGACAGTCTGACTGACGCGACCTTCTTACAAAAGATTTTGCAAATTGAAACCAGTGTTGCTGCTTGGGAAGTGGTGCATGTAACGCAACTGAGCGATACGCTCACCTATTTACGCGAAGACGAATGTGACGTTGTACTCCTAGATCTTTTCCTACCCGACGAGCAAGGCTTGGCTACTCTACAACAAGTTCATGCCACTGCTCCCAACACCCCAATTGTGGTCTTGACAGGACTTGATGATGAAGCGATCGCGATTGAGACGCTGCGGCAAGGCGCTCAAGACTATCTCGTTAAGGGTCAAATTGAAGTTAACTTACTGGTACGAGCAATTCGCTACGCCATTGAGCGTAGTCAAACTCTAAAGATTATGCAGCGGCAGTCAGCAGCCATTGAAGCCGCGAGTGATGGGGTGGCAATTCTCAATCAAGATGAGCAATTCATCTACCTCAACCAAGCCTATGCCGAGATCTATGGCTACGACAGCCCCGCGGAGCTACTCGGCCAGACTTGGAGACTTGTCTACGATGACAATGACTTGAAAGGGATGGCTCGTCGCGCCGCTTTAGATTTACAAGCTAAAGGGTCTTGGCGAGGCGAGGTAATCGCTAAAAAGCAAGATGGTGAGAAGTTCTACCAAGAGTTGTCACTAACCGCAATCGACAAGGATGGTTTCATTTGCATCGTCCGGGATGTCACCGAACGCAAGCGGGTGGAGGAAGCACTACAATTTACGCAATTTACCGTGAACCATGCGGCGGAAGCCGTAATTTGGACTGGGCCGGATGCTAGTTTCGTGTACGTCAATGAAGCAGCGTGCCAAATGCTGGGCTACTCCCAAGGCGAACTGCTAGTGATGACAATATTTGATATTGCCCCTGATGCCTCGCCTGAGAGTTGGCAAGAAGATTGGTCCCAGCTCAAGCAACAAGGCTCCTATACACTAGAGGCGTGGAACCGCCGTAAAGACGGGTATCTATTTCCGGTTGAAGTGACTCGGAACTACCTAGAATTTCGGGGCCGAGAGTATAACTGTGCCTTCATGCGCGACATTACCCAGCGCAAACAATTTGAACAAGCTTTGCGGGAGAGTGAACAGCGGTTTCGGTTGCTAGCCGAAAACTCAACCGATATGATTTCGCAGCACACCCCTGACGGTACGTTTCTCTACGTTTCGCCTGCCTGTCATACCCTTCTAGGGTATAAACCTGAAGAACTCTTAGGCAAATCTGCCTACGATTATCATCATCCGGATGATGTTGATGCCGTACGCCTCGTCCATACCAATATTCTAGAGCTGCCAGAAACTTACTCAGTGTCTTATCGTTTTCGGCATCAGCAAGGACATTACCTCTGGCTAGAATCTACCGCCAAAACCATTCGATCTTCAGAAACTCAAACCATTCAAGAAATCCAAATTTCTTCTCGTGATATTACCGAACGTAAGCGGGCAGAAGTTGATATTTATAACGCTCTAGCCAAGGAAAAAGAGCTGAGCCAGCTCAAGTCTAGTTTTGTCTCTATGGTTTCGCACGAATTCCGCAATCCACTTAGCGCGATCGTCCTATCGAGCGAATTACTAGAACGTTATACCCAAAAAGCGAGTGAAGAGCAGAAAACGAAATATTTCAAGCGAATTCATGCGGCTACAAAACGGATGACTGAGTTGCTGGACGAGGTTTTAATCATTGGTCGAGCCGAAGCGGGCCAACTGAAGTGCCAGCCGATGCCGTTGTTACTGGAAGAATTCTGCCAAGAGTTGGTAGATGAACTGCGCCTCAGTATCGGTCAACAGTACCAGCTCGTGTTCACTAGTACAGGCCGTCATGCAACCGAGGCTTGTATGGATGAAAATTTGCTGCGGCATATCTTGGGGAATTTAATTTCTAATGCTGCTAAATACTCTCCTGCGAACAGCACGATTCACTTGAACTTGATTTACGAGAATGACCTTGTAGTTTTTCAGATCCAAGATCAAGGGATTGGGATTCCGGAAGAAGACCAACAACGGCTGTTTGACTCATTTTATCGAGCCACTAATGTAGGAACAATTCCAGGAACAGGACTAGGGCTGGCGATTGTGAAGAAATGTGTAGATGCTCATCACGGTCAAGTTGAGGTCACCAGTCAATTAGATGCAGGAACCAAGTTTACTGTCACGTTGCCGCTGCATAGCTCAGCGCCTGCCTGCACAATTCCTTTGGATATCCCAGAGTTTGATCAGGCCCCAGATTTAGCCTAAGGAATGGAAATAGAGTAGAGTAAGCGATCGACGATCGCCCGTCCTCGTTGACCCCTAGCAGGAATGATGCGATGTGACAGGACGTAGGGGGCCAAAAACTTGACATCGTCAGGAATCACATAATCACGGTCATCTAGAAAGGCTAGAGCTTGTGCGGCCCGTTGCAGGGCGACAGTTCCCCGTGGACTTACCCCCAAAGTAATTTCCTCATCTTCGCGGGTCGCTCGTACCAAGTTCAAAATGTATTGCTGCAAAGAAGGCTCTACTTTGACCGCAGAACATAACCGTCGTAACTCCTGAATATCTTCTAGCGATAAACAAGGTTGCAATTCGTTGACGCTAACTCCAGATTGCAAGCGTTGTAGCATCTGCAATTCTTCTTGTTCACTCGGATAACCCAGGGTCAGGGAGAGGGCAAAGCGGTCCATCTGGGCTTCGGGGAGTGGAAATGTACCTTGGTACTCAACTGGGTTTTGGGTGGCAATGACAAAAAACGGGCTAGGAACAGGCCGAGAAGTCCCATCTACTGTTACCTGTCGTTCTTCCATGACTTCTAGTAGCGCTGACTGAGTACGCGGCGTGGCCCGGTTAATTTCGTCAGTGAGTAGCACGTTCGCAAAGACAGGTCCTGGCAGAAACTCAAATTCACCAGAGCGGGGATTCCAAATATTAGTGCCTGTGACATCGCTGGGCAACAGATCCGGGGTGCATTGCAAGCGCTGAAATTTGCCGTCAATGGAGCGAGCTAAAGACTTAGCTAGCAGGGTTTTACCCACCCCCGGAACATCCTCTAGCAAGGCATGACCTCCAGAAATGAGCGCGACTAAAACTAATCGGATGGCTTCGGCTTTCCCGACAATCGTCTGACTGAGATTTTGAGTTAGCCGTTCGATACGCTCTCGCATGACTGGTTGTTGCTCCCTAAGGATGACCCTTGATTGATCATGTCAGGATTTTCCCTAAGTGAGGATGGGAAGTTTACTGGATTTACTGCCTCAATGCTCACTCAGGGCTGATCGATAGACGTTGGCGCTCAGAGATTGGCTTAGGCATCCGTCCTAAAACTGAGTCTTAGAAGTCTAGTCCTAGACACTTGGTGCAGTAGCCAAGAGCGATCGCGCTGATAAGCAATCTGCTTGAATCTGAGTCTTTAGCGCCTCTAAGGAAGCAAACTTTTGCTCCGGACGTAAAAAGTGCTTCAAGCTGACGATCAACGTCTGTCCATATAAATCCCCGTCCCAATCTAACAAATGGATTTCGACAGTGCGACTAATGCCATTCACTGTAGGACGGTGACCAATATTCATCACTGCCGAGCAAGGGGTCTGTAGGCCGCTCAAGGTGGAGCTTTGAACCTGCACCGCATAGACTCCGTGGCTGGGAAGAAATTTTTCGGGTGGTAGTTGGAGGTTAGCGGTGGGAAATCCAATCGTTCTACCCAATTGCTGCCCCCATACAACCTGACCCATCAAGCTGTAGGGCCGCCCCAAGAGGCGATTGGCTCGTTGCAGATCTCCGGCTTGCAAAGCTGTACGAATATTAGAACTGCTGATTCGCTCGTCTGCACAAGTGCAAAGTGGCACCGTACTAACTGCTATGCCATACGTAGCTGCGATCGCTTGTAAATCTGCGGCAGTTCCAGCGCGTTGCCGTCCGAAGCGAAAGTCAACTCCCACACTAATTTGTTGGGCCTGGAGGCGTTGGACCAGAATTTCTTCGACGAATGCTTGGGGGCTTAAATCTGCTAACTCGCGATCGAACGGTAGTAGTACAAGCTGACGAACCCCCATTGCCTGGAGTTGCAAAACCTTCTCGTTTAGGGGAGTCAGCAAAGCTCTGGGTTGCCCAGAAAAGAATTCTTGAGGGTGGGGATTGAAGGTGACGACTGTAGGGTAAGGCAGTTCAGAATTGGTTCCCGCCGCGATCGCTGAGCTAGGACTGAGCAACAGACTCTCGTTCGGCTCATCGGTCTTAAACAAATCATCCTTAAAAAAGGAAGTTGTGAGTGGCTGAACGGATGCAACGGAATTCAAGACAGGCTGAATGACCTGCCGATGCCCTCGATGAACGCCATCAAAGTTTCCTAGGGCAACAGCGGTTGGTGTTAAGACGGATGTTAGCGAAGAAGTAACCCACACGCTTTACATTTTTACACGTAGCGAGAGCTTGTGAACGCAAAGATTTTAGCTGACTTCAGGGGTCTCGCAGTAGAGGCCGTTAAGCGGAGGCAGAGATGGTTGCTTCAGCGACTGATTCTGGTGCTAACTCTGCTTCGGGCAACGTAACCGCAGTAGTGATCTGAATTGATAAGCCTTCCCAAGCCATGAGACTATTCGGAAAAACTCGTGCGACCTGTTCACCGACCTGATCAAGGAAATCATCGCTGTGGACTGGGTCGTGGTGGAAGATGACCAGCTTTTTGACGCCTGCTGCTTTGGCAATTTTGACGGCTTCTTGCCAAGTGGAATGGCCCCAGCCAACCTTACTGGTCTTGGGTGAGTGGTATTCTTCGTCGGTATAAGTAGCGTCGTAAATCAAAACATCCGCTTCTCTAGCCAACCAGAGCACATTCTCATCTAGGCGGTCTGGAAAATGCTCCGTATCGGTGACGTAAGCGACTGCATGATCTTTCCAAGAAACCCGATAACCAATGGCTTCCCCAGGGTGATTGAGCGGCGCATTTTCGATCGTAATATCGTCGATTTGCAGAGGCTGACCAACGTCAATGCTTTGAAAATCAAGCTCCGCTCCCATCACTTGTAATGGCACCGGAAAGTTGGGATGCAACATTTGATCATTCAAGCGCTGCTCCACATCTGAGCCATTTGGGGCGATCGCTCCATAGATATGAAAGCGATTGCCTTTAATAAAGGCAGGGGTAAAGAACGGAAAGCCCTGAATATGGTCCCAATGGGAGTGCGTAAAAAACATGTAGGCTTCTACAGGCATAGCGGATAACATGCTTTGCCCTAGAACCCGGAGGCCAGTGCCGCCATCAAAAATCAAGCGCTGACCATTGATGCGCATTTCAACGCAAGGTGTATTGCCGCCGTAACGAACCGTTTCAGATCCAGGGCAAGCAATACTGCCCCTGACTCCCCAAAAATTAACTGTAAATTGGTTGTGCATGCTCTAGCTGAACTTGATTGCCGATTAATGCGGAGTCCTCTCACGCCCGATGGCTCACTAACCTCACCCTGGATACTGCGAACAGTGAAATCTATAAATAATTTAGTTTGGAGAAACTCCCTATGATTCCAACTTAATCAAAATTGTTCCCTCTGGTAGTGATCGAAGCCCTATTTTTAAGAGATTCTCAGCACTTAACTCAGAACTTTGAACCGCAAGTAGCTTTTTATTTCTGCTGTTAAAGCGATGGGTAGTCCGGGAAATTTAGTTGCCACTTCTGTAAATTGGTGAGCCCGTCTACAGAAGTTAAGTTGTACTGGAGGGGCGTAACAGTAATGTAATTGTTCCGAATGGCTTGCACATCCGTAATTGCTTCGTTGCCCTCCTTGAGATCGACTTCATCCGTGACATCCTCCAGCAACTCACCTGCCAACCAGTAATAAGTTTTGCCTCTAGGGTCTAGGCGTTTCTGAAAAATGTCTGTGTAACGGCGAACTCCTTGGCGAGTGATGGCAACACCCATAATGTCTGGTTGCGTGACTGCGGGTACGTTCACGTTGAGCAGGACAAGCTTGGGCAAAGGGTGTTGAGTCAGTTGGGTTAATAAGGTTTGGGCGAAGCGTACAGCTGGTTGAAATTCTCTACAGCTAAAGCTGGTCAAGCTAAAGGCAATGCTAGGAATTCCTTCGAGCACCCCTTCCATAGCTGCTGAGACTGTGCCTGAGTAGAGCACATCAGTGCCAAGATTAGAGCCGTGATTAATGCCGGAGAGCACAAAATCTGGTGGATGGTCCAGGAGGGCTCCTAAGGCCAACTTAACACAATCTGAAGGGGTGCCCGAACAAGCCCAAGCTTTAATGCTGGGATGAAAGACTGATTCAACTTCTTCTGCTCGGATGGGGCTATGCAAAGTTAAGCCGTGGCCTGTAGCCGATCGCTCTCGATCGGGGCAAACGACTGTGACTTCATGACCTGCCTCAGCCATCCCATTCGCTAGGCTACGAATGCCGAGGGCATAAATGCCATCGTCGTTACTAACAAGGAGTCTCATGGAGTAATTCGACGCAATAGTATTGTCAATGGTCTACCAGACTTTGATTGTGCCTGACATCGCAGATTGTGTAACTGCAATGACAAGCCGAAGAGATGATTCTGACGATCGGTTGATGAAACACTACCTGGGAAAACCTTGTCCAAAACAGAACGCTAGCCTCTAAACTGGCATTATGTAGAGCAACGTTTCACGGGTAAGCGCTGCGCTCAAGATTATTGTTTTACGAACAACCCCTAGCATGACTCATCAGACTAGCGATCTGGAAGCCCAATTAGATGTGCTGCGCCAAGAAGCGCAACAGGCGATCGCCACTGCCGAAACTCTGGATCAATTAGATCAACTCCGTGTCAAGTACCTGGGGAAAAAAGGCCAACTCTCCCAAGCCCTCGGGGGTATGGGTAAGTTACCACCTGAGGAGCGTCCTCGGATTGGTGCTTTGACCAATGAAGTCAAAGAAGCTTTGCAAAACGATTTAGATACTAAGCGCACAGCACTACAAGCAGCTCAAATTCAAGCCCAGTTGGAAGCTGAAACCCTGGATGTGACGATGCCAGGGATGTATCGGACTCAAGGGCGAATGCACCCGCTGAATAGCACGATTGATCGCGCCTTAGATATTTTTACGGGTTTGGGCTACACCGTGGCTCAAGGCCCAGAGATGGACACAGACTACTACAACTTTGAAGCTCTGAACTTTCAGCCAGACCATCCCGCTCGGGATATGCAGGATACGCTGTATTTGACGGATGGAAATTTGTTGCGGACCCACACCTCAACGGTGCAAATTCGCTACATGGAAGAAAACGACCCTCCTATCCGCGTGGCAGTACCGGGACGGGTGTATCGTCGTGACACAGTGGATGCAACTCACTCTGCCGTCTTCCACCAAATTGAAATTCTGGCAGTGGATGAAGGACTAACTTTCTCGGATCTCCGAGGCACAATTAAAGTCTTTCTGGAAGCCATGTTTGGTGATGTGCCCATCCGTTTTCGTCCCAGTTTCTTCCCCTTTACCGAACCTTCGGCAGAAGTAGATGTGCAGTGGAAAGGTCGCTGGTTAGAAGTTCTGGGTTGTGGGATGGTTGACCCTAACGTGCTCAAAGCTGTCGGTTATGACCCGGAAGTTTACACGGGTTTTGCGGCTGGCTTTGGGGTGGAGCGTTTAGCGATGGTCCTGCACCAGATTGACGATATTCGACGGCTTTACAACAGCGATCTGCGATTTTTACGCCAGTTCTAGCCAGATAGATAATCGTTAAACTCAGCGCTTCAGACTTGAGCAGTAACTCGATCTTGCGAAATCATTGGAGGTGGACATTGCAGCCGATGGTTTCGCAAGAAGACTGTGGCTTCTGAGACTGCTAAAGGAGCACTGAGCAAGTACCCCTGAATGGTCTGGCATTGTAGCGATCGCAACCGTTCCAGTTGAGCTTGAGTTTCGACTCCCTCGGCAATTACATTAAGATTTAGCCCCTGCCCTAAAGCAATTACCGCACTGACAATGGCAGCATCCTGGGGACTCAGCGATAAATCTCGAATGAAAGACTGATCAATTTTGAGTGTATGGAGGGGAAATTTCTTCAGATAGCCTAATGAAGAATAACCCGCGCCAAAATCATCCATCGCCAGTGAAACTCCCATTTTGTTTAAGTCATGCAAAACTTCACAGGTAGAGTCGGCATTTTGCATGACGGTCGTTTCAGTAATCTCAAGTTCTAAGAATTCTGGCCCAAGCTCAGTTTCGGCGAGAGTGCGAGCGACGATTCCGACCAGTTCAGGTTGCTGAAATTGCCGCGCTGATAGGTTGACAGAAACCCGCGATCGCATGAAGCCTGCCTGATGCCATTGCTTTGCTTGCTGACAAGCGGTTCGCAGCACCCACTCTCCAATGGCAACGATTAAACCATTTTCTTCGGCCAATGGAATAAATGCTTTCGGGTCTAGTAACCCCAGTTCCGGATGCTGCCACCGCACCAAAGCTTCCATGCAAGTAATTTGCTGGTTGGTTAGGTTGATTTGCGGTTGGTAGTAGACTACAAACTCTCCCCGTTCTAGGGCATGGTGGAGATTGCTTTCTAGCTCCAACCGAGCCGATGCCTGAGCGTTAAGAGCCGCAGTATAGAACTGGTAGTTGTTTCGTCCTTGGGCTTTGGCTTGATAAAGGGCAGCATCAGCGTTTCTTAGGAGCGTAGGAACGTCTTCGCCATCTTGCGGATACAGGGCGATGCCAATGCTGCTAGTGATGTATAGCTCATGTCCCTCCAGGGTAAAAGCAGGTCTAAGCGCTTCTAGCACTCGTCGGGCAATTCTGCTGGCGTCTTCAGGACAGCTCAAATCTGGCAGTAGCAGCGTAAACTCATCGCCGCCCCAACGAGCCACAATATCTTCCTCGCGTAGACAACTGGCAATGCGCTGCGCCGACAACTGCAAAAGCTGATCTCCTACCGCATGCCCTAGAGTGTCGTTGATTGCCTTGAAGCGATCTAAATCCAGAAACATCACGGCTACGTTTTTGTCACTGCACCGCGCTTGCGTGAGTGATGGCAATAACCAGTTGTTGAAGCAAATGCGATTGGGTAGCCCAGTCAGTAAGTCGTGAAAGGCTTGATAACGAATTGTGGCTGCTGCTTGCTCTCGCTTCAAAGCTCCGCCAATACTGGCAGCCATTGCAATCAAAATTGATTCTTCACTCTTCGACCAGCAGCGTTCTGTCGTACAGTCGTCAAAGCCGATGTAACCCCAAAAGTGCTGATCAATCAGAATCGGTACCATTAAAATCGCCAGAATTTGATCCCGCTCTAGGAGGTTCTGCTCCACCAGGGGAAAATCACGAGTAATCCCGCTAATCGATTGGCCTGTCGATAAAGCTTCGTACCAGCGACCAAGACCAGATTCTCGGTAAGGTTGATTTTGCCAATAGGATTGGTGAATTGTTGGAGCGATCGCCTCGTGAGTCCATTCAAATCGCATACTCATCGCCACCTCAGCGGTAATGGGATGCGGATGATTTTCATAGATATAAACGCGATCAACTCCTGCTGCCGTGCCTAGAGTTGCTAGTGCTGCTGCGATCGCGGCGTCGCAGTTAGGATTGGTCAATAGGTGCTGAGTCGCTTCTGCCACGCCTTGCAGTAGACTTTCTCGCTTGTGTAGTTCTGCCTCTGCTTGTTTACGAGCACTGATATTTTCAACCGTCCCTTCGTAGCCAATGAGTTGGCCTTGGTCATCCCGAATGGTTCGAGCATTTTCGGAAATCCAAATAATTGTGCCGTCCTTGCGGTAGATCTGAGACTCAAATCCCCACACAGCTTCTTGAGTTTGAATCCGCTGCATGAATTCAGCTCGACTGCTGGGATCGACATAAAGTTGATGTTGGATATCCGTCAAGGTGACCATCAACTCTTCTGAGGAATCGTAGCCATAAATCTTTGCCAGCATCGGGTTGGCAGTTAAATATTGCCCATTCGTTGTGGTCTGAAAAATACCTTCAACTGCGTTTTCAAAAATACTGCGATACTTTGCTTCGGCTTGCCGTAGGGCTTCCTCAGCTTGCTTGCGCTCAGTAATATCTTTGACTGCTCCTAAAATTCGTACGACTCGTTGTTGCTCAGCATCCCATTCTGGTCGAGCATAATCACGTAGCCAACAAATCGCGCCCGCTTTATTCACAATGCGATATTCCAGAATACTAGGCTGATTAGCTGAGATCTGCTGGGCAAAAGGGTAGGTCAAGGCTAAATCTTCTGGGTGAATCAAGCTGACCCAACCGCCCAAAGCATTTATCTCATCCAGCGTGTAGTCAGTGATGCGATAAAAGGCTTCAGTGGCCCATTCAGTCACCAATTCGCCGTCCGGTTCAATCCGGACTGAGTAAACATAGTCAGAGGCCATGCCCGAAATAGCCCGATGTCGTGCTTCACTCTCCCGCAGACATTGCTCGGCTTGTTTGCGCTCTGTAATGTCTTCCATCAGACCCAATAGTCCAATAACCTGACCCTCTGCGTTATGAATGGGCAATTTATTCACATGCATCCAGACTTGGCGGCCATCTTGATGCTGCTTAGATTCAACAATGTCTAGCTCTGGGACTCCAGTTGCGATAATGCGTCGGTCTTGCTCCAAATAATACTCAATCTCTGGTGGCGTCCAAGGTAGCTGATCGTCAGTCTTGCCAATTGCCGCGGCGGGTTGGGTCAGACCTGCCAACTCTGCCCAACTCTTATTGCAGCCTAGATAAACAGATTGAGTATCCTTCCAAAAAATGTACTGAGGAATGTTGTCTAAAACGAGCCGCAAAAACTCTTGTTGCTCTTTCAAGGCTCTTTCGGCTCGCTTAAGTTGCAAGATTGCACCTAACTGAGCAGTTACAGCAGTCACCAATTCCACTAGGCGCTGGTCTTCGGAGCAAGCTTCAAACATAAAGAAGATCAAGACCGCAACCACTTCCCCTCTCGCCAAAATAGGCATTGCCAGCCCTGCTTTGAGCTTTGCCTCCAGAGCAATTTCAGTCCTCAAAAAGCTCGTTGAGGCTTCCTGAGACACATCTTGAATCCATTCTGGTTTCTGCTTAGCCCAAACCCGCCCAGGCAACCCTACTCCTGGCTGGAAATGTATCGCTTGACTCAGTGCTCTAAATTTATCTAGTGAAGTAGATTCGCTATACCAAGCCGAACTACATTCCAATCTGGTTTGTGTGGGATCGGGGAGCCAAGCTTCTCCATACCTCCACCCCGTGGCTTCGCATACCTGTTGAAGTGCCACCTGCAAAGCCGTCGCCAAATCTGGAGATTCACTAATGGCTAACGAAAGGGTTTGTAGAAGTTTAGCTTCTGCCTCAACCTGGTGGAGTTGGAAATTTGACTTGGTCAGGCTCTGACTTGCATCCACAGAATTTTGTTGCTCAACCATGTCTTTAGAAGTGCTGTTCACTGCCAGAGTTGGAATGCCCGAACCAAGAAAATTAGATAAGTGTAATTTTTTTTACCTACCCTACTCCTATTCAAACGGGAAAATTTAGACTTGTCAGCAACAAACTACACAAAACATCGGCTGCAAACCGTTTCAATTGCAGCTTTCAGTTGAATAAGAAGTAATATCGTTATATTTTTTTAGAGATTTCTAATAAAGCCTGAAGTCTGTTAGGTCAGGCTTTGATGACATGAGGCATTTGGCAAGGTGAACCGCGATCGCCCCTGCCCTAACTTGTCTCAATCTCAGCAAAAAGGCACCCACCTACTGAAAGGAAGATGCCTCTTGATTGTAAACACTAACTCAAAAAGCCCTTTTGGAGGGGGGCTGGGGGACGCAGCCGTCCCTCAGCGGGGGTTTGGGGGCAGGTGCCCCCAAGGGTTCGGTTCTCAGGAGTTAATCCAACTAACCCCTCAAAACCCCTCAAAGCCAATAACTTGATCGAGCCTACTTCCTTACCGAGGCCCTAAGCCAATCGCCCCCGCATAAATCGCTTGCTTACCCAGCTCATCCTCAATCCGGAGTAGACGGTTGTACTTTGCCACCCGCTCACTGCGGCAAAGCGATCCCGTCTTAATTTGACCCGCCCGCACAGCCACAGCCAAATCCGCGATCGTCGTATCTTCCGTTTCACCAGAACGATGGCTGATCACCGAGCGGTAACTGTTCCGGGTGGCCAGATCGATCGCTTCCAACGTCTCAGTTAAAGAGCCGATTTGATTTAGCTTAATCAAGATCGAATTGCCTGCTTTCTGGTCGATCCCCTGCTGTAAACGAGTGGGATTGGTAACGAATAAGTCATCTCCGACGAGCTGCACGCGATCGCCCAACTTCTGAGTTAGCAACTGCCAATGCTGCCAATCATCTTCATGCAAGCCGTCTTCAATCGAGACGATTGGGTACTGACCTGCCAACTTAGCCAGATAATCAACCATCTCAGCTGGAGTATGGGCAGCGCCATCATAGACGTACTGGCCGTCTTTGTAGAGTTCGCTCGCAGCTACATCCAGCGCCAATGCTACTTGCTCTCCAGGCTTGTAACCCGCTTTCTCGATCGCGGCTATCAATAAATCTAAAGCCGCCTGATTGGACGCTAGGTTAGGAGCAAAACCACCTTCATCCCCTACCCCAGTTAACAATCCCTGAGCCTTTAAGACGTTACTGAGCGAGGAGAACACTTCTGCTCCCCAGCGCAAAGCTTCACGAAATGAAGAAGCCCCAATCGGGACAATCATGAATTCCTGAATGTCCACATTGTTGTCTGCGTGCGCCCCCCCATTAATCACGTTCATCAGAGGCACAGGCAGCAAGTTCGCGAGTGGCCCGCCCAAGTAACGGTAGAGCGGTAGACCTAGAGCTTCGGCACCCGCTTTAGCTGTAGCGAGAGAGACCCCTAAGATGGCATTTGCGCCCAGATTGGCTTTATTTTGCGAGCCATCTAGGTCAATCATGGCGCGATCGATCGCTTCTTGATTTAGGGCATTGCAACCGATCAAGCGAGGGGCAATTTCTTCCACCACGTTTTGCACTGCTTTCTGTACGCCCTTGCCGCCGTAACGGCTTGAGTCCCCATCGCGTAATTCATGCGCCTCGAAGCTCCCTGTTGAAGCACCACTGGGAACCTGTGCAACTCCAACAGCACCATTCTCCAGATACACTTCCGCTTCAATGGTTGGGCGTCCGCGTGAATCTAGAATTTCGCGAGCCCGAATGGAGTAAATGGCGGTCTCTGGCGTATCAATCATTCCCTCTGTACCCTCTGAATAAGCAGAATTGCAACTGGCCTCAACCGGGCGGTATGTTCACGATTCACCCGCTGGCGCTCAGCCTAAAATGGCAAACAGCCCGATTGTTAGAATACGTCCAAACGGACACCCAAGAGTGATCTTAGAGAGGTCTGGATTTTAGACTGGTAGTTTTACTTACGGATCTGCTAAAGATTCCGCTGAGTGCTTGAATAAAAAATGTGAAGCAGGGAAAAGAATTATGCGACTACTCCACACGATGCTCCGGGTTGGCCACTTGGAAGAATCACTCAGATTCTATTGCGACATCTTAGGCATGAAGTTGCTGCGTCGTAAAGACTATCCTGGTGGCCAATTTACGCTAGCCTTCGTGGGCTACGGTGACGAAATTGACCATACAGTGATTGAGCTGACTCACAACTGGGGAGTAGAGCAATACAATCTCGGTGATGCTTATGGCCATATTGCCATTGGTGTGGATGATATTTATGCCACCTGCAACACCATCAAGGAGCGTGGCGGTAAGGTGGTGCGCGAGCCAGGCCCGATGAAACATGGCTCCACCGTGATTGCTTTTGTCGAAGATCCTAGTGGTTACAAAGTTGAATTAATTCAACTAGCGGCGCAGAACGCAGCGTCGGCACATCAAACCACGGAACCTGCGACTACAGCTCACTAGATACCTGGCGGGATGCGGTCTTCCCTTGCCTAAATAACGAGTCAACAACCTGTAAAGGTCAGCTAAAGGTCAACGTCAAGTTCCGGTTTTTAGTTGCTGTTCTAGAACTTCCTGAATAGCAACCCTTTGAAGGAGTGGCAGAGTGAGGAGAATCAATTGGGTCGCTGGAGGTCTTGGCAGCCTTAGTCTTCTAGCACAATTTTCGCTGAAGGCTGAGGCTGAATTACCTCATAGCTCAAATTCATCTTTAGATTTAGCCGTTGATACACTTTCGCCACCTCTGCGGCTCCCATCTAGAGTTGACATTTTTAACTCTGCTGCTCTAGCGAAAGCTGAAATTGAAAATGGCTCAACGCTACTAGAATTTGCGCATGATCCAGCGATCGCCCCCGCTAAATTCACTCAGTCAATTGCTCAGTTGCCCTCAAGTTTCTCTAATCCAACCGCACCTGTGGCCGATAGGTTAGCGACAGATGACTCTGCGATGGCTCAAGTCAATTCTGTGTCAGAGCTGTCAGATGTGCAGCCGACTGACTGGGCCTATCAAGCCCTGAAATCTTTGGTTGAGCGCTATGGCGTAGTCACAGGTTATTCAGATGGCACCTTCCGAGGACAGCAAGCGCTCACTCGCTACGAGTTTGCCGCCGTTCTCAATGCTGTTTTTGTCAAGGTTAATGACTTAATTACTACCAATCAAACTAGCGACCTAGACCCGGAGGATATTGAGACCTTACGGCAGCTTCAGAGTACCTTCAGTCCAGCTTTGAATGATTTGCGCGATCGCTTAGCTGATTTAGATGGGCGCACGAGCGAGTTGGAAGCCAATCAGTTCTCGACCACGACCAAACTGCAAGGCCAAGCCATTTTTGCGCCCACAATAGGAACTCAAGCCTCACTGGAGTTGGTTTCGCGGGTGCGGCTAGATTTATTAACCACTCTGCAACCCGATGCCCTGCTGTTAACCCAACTAGAAATGGGCAACGGTAGAACTGATGCGATCGGTGAAGTGCACAATCGCGATCAAAATTTGCTGGGAACCACAGGTCTATTAGCTGATGCTGGGGGAGTAGAGTACGCCGAAGTGACTGAGACGCCTCGGATACGTAAGCTTTACTACACGTTTCGGCCTCAACCGAATTTGGCTGTCAGTATTGGCCCCAAAATCGTGCCTAGCGATTTTATTGATCGCAATCCCTTCGCCAACAACTCAGGCATTGATTTTAGCTCTGGCTTTTTCGTCAATAATCCTTTGATTGTGCAAAACCAGATTGACCGCTTTGGGGGTGCTGGTATTGCCTTAGATTGGCAACTCTCTGATTCATGGGCACTGCGATCGCTCTATGCCGCAGCGGATGGCGACAACCCACAACAAGGCGGTTTATTTGGCGATCGCAATCAAGGTAGCGTGGAGTTGGAGTATTCGATTAATTCTACTAGCAGTGTCCAGTTGCAATATACAAGTGCTACCCTCAACGACACTCAGATTGAAGCGGCTGGGATCAACGCCCACTGGGCTCTTGATCGAACAGTCGCGGTGTTTGGCCGTTATGGCTTCGGGTCGTACCAGGGGTTTAATTCGGTTTTAGCCCAAAACTTAGATCTTCATCCTCAAACCTGGGCCTTGGGAGTCGTATTTCGCAATCTTGTGATTCCAGGTTCATTGGCTGGGGCTGCTGTGGGTCAGCCTTTCATCACTAGCAACTTGGGAGATGCTACGCAAACCAATTTTGAATTGTTCTACAATCTCTCCATCAATGAGCATTTTAGTGTCACACCCACTTTCATGCTCGTGACTAATCCTAATAACAACGCTACGAATCCTGACATTTGGCAGAGTACGCTCCGGACTGTCTTCACCTTTTAGCAGGTGAGATGGCATAGGGCAGGTTGTTATACTAAACGTCTGGGGACAAGCCTTTTCACAGGAATTCTTTTTAGAACATGCAGCCCACCGACTCTAGCAAATTCACTGACAAAGCCTGGGAAGCGATCGTTAAATCTCAGGAAGTGGCCCGTCGCTTCAAACACCAACAGCTAGAGGTGGAGCATTTAGTCGTTGCTCTCTTGCAGCAGGATGGACTGGCGAGCAAAGTGTTTGATCGCGCGGGTGTGGATTCAGCCCGACTCCTTCTGCAATTAGAAGAATTTGCCCAACGCCAACCCCGCGTTACAGATGATGGGCAACTTTATCTAGGTCGGGGGCTAGATTTGCTAACTGACCGGGCCGAAGCCACACGAGAATCCTGGCAAGATGGTTTCATCTCAGTTGAGCACCTACTCATTGGCTTTGCCGAAGACGAACGCATTGGTCGGCGCTTGCTCAAAGCAGTCAATCTGGATGCCAAGCAACTAGAAACCGTAATCAAGACGGTTCGAGGCAGCCAAAAAGTCACAGATCAAAGCCCTGAGTCTCGCTACGCTGCCCTAGAGAAATATGGTCAAGACCTGACAGAACAAGCGAAATCGGGCAAGTTAGATCCTGTAATTGGTCGCGATGACGAGATTCGTCGAGTGGTTCAAGTACTATCACGCCGCACCAAGAACAACCCTGTCCTGATTGGGGAACCCGGCGTTGGTAAAACGGCGATCGCAGAAGGGCTAGCTCAGCGCATTGTCAACGGCGATGTGCCAGAATCCCTGAAAAACCGCAAGCTAATTTCGCTCGACATGGGCAGCTTGATTGCAGGAGCCAAGTATCGCGGCGAATTTGAAGACCGTCTGCGGGCCGTGTTGCGCGAAGTCATGGACTCCGACGGACAGATTGTCCTCTTCATTGATGAGCTCCACACCGTAGTCGGCACTGGAGCCAGCCAAGGCACCATGGATGCGGGCAACTTGCTCAAGCCAATGCTAGCGCGGGGAGAATTGCGCTGTATTGGGGCCACCACGCTCGATGAGTACCGTAAATACATCGAGAAAGATGCAGCTCTGGAACGGCGTTTCCAGCAGGTTGTAGTCAATCAGCCTAGCGTAGAAGACACCATTTCTATCCTGCGTGGCCTTAAAGATCGCTACGAAACTCACCATGGTGGGGTCAAAATCACTGATGCTGCTTTGGTCGCAGCGGCAACTTTGTCCGATCGCTACATTGCCGATCGCTTCTTACCCGATAAAGCAATCGACTTGATCGATGAAGCTGCGGCCAAGCTCCGGATGGAAATCACTTCCAAGCCCGTCGAGTTAGAAGCAATTGATCGGCGTTTGATGCAGCTAGAGATGGAGAAACTGTCTTTAGAAAATGAAGGCCAACGCGCGATCGCAGGCGGCTATCGAACGTCACGGGAACGCCTAACCCGAATTGAGCAAGAAATTACAGAACTGAGTGAAAAACAGCAACAGCTTTCTGGTCAATGGCAAACCGAGAAAGAAGCCCTAGAAGGCATCAAAGCTCTGAAGATGGAGGAAGACCAACTCAGAGTCCAAATTGAGCAGGCAGAGCGAGCTTATGACCTCAATAAGGCGGCTCAACTGAAGTATGGTCGTTTAGAATCGGTGCAACGCGATCGCGAAGCTAAAGAAGCGCAACTCCTAGAGATTCAATCTCGTGGCTCTGGCCTCTTGCGAGAGCAAGTCACCGATGCTGATATTGCTGAGATTGTCGCCAAGTGGACTGGCATCCCTGTTAACCGTCTCCTAGAATCAGAGCGGCAAAAACTGCTCCAGCTAGAGTCCTACTTGCACCAACGAGTTGTAGGCCAGGATGAAGCGGTGGAGTCAGTGTCCTCAGCAATTCGTCGAGCTAGGGCAGGGATGAAAGATCCTGGTCGTCCGATTGGTTCTTTCCTCTTCATGGGACCCACTGGGGTTGGTAAAACTGAACTGGCTCGCGCCTTAGCTCAATCTTTGTTTGACACCGATGATGCCTTAGTGCGCCTAGACATGTCAGAGTACATGGAGAAGCACTCAGTCTCTCGATTGGTTGGTGCGCCTCCAGGTTACGTTGGCTACGAAGAAGGGGGACAATTATCCGAAGCAGTTCGACGGCATCCATACTCTTTAGTGCTGCTTGATGAAGTTGAAAAAGCGCATCCAGATGTGTTTAATATCTTGCTACAAGTACTCGATGATGGTCGCATTACCGATTCCCAAGGCAGATTAGTGGACTTCCGCAACACCGTGATTGTCATGACCAGCAACATCGGCAGCGATCACATTTTAGATGTTTCTGGAGATGACTCTAAGTACGAACAGATGCGGGTTCTAGTCTTGCAAGCACTGCGATCGCACTTCCGCCCCGAATTCCTCAACCGCGTGGATGACATCATTCTGTTCCATCCGCTCAATCTTGGTGAACTGCGCCAAATCGTCGGTATTCAGATCAAACGGATTCAAAAACTTCTATCTGATCAAAAAATCACGCTAGAACTTACAGAAGCAGCACAAAATTATATTGCAGATACAGGCTACGATCCCGTTTATGGTGCTCGTCCCCTCAAGCGTGCTATTCAGCGAGAACTTGAAAATCCGATCGCTAACAAAATTCTTGAAAGCGCTTTTGTTGAAGGAGATACAATCACCATTGATTATCAGAGGGGCAACTTAACTTTTGAATCCAAGAATGAAACGAAAGTATCAGAACTGGAGCCAATCTTCTCCAAAAAAGATTGAAGCTATTAGTACCCCTAATTCCAGCTCAAGAAGTCTGTTTCTACTGCAAAAGATTGATAGGTTTTGAGCTTTTGTGGAAGTTAGAGCGCACCTTACGTTAGAGGCAAAAGATGTTTATACCTTCGGTATACCTTTTTACTACTATTAATTAAACTTTGGGAAAGCTGGGTGGGTAGCAGCACACCGACCAAAACTTTAAAGAGAACAATAACTACGACTCTTGATTGAGTCATGATAGAGCTATCCGTAGTGACCGATCGCCAGAAATAGCGAGCAGCCTGCAAACTTTTTTGTTGGGTAGGTTGGCCCTCCAAACACTTAAAGGTTAAGTACTTGTAGATTTCGCTCAAACTACGCTTCTTGAGCGATCGTAGTTCCTTTGGCACTTGACCGAAGGCTCGTTCAATTACTGTTAGGCACGCTGCCTCCAGTTTATCTATATTAGTAGAGAGAGAGTTTGCAGAAACCCGATATAAAATCTGTGGAACTGGTACCACTACAAAAGAATATTTAGCTGCGAGTCGTATCCACATATCCCAGTCTTCAGCAGCGGAAAGAGACTCATCAAAATTTCCTATTACCTTTAAAGCTTCTCGACGAATGAGTGGGTTAGATCCGTGTTCCAAAAAGTTAATAACTAGTATTTTTCTGTGAACATCACCATCCCAGGTCAAACGCCTGCCGATATGCAGAAACTGGCTAGATTCATCCACAAAATCGCTCCAGCTGTAAGCTAAACCTGCCTCTGGATTGTCTTGCAACGCTTTTAGTTGAGCTTCTATCTTA
Organism: Trichocoleus desertorum AS-A10; assembly: GCF_039962155.1. NCBI lineage: Bacteria > Bacillati > Cyanobacteriota > Cyanophyceae > Leptolyngbyales > Trichocoleusaceae > Trichocoleus > Trichocoleus desertorum. Next base: position 132,260 of record NZ_JAMPKN010000013.1, on the reverse strand, counting down.
TCTGCTGTCCATAAATCATCGGCATCCAAGAAAGCAATAAATTGTCCTTGAGAGTGCGAGATTCCGCGATTTCGAGTCGCAGAAAGACCTGCATTTGGATATGAAAATACCTTGATCCGAGGATCTTGAATCTCAGAAACAACTTCTAGGGTTTTATCCTGAGAACCATCATTAATTACAATCAACTCAAAATCGGAAAAGGTTTGAGCCAAGACAGAGTTAATGGTCTCTTGAATTGTCTTTTCACCGTTATAGACTGGAATGATAATAGAAACCAGTGGCATGCCAATGAGTTGATCCATAATCGATTGCGGCTTAGGACTTCTGAACTTGAATTTTACTTAACAAGGAACTAGTATTAAAAATCTTTTTGTATTTAGTTATTAGAAACCGAGAGCCTTTAGAGGGTAATATTATTATCAACATCACTTTCAATAGGACTTTCACGCCAATCTTAAAAAAAAATAAATTGGGGCTGTACCATATAGCTTTTCCAAGGTATTGAATAGCCAAAAAACTTATAGTTCGCTTTGGATAACCCTCCAAAGATCTGTAAGTAAGATATTTGTATAAGTTAGAGGTGCTACATCTTTTTAGATTTTGCAAAGAAGCAGGAGCTTTACTAAAAGCTTGTTCTATCACCTGCACACAAGCGGCCTCCTGCTGCAAAACATTAGTTGACATTGAATGAGTCGAAAGTCGATATAGAACATGTGGATGTGGTACCGCTACAAAATCGTACTTCTGAGACAACCTCAGCCACATTTCCCAGTCTTCAGCAGCACGAAGAGATTCATTGAAACCACCAACTTCCGCGAGAGCATGCCTGCAAACTAAAGCGTTAGAGCCACTCTCTAAGAAATTTGCGAGGAGAAGATTAGGATATATGTTACCAGTCATTGCAATGCGACTGCCTATTCGTATGAAATCACCAAACTCATCAATGAAGTTAGTCCAACTATAAGCCACTGCTGCATGAGGATGGTCTTCCAGTGCCTTTAATTGCTTACTTAACTTATCTGGGGTCCATAAGTCATCAGCATCCAAAAAAGCAATATACCTACCACAAGAATGAGAAAAACCACGGTTTCTACTAGCTGACAGACCAGCCTTTTGATAAGAAAAAATTCGTATTCGGGGATCTATGACAGTAGAGATAACCGCCAAAGTTGAGTCTTGAGAGCCATCATCGATGACAATAAGTTCAAAGTCTATAAAATCCTGTATTAAAACAGTCTCAATTGTTTCTTTAATAGTTTTTTCTCCGTTATAAACCGGGATGATCACAGAAACAGTAGGCATTTTAGTTTACCTCCCTTATCTATTTAGAGATTTACTACAAACCCTCTAAATCTATACGCACATAGCCTAGCAGAGGTCTAGGATTAGATAGCCCTCTAACTTTTGAAAGTATAAATTTGGCGTATTTAGAGGGTAAAACAGTAATAATTAAAATATTGAGTACTATCTTTAGCACAATTCTTTTCCGCATTAAGGTAGGATCATAGTTAATAGCATTCCAAAGAAGCCAAGCAATTTCCAATCCTCTCTTTCTACTAAGAGGTTCGTTCATAATTCTGAAAAGAGCACATTTATAAAAATTAGCAATACTGTGTTGCTTGAGAGATAAGGATAGCGGTTCGGGAGCTTGATTAAAGGCCCTCTCTCTCACAGCTAAGCTAGTTTCTTCCATTCTGCGAATATTAGTACACATAGAATTGGAAGAGAATCTGTATAAAACATGCGCTGCTGTTACGGCTACAAACTGATAACGAGCTGCTAACCGTAAATAGAGATCGAAATCTTGACTAGCAGTCAACGACTCATCAAAGCCGCCAACTGCAACATAGGCTTCACGCCGAATTAGTGTGTTGGAGCCGCTAACTATGAAGCAGCATAATAAAAGTTTGGCATATACGTTACCGTTGGCGACTGTATAGTCTCCTTGGCCTAACCATTGACCTGACTGATCAATTACATCTGTCCAACTATAAGCGACTTGTGCGTTTGGGTTTTCTTGCAAAGCTTTCCATTGAGCTTCTAGTTTTTCAGGAGTCCAAAGATCATCCGCATCTAAAAAAGCTACAAACTCACCAGTGGCGTGGGCAAAGCCACGATTACGGCTAACGGCAGCGCCTGCATTAGGGTAGGAAAGAACTTTAATCCGAGGATCAGCGATACTCTCAATTACCTGTAACGTTCTGTCTGTAGAGCCGTCATTGACGATGATTAGCTCAAAATCCTGCAAGGACTGTCCCAAAACAGATTCAATGGTTTCTTGAACTGTTGTTTCAGCGTTGTACGCTGGGATGATTACAGAAACTAGAGGCATAGTAGTTTAGAGAGTACTGACTCTAAAAAATTGCTTTATGAGTTCGGTTTTTATGAGTTTGGTTCGGTAATCCGCACAAATTGAAGCTAGAAATCCTAAATCTAAACTAAAGGCGATCGCCCACAATTATATTTGAAACAGAACTAACTCAACCGTTCATTGCGCAAGACTCATGGCAACCATTCTGGAACAGGGCAACATCAGTATTCATACTGAGAACATCTTCCCAATTATCAAGAAGTGGCTCTACTCGGATCACGAAATCTTCCTACGAGAGCTGATCTCGAACGCGGTTGACGCGATTCAGAAGCTGAAGATGGTTTCTTATGCCGGAGAGTTCTCTGGTGAGGCAGGAGAGCCAGAAATCCAAATCACGCTTGATAAAGACAAGAAAACGCTCTCTGTCTCTGATAACGGAATTGGCATGACTGCGGAGGAGGTCAAGAAGTACCTCAACCAAGTAGCATTCTCTAGCGCTGAAGAATTCGTTGAAAAGTACAAGAACTCCACGGACCAACAAATTATTGGTCACTTTGGGCTTGGATTTTATTCCTCGTTTATGGTAGCAGCACGGGTTGAGGTTGATACTCTCTCCTACCGGGAAGGTGCCCAAGCTGTTCATTGGTCCTGCGACGGCTCAACCGAGTTTAGTCTAGAAGAATCCGATCGGGCTCAACGGGGAACTACGGTAACTTTAACCCTACAAGAGGAGGAGTTAGAGTATCTGGAGCCTTACCGAATTAAGCAGTTAGTAAAAACTTACTGCGACTTTATGCCAGTGCCCATCAAGCTGGATGGAGAGCAAATTAATCGGCAAAAAGCTCCTTGGAAAGAGTCTCCTAATAACTTGACCAAAGAAGATTATTTAGAGTTTTATCGTTATCTCTATCCTTTCCAAGAAGAGCCTCTATTGTGGGTGCATCTCAATACTGATTACCCCTTTGTTGTCAATGGCATTCTTTACTTTCCTAAGTTGAAGCCAGATGTAGACGTTACTAAGGGCCAAATCAAGCTATTTTGCAACCAAGTTTTTGTTAGCGACAATTGCGAAGAAGTTATTCCTCGATTCCTATTGCCTCTGCGGGGTGTGATTGACAGCGTTGATATTCCGCTGAATGTTTCTCGTAGCTTTTTACAAAACGATCGCACGGTCCGGAGAATTGCGGACTATATCGCTAAGAAAGTGGGCGATCGCCTGAAAGAACTTTACCGAGACAACCGGGAAGAGTATGTCCGTTGCTGGCAGGACTTAGGAACTTTCGTCAAGTTTGGCTCCATCAACGACGACAAGTTCAAGAAGCAAGTTGAAGATATTTTGATCTATCGCTCGACTGCTGAGTTGAAACCAACTACTACCGAAACGCCTGCAGTTGAAGTGCAGTCTGAGGAAGGAGACGCCTGGCAAACAGTAAGTCCTGCTTCAGAAGCTAGCTCTGGACCCTCTTACACCACCATCAAGGAGTATCTAGAGCGCAATCAATCGCGCCACGAGAATCGAGTCTTTTACTGCACGGATGAAGTAACTCAAGCTACTTATGTAGAGTTGCATAAGAAGCAGGGGTTAGAAGTCCTCTTTATGGACTCTTTCATCGATACCCATTTCATTAGTTTCTTGGAGCGAGAGTATTCTGAGGTTAAGTTCTCGCGTGTAGACTCTGACCTCGATGACACTCTGATTGAAAAGGATCAAGCGGCTGATATTGTTGATCCGAAAACGAATCAGACTCGCGGTGAGCAACTGAAGGAATTATTCCAGAAGGCCCTCAACCGACCTAAGCTAATTATCCGCACCGAAAGTCTGAAGTCGGACGATCCTAAAGGTACTCCCCCAGCGATCGTACTTTTGCCAGAAGCTTTGCGTCGTTTGCAAGAGATGAATGCTTTGATGCAACAGCAACTAGCTCAGTTTCCGGAAGAGCATGTCCTGCTGGTGAACACGGCTCATCCCTTGATTCAAAATCTGATTAATCTGAGCCAAGGCAGCATTATTCAAGCTGAAGGGCAATCTGCTTCTAACGAACTAGCAGATATGATTTGTCAGCATGTCTACGACTTAGCCTTGATGTCTCAAAAAGGATTTGATGCTGAAGGTATGAAGGCGTTTGTAGAACGCTCTAACCAAGTTCTAACCCGCTTGACCGAGCAAGCTACTCACTAAACCAAAATCAAATTTGAGGTAAGTGAGATAGAGGTGCGATCGCACCTCTATTTTTGTTGATTTAGTCTTTCCGCTACGCTGAAGGGAATGCTCTACCTGATCAGCTAAGCCTATTGTCAGCTATGCCTAAGTTCCCTCCACACCTCAACTACAATTTCTTCCAACAAGGTCAATGGTTGTTGGGAACTGGGCTGCTGGCTCTTGCAGTCTTTATTGTCTTACCTGAAAGCTATGGCTTGATGGTGTCTTGGCCCTGGGTTACTCTGTGGCAATTAGGCTTCTTAGCGATCGCTGCTTGGCTTTTATGGCGGTTAAGGCAGTTTCAATTTCCCTTTCGGTTATTAGGGCATCATCTCGACTGGGCGGTAGGTTTAAGTGCAGCATCTGTAACGCTTTCATCGCTATTTGCTTTCAAATCCCAGCCCTCATTTTGGTACTTAGCAATCGTGGGGGGATATGGTTTTACTCTTTATGCTCTGACTAACTGGCTAACCGGGATGCCGAAAGCATCAACAGCAGCGGAAGTGACAGAGACTCAGTTCTCTAGCTGTCGGCGTTGGTGGCTTTTAAATGGGCTTGGCATTGGTGGCTTGTTAACTAGTGGCATTAGTGTGCTGCTCTGGGGACTATACAAAGATACGTTTACGGAACCGGTTAACCCATACCCATTAGGACATCACAATTTCGTTGCTGGTTATCTTGTCCTTACATTGCCTGTGTTGTTTGTTTTGGGTTGGAGGCAAGAAAATTGGTTGCGGTGGCTGTGGTTTGGTGGGACTGGGTTGGCGATCGCTGCCCTATACACTACGGGATCACGGGGAGGAGCGCTTGGCTTTCTCACGTTGTTAGGCTTGGGAACAATCATTCTATTTATTGAAACTTGGAATGTCCAACTCTCACGCCAGCAAAAATCTAAGATATTAGCTGCTATTGGGGTTAGCTCTAGTGTCTTGCTGACTTGTGCAGCCCTGCTACTGGCTAATCCTAGAGTGCAACGGCTGATAAGCGCAGTACTTTCAGGCCATACCGAAGGCAATGCTCAGTTTCGCCTGTTTTCAATTGAAGCTGGGATTCGCTTGTGGCAACAGCATCCTTGGCTGGGTATTGGCTTAGGTAATACTATCAAGCTCTATGATGTGTACCGACCAATTGAAGCGGGTATTACTGCTTTTCGGGTGCAGCAATTACACTGCACGCCCATTCAATTTTTAGCAGAGTTAGGGTTGCTGGGCTTAGGAACTTATTTCCTGTGGATTGTCCTGTTACTGTCTTTGAGCTGGAAACTGATTAAGCATTTTAAGCAACAATCTTTCAGCCTGGACAAGAAAACTAGCGATCGCTTAGCCGTTTATGGTTGTAGTGCAGGATTGCTAGGCTACACCATCAGTAGCCTGACAGACTTTCAACTGGAAAATATTGCCATTAGCTTAACCGTTGTAGCCTTGATTGCGGTTTTGGCTAGTTTAGGGGATCAATTCTCTACTCCGCCTGTTCTCATCAAAACGTCTTTAAGAAGGTTATTGAGTCTCGCCGGATTCACCCTAGCTCTAGCAGCATTAAGAATTTGGATTCCCAATGACGCAGCCATGATGTTGGCCTATGCAGGCAACTCTAATTTGCAGGCTGGCAACTTGTCCGATTTTTATCGTCAGTGGTCAACTGCTGCCAAAATTGTGCCTTGGGAGCCATACTATCAATTTCAACTAGGGGCTCAACTTGCTGACATTATTGCAGTGCGCGATTCCGTCTCTACAATTAACCAAAGATCCACGGCAGAGCCTACCCCTTCAAGGACTCCTCAACTCAATCTTCAATATCAGCAGCAAATTGCCCAATTAGCCCAAAGCCATTTACAGCAAGCGGTAGCCTTGGCTTCAGCTGATGAACTATTCAACCGCTACTTAGGATCCTGGTTGATCGATCGCAGTCCCAAGCAAGCGGTAGACAATCTGCGTCGTGCCGCCCAGCTTACCCCTCGGAAACTGTATACCTACGCTTTGATGGGGACTGCCTACTTTAACCAGCGAGATTACTCGAAAGCGACTAAAGCTTTTGCTTTGGAAGGATTTGTTAACCCTGAATTTTTAACCACTGAAGTTTGGCTAGATCCCGACTTCAAAGCTTTACAGCCACAAGTAATTCAACAGGCCCTAGCCCTGTATAGACAATGTCTAAGTCGTATCGCACCTAACGACCCTAGCTCTGATTCGATTGCTCAAAACATGAGCCTATTAGAGTGGTGGACTACACCTAAGGCAACTTCTACTCAAGCAACTACCTGGGAAATGCAACACTTTAGTCCCATAGCTCAAGTGATTGTGCTGATTGACCAAGGCCAGAATTCACAGGCACTGGATCTTCTAAACCAACTTAGCTTGACTGGCGCAGCTCAGGAATCGATCGCTTTATTGCAGGCATGGCTTGAACCACAAAAATACCTTGGTAGGTTGCAGGAGCACATTCAGACTAATACCCTTAAGGATGCTACAGAAGCATTACAGACCAGCATGCAGCAACATCGGCAAATTCGTCCTTGGCTAATCTCGATGCATAGCTACACCAAGGCGATCAGTGAGCGAGTTGGTTTCTTCTCCTACCGCAATACTAATGGCCCAGACTTTATAGAAATGCCGCGATCGCTGCCTATTAATGTGTTAGTCCATAACTTAAAATTATTCAACTCAGTGGGTGTTATGCCCGTTTTTGACCAAACCCTAGTGGCAGCCCAAAAAGATTTACTGAGCTTAGACAGGCCATCACTGACTCAGTTCAGCAAAACGTGAGGGCAAATCAAAACTAATTCACTTATGGAGATTGTGAACAGTTATATACAATAGAAGACTGTGTCCAAATTTATAGACTATTTGTCGCAAGGTTGCTATGAGTCGTAAATGTCAGCTGACGGGTAAAAAAGCGAATAACGCTTACGCAGTATCTCACTCTCACCGTCGCACTAAAAAGCTCCAAGAAGTTAACCTGCAATGGAAGCGGATTTGGTGGGCTGAGGGTAACCGCTGGGTTAGGCTGCGTCTTTCAACTAAAGCTATCAAAACCCTGGAACACAAGGGTTTGGCTGCAATGGCTAAAGAAGCAGGTCTCAACCTCAATCACTACTAAGCTCTCTCTACTCTTAGTACTGCATGCCTGTAAGGGTTTTGATACCACCCCTACAGGCATTTTGTCATTGAGTTAGCTATGAGCATGGCAAATGCGTAGCTTTACAAAAAATAAATTGATAATTTAAAGCTAATTTTGATCCGGAACTGATAGTTTTGCTAGAACAAGTGGGTAATATAGTTTCGATTGACTTATACACAATCTTATGAAGTTGTGATGAAGTTTAGTCTACTGCGCTTGCTCTATTTTTTGTGTGTGTCCCTTCTAAATCAACCCGTCTAATAGAGTCATGCTGTTGATTGACTATATTAAGCAGAGATGTGAGGTCAGTTCATTCACCAATCAGTAGATAAACTGAAACTTCAGCGGAGTTTGATTCTGCGATGTGGTGATTTTCTCATTGATTTATAAAGTCTTGGCTTGCTAAGACAGAACGAACCTAGAAGAAATCGTTGATTTCAGCATTTTTAATCAATCCCCTTGACTTCTCAAGCTTAGTACTGCTCAAATACAAATCCTTTCTCTTACTTTCAAAATACAGAACATTCCATCTGGAACAGGAAAGCCACCATGTCAACTCGTAAGCAACCCAAGACTAAGCGTCTAATGAACTGGCTTTTACGCAGCCTTATAGTTGTTGGTCAGCAACCGCGAGGCGCTAGCCAAGGTTTTGTGTTGCCCACTGTGGTCATGGTGACCTTGGTGGTGGTCTTGCTGACTACAGCAATGGTCCTACGTTCGTTCGATCGCTCCAAGAATGCTAGCAACTTCCGGGTTAACGAGACAGTCCTAAACGCTACTTCGCCTGCTCTCGATCGCGCCAAGGCTAAATTGGATGGCCTATTTGACGATCCAGGATTACCGAGAGGTACGCCTTCAGAAACTGAAATGTACAACGCGATCGCTACGAAGGAACGATATACCTTCGGGGATGAAACGCGTCTAAAGGTAGCTTTCGATATTGATGGCAGTGGTGGGATTAACAATACTACTGGCCCTCTACAGAATCAAGAAGTTGCTACCACAGCATGGCGTTTTCCAGTAGACACAGACAATAACGGTAAGTTCGATAGCTATACCCTCTATGGGGTTTATCTGCGTAGCCCCAGCGTTGGCGTTAATGGAGATTTTAATCGGCCTAGAAATCCCCTTGAGGCGAGGTCTGCGCCGATGGTGGACGATCGCGTACTGGATGCTGCATGTAGAAATGCTTTCGGGGGCGCGAATAGTACCTCAACATTCTTGAGCAGTACAGGTTGGTACCGCGTTAATGATGTCTTAAAGAAAAGCTTTTTTGTCTACGCTGCCACTGTACCGCTAAACAGTACTGATCCAATTGTTACTAGTAACGCTGCGAGATACGAAGCCTACAAAGGAAACAAAGGATTTTCTGCTTTAGAGTTACAGCAAGATCGTAGCCGAATTCCCATTTACAACGCTGCTGTACTCTACGAAGATGACTTAGAAATCACGCCGGGTCCTGCGTTTCGCTTAAATGGCCGAGTATTTACCAACAGCAATCTCCTGACGGGTCAGGATGATGAAGCTATCCGCTATTACCAAGTTAGCGGCACCAATTCTTGCTACATCAAAAACGAAGAAAACAGCAAGATTGTAGTTGGTGGGAACGTTGCCTATGGCAACTTCGTAGGGGGCGCAACCAGCGGAAGCGTACGAGTTGACCTGTATCAAGGCGGCAGTACTATTGCTGATGCCAACATTGGTAACGATCGCAAATCTATAACTAATGCCTCAACAGCAGGCTCCTACAACAGCCAAATTTACACTGAGCGAATTGATCTTTTGGTACGCTCTGCCATTCTAAAAGGTGGGGCTCAGACTATCGCGAGCACTTTTCCTAATCAGAGGGCAGAATCTGGTGATCCAGCTGAAGTCAAGAATAACATCGGCAGCCGACTTAACAGCGATGCCTCTCTAGACCCAGATGCGGTGCGCCAAGAAGAAATGGAGCGCTACTTTCGGCAGCGCACCCGTCGTGTCCCCTACTCAGAAGCAGCTTTTGGTAGCTCCATTATTGGCACAACTGTCAATGGAGTCGCAATTACAGATACTAATACAGACGGAGTTGCGGATGCTAATACAGGCATCTTTCCTGCCGCTGGCCTACTAAGACCCGCTGATGCTTGGGCTATGCCAACTGGTGCTGATGGTGTAACTAGTGCAGGCTACACTGGCTTGACCCTAAAAGGGACTGGCAACAACATGGAATTGCCCATGACAGAGCCCAACAAGCGGAAAAACGACTACAACCGTCAAGAAAGGTTGTTGGGCGATCGCGTTTTTGTCGGCAATAACCTGCCTTTCCTCCGGTACCTTACTGGCAGTGACAGTTTTGTCGGCCAGAGAACCCCCCACGAGCTAACTGGCAAAACCTGGGATGATGGCCCAGGAACTCGGTATCGGGAGACTCGCATAGAAGAGCTACCCGACTTGGGGGTCACAAACCGTAGCGGTTTCTGGGAAAAAGCTGCCACAGAACAGCCAGTCAATGCCCTGGATAACGTAGGTGGTTTACGAGTCATTACAGGGGCGGGTATTTACCGCGTACCAGGGTTTATCTCTGCTACCGCTGCTCTTAATACTCCTTCTTGGTTCGATCACCCATCCCTCGGTACTCCTAATCCTCTCCGTACCGGCAGATTAGCGTCTGGTGCCCCTGCTCCACTTGTGACTCGTGATACCTCTGTATTAGCAGGAACTGTAGGTGCGACCGATCGGTACAGGGTGGTATGGCCTGACTCCATGCCGATGAGAGGCGGGGTTGATGCAGCAGGTATCCAGATTGATGACAAACCCGATTTGCGCATGCGGGCAACTGCTGTCTATCACTATAAGAACAGTACAGGCATCGACCAAACTCCAATTGCTTGTATTAGTAGCTATTACGATCCTACTAATCCAACAACTGCTAAAAACATTGCTACGTGGAACGATGCTGTGGGTGGAAAATCTAACAATGGGGTGGTGTATGCAACCCCATATACCGCTCCAGCTACTAGACTGACGACTGCTGCTGCAAACATAGCAGAACTCAAGGCTCAGGCAACATTGGTCTTCCCTGATGGACGTATTGTCAATGAGCAATTACAAAATGCGTTGAAAAAGCTAACGAGCAGTGGAACTTTAGTTGCTAGCAATAAGCCGCTATCTCCAGCAGAGAATGGTGCGATTGATACTGCTATTTGCGCTATCAAGATTCTAGATAGCACTATTTCCCCAACTACAACTCCAGCTGCTAACTTCACAATTCCTCATGGAGTAATTAAAGAAGTTACGTTTCTAGATGCACGTCAGGTCAAAGCAGTTGACGGAGCCCCCAGCTTAGCAATTAGCACAGCTTCCAGTAGTACTACTACTCGGACATATAATTTCCCCTCCCCCGGCATCCCTGCTGGTACTTTGAATAAAGGGGACGTGATAACCATTGGAGGATTTACAAATAATCTAGTTACTACTGGCTTTGATGAATCAGAATTGAACGTCACTCGTGGGACTATTACAGCAGTTACTGGCACTAGCATTACTGTTTTAGGTGGTACTACTGCTGCAATCCCTAATACTTCTGGTGTCTCTGCCAAAATTCTAGAAACTTTAACTGGTAAGTACAATCTTAGTCTTGAAGAGCGCCAACCTTTAGAAGTACGAGCTACAGCTATTGATTTGGGACAACTCAAAGCTCAAGCAGTAGCAGGCAGTTCTCCAAACGAGTATTTATTCCCCAATAGCGGCATCATTTATGCCTCTCGTGATGATGCACTACTAGATCTCAGTGCACCACTTCTAAGTTCTTCTGAGCAAGACAAAATATCTCAAAGACGCACTAGTCCCGTAGATTACCGACTCGATTCGTCTCGTCGTCCCAGCGCTATTCTGTTGGAAAATGGAGCTAGTTTAGGGCGTGAGGCTAACTATAGACCCGAAGAAAAAGGTTTAGTACTAGCAACAGATTTACCTGTTTATATCAAAGGTAACTTCAACCTACACACGCAGGAAGAATTTACCACTGCTATGACAGCAAACTGGGGTAATTTCTACGCTCGGACTGGAGTCAATGAGAATTTTGCTTGTCGAGCAGGGCAGTATACCGGATGTGGAACAGGCGATCCTTGGAGACCCGCCACAGTCTTAGCGGATGCTATTACTCCCCTTTCTACTAGTTACACTTTTGGTTTCCGAAGCGAGGGCGACTATGACTTAAATAACAACCAGAGTTCTAAAGAGTCAATTGCGAAGCGCTTGAGAAATGGCTTCTGGAACAACAACTTTGTGACTAGCCGTGATTTTCAAGATGCTGACTTCAGTGTCAGTACTGGTACAGGTGCTAATAGCTCCTACTTCAACAACTTTGTCACTCCAATTCAGCGGCGTGTTACCTCTCCAACCTACGTAATGGAGATTTGTCGCAAACTTCCTGTCTCTACATGTGGGCCGAATGACTGGGTAGTTGGCTTTGATATGGACGGGAATGGTAGCTTGAACGATTCAGTTACAATTTCTGGAACAACGTACGTTGAGAGAGCTATTTCATCGAGGGATCTAGGTCAAGCAATCAAGGCAGTGCTTGCTACTGCGGACAGCGATAATAATGGCATCGTTACCAATGCTGAGGCTGATTGGTCAACGGGCTTTAATACTGGTGGTAATACCAAGAGCATAATTGACCGATTAGGTGCAGGGACTACTGCAAAACCTGCAATGGTGGCTGATGATCAACGTTATGCTCGTCGGGTAAGCTTCGCTCGCGATCGCTATAAAGCTCTAGTCTTTACCAGCATTCAAGAGGCGGCTGGGCCTCCGCCAGTCATCAATAGTGCTGCTAAACCATTAGGAGTTGGTTGCCCACTAGACGTAACAGCCAATAATCCAATTAGAAATGGCTGCCAATATCCTAATAGCGGCACTGCATCTGAATATACTCACTATGGCAAGAGAACCGCTAACGCTCTTTGGTTCAGAACGACAACCAGTATAGTGGGTGAACCAGGAGAAAACACTAATATTACCTACGAGAATGATCAGCCACTATACTACCTCCCTCCTGATCAAGGTGGTAGTAAGTTACTCCTGCCATACTTGCCTGATGTTGCTCCTCTGAATCTGCTAAACCAGGGAACCCCTTCAGCATCGGATTACGCAATCTGTACAGATCAAAACTCTGGTAAGGCTTCTACGCAGTATCAAACTAATTTTCCTATTGGTACAGTAGATACAACCTGTGAAGGAATGCTAGCTAACGGTGGAGCCATTGATGAAACTCTTGACGCACTGCTAGCTAACGGCACAACTCCTCGTGATTATGACTACAACGCAGCAACTAATCGATCTCTAATACCAAATACTTTCGGTGGCTATGATTACACATTCAATGCTAACGATACCAATAACGACGGCTTGACTGTAGTTGATTTCTCTGGCAGCACTACTTTTGAGAATGGCAGTACTATTACTCTCAATGCTGCTGGTAAGCCAAATCAAATATTCGTGTTGCGGATTGGGGCATCACTCAATATTGGTAATCCAACCAATAAGTGTGGTGAAACTGGTGGTGGTGCCACTGCGTTAAACACTGACGCTAAGTGTAACGGGGTAGTTCTAAATTTGGTTGGTGATATTAGTCCCAATAACATCGTTTGGGTTTCTGGTGGTTCAGTGAACCTAAACAACGTTAACTCTGATACATCTCCTTACCGAGCTACTCGCATTGGCGGTAACTTTATGGGTAAAGCGGGCGGTGTCACAATAGGTGCTAACGTCAACGTTGATGGCGGACGCTTTTTGGGATTCGCTAATCTCGACAAGACTCCCGCGGCGACTGGCAGCAATCCCGCTACTGTCACAGCTGTCTCCGACGACGGACAACCTTTGCTTGCTCCAGTTGCACACCTGCAAGTACCAACTGGTACTCCTACTGGCACGACAGCTAGAGTCACTGACATTGGACCGAAGCTTAACCTTCCGGATGTCACAATTGGCGAAGTACGGTCAACAAAGTGGCTGGCAAAAGCACCAGGAGCAACAACATTTAACTTAGTCGCTGCTGCTGGAGATACACCAGCTCGTCCGACCGAGGATAACGGTGGTTTACACAACTTCCTGCGTTTCCTAGAAACATGGCACGACACTGAGGTAAAAGCATTTGGCTCGTTTGTGCAGTTTAAGCGTAGCGTCTTTGCAACAGCTCCCTTCCAACCCCTCTTTCCTGCAAACGCTGGGCCTGGCGGTCTATTTGCCTATCCCCAGGTTTACAAAATAGGAAATGGCGGTGGTCGGCTACCCTACTACGAGCCACCCAATCGTAACTGGGGTTTCGATGTGGCTTTACTCAAGCAAAGACGACCAGACTTGTTAGCTGAGCGCTTCTCCACCGAGCCTATCTTCGCAGCCAATGAGTTCTTCCGTGAAGCTTCCCGCGATGATAAGTGGGTGCAACAGCTACTGTGTGCCAAGACTGTGTCAGGCGGTAACAACGCTATTAACAACAGTGAGCGTCCTGCTAACTGCCCCACTGGTACTTGGTAAGGCGTAACATTTAGTTCTAACTCTGTAACTCTGGTGGCTAGCAATGACAAAAAGTATCAGTCAACTCAAGCAAAAATCTGCTCACTCCAGCCAAAGTGGTTTCACGATCTTGGAGTCTTTGATCGCTATTGTCGTTGTTGCCATCTTGCTCAGCGCGATCGCCCCTGTAATTGTGCTGTCCGTAGCCACAAGGGTACAGGCGAGGAGAGTAGAGCTAGGCACCCAAGCCGCCAGAGCTTACATCGACGGTTTGCGATCGGGGAGCGTTACTCCTCCCCCTAGTACTACCGTAGCTGTTAGTAACGACCCTGCTACTTTTACTAGCTATGCTGCACCCACTCCATCCGCTTTAGCTTGTGCAAACAACGCCTATTGCACAACCCCAGCAGCGACAGCAGGCTTGTATTGCTTCGATGGCAATGCTGATAACGTCTGTCAGAACAATAAACCAAATGATCTAATCATTCAGGCTGTTCGTTATAACTCCACTTCTATAGATGCTGCGAGAGGCTACCTCTTAGGGGTTCGAGTCTACCGCGCCGATGCTTTCAAAGCAGATGGCAACATTTTAAGGAGTACTGATACTGCCCGAAAGAGAAGCCAGTCTGCTTTTTCAGGTACTCTCGGACCTCGCAAAGCTCCCATTATAGAACTAACCACGGAAGTGAAGGCGAGCGCGAGTTACGATAATTTCTGTCAACGTCTTGGCGGTTGCAACCAGTAATCAGGGTGCTAGTAGCTTCATGCTAACTTTTGCCAACTCAGTATTTAGTAAAACAGGGGAGAACCGCAGACATGATCAGCAGACTTAGGTGGCTTATTAAGACTCAGCTCAACCGAGTGAAACTGCCTCGATCAAAAACTAGCGGCTTTACTCTGATTGAGTTGCTGGTCGCGATGATTATCTCAGCGATCGTTCTCAGCGCCTTACTATCCTTCATGGTTGATATTCTGCGGACAGACCGTAGAGAGCAGGCAAAGTCAACCTCAGAACAAGAACTGCAAGCGGCTCTAGACTACATCACTAGAGATCTTCAGCAAGCAGTTTACATCTATGATGCTACGGGTGTTGGTGCCATTAGAAGCCAATTGCCTGAGCCATCAGCTACAGATAAAATGCCAGTCCTTGTTTTTTGGAAACGCGAGTTTCTCCAGAATGCTCGCCCAGTTTCCACAGGTTTTGATGATCAGTTCGTTTATTCCTTAGTAAGCTACTACCTGATTAAAGATTCTAGTTGCCAAAGCTCTCCCTGGTCTTGTACTGCCAGAATTGGCAGGTTTCAAATCAAAGATGGTATTTCTACGGAGTCAGGATATCTCAGTGCTTATCAACCTGACGCTGGATTTAAGCTTTTTAGTATTGGCAGTTCTGATGGCATCTCTACTGCCATGAATCAGTGGACTAAAAATGGCACGTACTCTACAGGAATTGACACCCTAGTTGACTTCGTTGACCATACACTTGCAACAACTTCTCCAGGTGCTCTAAATCCTGTTTGCCCACCAAATACTCAGCAGGTTCCACAATATAGTGGTAGCGGTGGTTCGGTCGCCGTAGATGCTCTTAAGACAGGAAGCTTTTATGCCTGTGTTGACTCAAGTAAGACGATCGCCAAAGTTTACCTTCGGGGCAATGCCTTTGCCCGCACTCTTAATAAGAGTCAAATGGCCAATCGAGCACAGTATAGACAACCCCTTTCTCCCTTCTTTCCTAGTGCAAGTGCCCAAGTTCAGGGGCGTGGTCTTTTAGGTTCCAATTAATCGCTAGATTTTGAATTAGCGAGACTTAGCAAACAGGAGAGTCGAATGCAAAGTTCCAAATTTTCTAAAACCCTATATCGATTCTCAGGCAATGAAGCTGCTTGTAAAAAACCACTACATAGCTTAAAGCGATCGCCTCAGGCTGCTAGCTCTGGTTTTACGCTGTTAGAACTTTTGGTGGTTGTAATTATCATTGCCGCGCTAGCCGCCATCACAGCTCCTGGTTGGCTAACTTTCGTCAATCGTCAGAAAGTTAGCAAGGCGCAAGATCGAATTTTTTCAGCTCTTCAAGATGCCCAAACCATAGCTAAACAGAGAAAACTAACTTACCAAGTTAGCTTTAGAAGAACTACAAATGGCGTGGCGCAATACGCGGTTCATCCTTCCTCAGTGCTCGCGGCTAATCTAGATGCAAATGTCTGGAAAAATCTGAGTCCAGAAGAGAGCGGCAGAAACAAAGCAGGGCAATTATGGGTGGGGACAAATATTACTTCCTCTGGGATAAATAAAGTTGGTAGTTCAACTGCCTTGGCATCAGGAAGCTATGCCAGCGTGGTTTTTGACTACTTTGGTACTCTTCCCCGTGGTAGTGATACAAATTTGGATATTACTATTGCCTTGCCTTTAGGTAATAACTCATCTCAACCAATTCAAGGCACAAAGCGATGTGTGAAAGTCACTTCGCTATTGGGTGCTATGAGCGCAGGTCGTTCCACTGAATGTAGCTAAATCTTATAAAACTCATTTTCTAATTCAGGCAGATAGCATAAAAAATTAAATTTCGGGCACCTTAAGTAGGATTCCAATACTTACTAGGGTGCTTTCATTTTATGAAATCTTACACTCAAGATTTTTTCCGGAAGCATTCAAACCGCAAATCACCCGGCAGGAAATCAAGCAACTCAGGATTTACGCTCCTGGAAGTCTTAGTAGTAGCTCTAGCAATAGGAAGCCTTAGCGCGATCGCAGCTCCTAGTTGCTAGCTTTTTTAAATATTCAATCTCTTAATGCTGCTCAGAATGAAGTATATCGAGCGCTGCAAGAAGCAAAAAATAATTCTGTTCACCAGAAACTAACCTGGCAAGTTAGCTTTCGAGAACAGAATGAAATATCGCAGTGGGCAGTTCATCCCCAGACTGTGAATTCAACACTATTAAAATGGCATGACTTGAGTTCTAAAGTGCAGATTGATGATGCAGAAACCACCTTGACTCAAAGTAGTGGTGTTTGGCGAATTCAATTCAACTTTAAAGGCAATGTAAACGGACAGCTTGGAAGACTGACTTTATCTTCAAAGGATGGGGGTAAAGCCAAGCGTTGCGTCATTGCTTCTACACTTATTGGTGCAATTCGTATGGCCAAAGAAAACCGTTCTCCCCAGAATGGTAGGTTTTGTTATTGAGTCGGAAAATAAAACTTTCATCACTTGTAGAACCGATGAGGTGCAGCCCTACAAGCGACAAGAATTTTGTCGGTACATGTAAGCAGCAACTAACCAGCGTTTAGTTGTTTTGCATTAGCTGCTTTTGTTTTCTCGCGATCGAGCTTCAAAATAACGACGCCTAAAGGTGGCAGGCATAGATCCATTGAGTAGGGGCGATTGTGATAAGACCATTCTTCTGTCCATTTTCCGCCTAGATTACCCATGTTGCTGCCGCCGTACTTGCGGGCATCACTATTAAATAACTCTGTATAGAATCCTGCTTCAGGAACACCAATGCGGTAGTGGGCATGCGGCTGCGGTGTAAAGTTGCAGATAGTAACTACGAAATCATCAGAGTCTTTGCCTTTACGAATGAAGGAAACTACACTGTGACGATTGTCGCTACAATCAATCCACTCAAACCCATCATTCGAGAAGTCTTGAGTGTAAAGTGCAGGTTCAGCTCGATATAAGTGATTGAGGTCACCTAGGAATTGCTTGAGTTTTTGGTGCGAGTCGTGTTGTAAAAGGTGCCATTCCAGGTCAGCCCAAACATTCCACTCACTCCACTGGCCAAACTCCATGCTCATAAATAGAGTTTTCTTGCCGGGATGCGTGAACATGTAGGCATAGAGACATCGCAGATTCGCAAATTTTTGCCACTCGTCTCCTGGCATCTTGCCAATCATGCTACTCTTGCCATGCACGATCTCGTCATGAGATAGCGCTAGCATAAAGTTCTCGCTGAAGGCATACATGATGCTGAAAGTGAGGTTGTTCTGGTGGAACTGGCGAAACCAAGGGTCCATGTTGAAGTAGTCCAGCATGTCATGCATCCACCCCATGTTCCACTTGAGGTTGAAGCCTAGACCACCGACATAAGTAGGCCATGACACCATTGGCCAAGAGGTAGACTCTTCAGCGATGGAGAGCACACCAGGAAAATAACTAAAAATGGTGTGATTAGTTTGCCGTAAGAAATCAGCGGCTTCAATGTTTTCTCGGCCACCATATTGGTTGGGTAGCCATTCTCCTGGATTACGACAGTAGTCGAGATAGAGCATGGAGGCGACTGCGTCTACTCGAATACCGTCAATGTGATATTTGTCGAACCAAAATAGGGCGTTGGCTACTAGATAATTCCGAACTTCATGCCGACCGTAGTTAAAGACTAAGGTGCCCCATTCTTTGTGCTCACCTTTTCGGGGGTCAGCATGCTCATAGAGGTAAGTGCCATCAAAGTTGGCTAGACCATGACCGTCTTTGGGAAAGTGACCAGGTACCCAATCAACTATGACCCCGATGCCATTTTGGTGGCACTGGTCGATGAAATACATTAAGTCTTGAGGGGTGCCGTAGCGAGAAGTACAGGCGTAGTAGCCAATAACTTGATATCCCCAAGACCCATCGAAGGGGTGCTCGGCGATCGGTAGAAGCTCAATGTGGGTAAAGCCTAACTCTTTGACGTAAGGAATGAGGCGATCGGCCAACTCTCGGTAGGTGAGAAAACGGGCTCCAGGCTTGAGGTCAGAAACGAGGACGACAGGCTCCGCTTCGCCATTGGGTAAGCGAGCGGGTTCAGCAGAGGAGCCATGTAACCAGGAACCTAAATGAACTTCATAAACTGAAATAGGTTGGGTGAGCGGTTCTGTATGACGACGCTGCTCCATCCAATCCTGATCGTTCCAGGTGTAATTATCTAAGTTAGTGACAATGGAGGCTGTTTTAGGCCGAATTTCTTGTTGAAAACCAAAGGGATCAGATTTTTCGTAGATATGTCCCGCTTGGTTTTTAATTTCGTATTTGTAGCGATCGCCCTCTGTTAAGGCTGGAATGAATAGTTCCCAAATCCCGGAAGGACCTTTACGCATCTGGTGCTTACGGCCATCCCAGTGGTTAAAGTCACCTAGAACAGAAACGTTACGAGCGTTAGGTGCCCAAACTGCGAAATAAACGCCTTTGACCCCTTCGACTTCTGTCAGATGTGCCCCTAATTTCTCGTAAAGGCGATGGTGGTTACCTTCAGCAAACAAATGTAGATCGAAGTCTGTGAGGTAAGGAGAACGAAAGGCATAGGGGTCGTAGATGACACGCTCATGATTCCCCTCTTGAATGCGTAATTGATAATTAGCTAACTCTGGAGTATCAATGGTGCATTCAAAGAAATGAGGATGATGAATGGGTTGCATCGCATGCTCTGCCCGTTCTTCTGGCAAAATCACCCAGGCTGCATCTGCATTGGGCAGATAAGCTCGCACGACCCAAACAGTTTGGCCATCCCTTTGTACGGCATGAGGGCCCAAAACTTCAAAGGGGTCATGGTGCTGATTCCAAACAATCCGCTCAATTTGCTCAGGGGCGACGGTCATTGACATGAAACTACCTACCTAAACGAGATTATTGAATGCGTTCCAACTCGGGAAAAAGGTTTTGTAATATGCGTGTGGCTCTGAAATCCAGAGGCTGTTGTCTTAGTTGGGAGAAACTGAAGGCACTGAAAACCTTTGAAAGAATTAGCATTAACAGCTTACGCCCACTCCGAACGTTGAATGGGGTGGACGCACGTAACTGATAATTGGCAAGGTGTATAAAACCCAAATGTAAAAATCAGGTAATGAACTGTAGTAAACCGTAGCAAATCATAGCTAAAGTCTCAAATCATCTGCCTAAATCCAGACATGTTTGCGGTGGTCAGGTAGGGTTTACTGGATGAGTTCTGGCTAGTTCTCGGGTTAGGCAGGCAAATTTTGTCAGAGATGTTAGGAAAAACTGGGCTTGCGGCTAGGGCTGAAAACTACGAAGGTGGGTGTGCGATCGCGACCTCAATTGGCGCTCTTAGAGAGAAAAGACATAGCGACTCAGCGTAATAAAAAGGGGAAAAAAGTCCGAATAAACTGGCGTAAGCGTAGTAAGGTGATGGTTCGTCTGACCTGGGGAGACAACTTGGGATCAATAGGCGGTCCTGCCTCCAGTTGGGCCTGCAACTCAGCGTACTGTGCTGGAGTCAAGGGCTTTCCATCGACGGGCGATCGCGCTTCAGTAATAATTTCAGTCCTTAGAATTTCTTCAGGGGTATCCTCCGCAGGGGGTAATGCGTAAGCAAATTCAGTAGCTAAAGCAAACAAGCAGACAATTGAACCTAAGATAGAAGTAGCGCTGAGCTTCAAGCCCATAAGGAATATTTGCCTTTTATGGTTCATGCAGACAGCCTTTTTCTGTCATCCTAAGCTACAAGGCAGCGATTCCTAACTAGGTAAAGCATTTTTCAAGGAATAAAGTCTCTTAAAAAATTAATAAGGTTAGGTTAGCAATCAACTTGGCGATCGCTGAGGCCTTGGTTCAAGTTACTTAGTGCTCACCACAAATTTTAGCCACCGTTAAATAACAATAAGCTCACAAGAGCCAGTTTGCTAAAGCTTGGAATGGTTGCCAAACTCGACTACTGGGCTCTTGTAAGCCACCAAATTAATTACAGGGTTGTTAGAGGACGGCCACCTTCAACCTAGATCCAGTTCATATAGCGATCGGTCTTAGAGCAGTACGACGCTAAAAGCTTGACTTGGACTGCAATAGGTTGTGAGGAGCAATCTCTTGGCTGTTTCATACTTTGAGGCTAAATCCACTATTCAGGCAGTTTTGTACACTGACTGAGGGATAGGGCTTGTCAAGTATGGGAAAAAAGCCTAGGGAGATGTAGTAGGAGAGGTGGTTGGGGAACCCGCAGGGGATTCACCAGGGGAAGGGCTAGTAGTGGTATCACCACCACCGCAAGCTCCCAAAGCAGCGGCCAAGCTGAGTACTAAGGCGAGGCTAATTACTTTCTTATTCATACACTCCTCTTTCACTATCTATGGCAAGGATAACAAGTTGCTAGTTGAATACAGCACTGGGCTCGCTGGACCTTCCTGCCGTAAAACAACAGGATTTCTAGGTTGCTGATTGCCTGAGGATTGCTCCTCAAAGCTCTACATAAAGTAGTTCAGGCTGTAGTACCTAACCTTAGCAATTCGTCTACCGAGATTGCCGGGATGACCTAAGCACCTACCAACTATAAAGCTAGTAGTTTCCCAGTTTCTTTAGGTACTGAGTTATTTGTAGCATAATTAATGGCTTCCAACCCAAGAGGGCAAAAAGCCTGTTTCTGAGCGAACTGGCAAAACCTTTAGCTGATGTAGACATTGCGAGTGATCTGCTCTTCATTTCACGAAAAGTATGGTGGTGTGAGATTAAGTAGATACAAATCGACTACCAAAGGAAGCAACGACACTGTTTAGGGATGTGTCAGTCTTGGCTGGCGGCAGAGAACTTACTAAACAGAAAATAAGGTTGAAAAGTATTGTTTGTTGTTGAGTTGTTTCCTCGTCCGTGTGTTTCAGTAGAACGTAAGCTTTGGCACTAGCTGATTGATGGTTCGATAAATGTCAAATAAACTACTGAAGTTTTCGCTCAAAAGCGTCATCTTCATAGGGATTTCAGTGTCAGTATTTGCAGTTTGAATCTAGAAGCATCTATCGGTCCAATGGTAGACTCTCTAGTGCCTTATGCTCTTTCCCCTGTTACACCGTGTGTTTCCCTTTACCAACTTTTCTGGTCGGCTAGCTCTGAGCCAGTATCATCAGCAAAGCGCTCTATTGCGCAAGATTGTTGACCGCATCCGTAATTCTTTGGAGTTGAACGTTGTACTTCAAACAGCGGTGGATGAGGTTGGCACGTTACTGAATCTGGATTACTGTGCTTTTTTTTGGTATTTCAGTGACACTTGCCGAGTGCAGGTTGTCTGTGAACGCCTAGGGAGCGATCGCGGCTCTCAGCTAGGCTATACACCATTGGCCGCTTTCGGAGATGCGGCTGAGGCGATCGCCCAAGGTCAGTTGATTGTGAGTTGTGGCGATGCTCATGCTTCTGCTACTACTCGCTGGCTAAGGCAGTGGCTAGCGAAATGGCAACGCTCTAAAAGTGGGCTAAATTTTCAGGTGCTGGAAGCACGAGCCAACTTATTAGTTCCTGTTTTGGATCGAGCTGATTCCATCGGTTATTTAGTTTGTTTGTCAGACCAACCTCGCCGCTGGAA
The DNA here is from genome assembly GCF_039962155.1 of Trichocoleus desertorum AS-A10. NCBI lineage: Bacteria > Bacillati > Cyanobacteriota > Cyanophyceae > Leptolyngbyales > Trichocoleusaceae > Trichocoleus > Trichocoleus desertorum. The sequence continues at coordinate 109,858 of NZ_JAMPKN010000013.1, read as the reverse complement.
AACAGCTGAGGTGGAGTTTATGGCGTCGTTGGCGCAGCAATTAGAAATTGCGATTCGCCAAGCTCGGCTTTATGAGCAGACACAACGGCAGGCCCAACGCGAGCAACTAGTAAATCAGATTACCAGCCAAACTCGGCAAAGCTTTGACTTGGAAACCATTTTGACGCAGGCGATCGCGCAGCTACTAAAAGCGCTAGAGGCCGATCGCTGTTTAGTGCATTTAGTGGAACATGGTGAAGTAGAGCCACTGAATGTACTGCCACAGCTTGTCCAAGAATCCATTCCTGGCGCTGCTTTTCGGCGCAAACACTTATACGAAATTTGCCGAGAATCCTTCTCCCCTTCCATTAACGACTTTGACACGCATGGCCCCATTACTCAGTGGGTGATTCAGCATCGCCAACCTGTGGTGATGATGGATGTGGCTCAAGATGAGCGAGTCGGTCCCTACAACGAGGAATACAAACAAGCCCAGATTCAATCATCCTTAGTGGTGCCAGTGCAAACCAATGGGATTCTGCACGCCATTTTGTACTTAAACCAGTGCTCTCATACACGCTATTGGTCAGATAACGACCAGCAACTCGCTCAAGCAGTTGCTGACCAATTAGCGATCTCCATTCAGCAGGCAAATTTGTATGCTCAAACTCAGCAGCAAGCCTTAGAAAGTGCAGCTCAAGCTCAACATTTAGCAAAAACGTTACAAGAACTGCAACTCACTCAAGCTCAGTTGATTCAGAGTGAGAAAATGTCCAGCTTGGGGCAGATGGTGGCAGGGGTCGCGCATGAAATTAACAACCCCGTTAGTTTTATCTACGGCAATATTCCTTATATTGAGCGCTATATCGAGGAGCTCAACCGCCTTTTAGTTGCCTATCAAGTCCACTATCCGCAGCCAGTGGCAGAAGTGCAAACTTTGATTGATGAAGTAGAACTTGGCTTTCTGCTCAAAGATTTGTTCCGTATCCTGAAGTCGATGAAGGTGGGTTCCTCCCGGATTCGGGAAATTGTGCTGTCGCTACGAAACTTCGCCCGCCTGGATGAGTCGAGTCGCAAAACTGTGAATTTGCATGATGGTTTAGAGAGTACTTTAGCGATCTTGCAAAATCAGTTAAATGAAATCCAAGTGATTCGCGATTATGGCGCTCTGCCGCCGCTAGAGTGCTATCCGCGACAACTCAATCAGGTTTTTCTAAATTTGATCACCAATGCGATCGAAGCGCTCAGTGGTGGGGCCACCCAGACCAAAACTATTACGCAGCTCAAAACCATTACGATTCGGACAGAACTGGTCTTGGGTGCGTCAGGAAAGGAAAACTTTGCTCGGATTGCGATCGCAGATAATGGTCCTGGAATTTCTCCCAAACTCCAAGCCAAAATATTTGATCCCTTCTTCACTACCAAAAAAATTGGTCAAGGAACAGGGCTCGGCTTAACCGTCAGCTATCAAATTGTGGTCAATCAGCATCAGGGCCAACTCCGGTGCCACTCTGAGCCAGGGCAAGGAACCGAGTTTGCGATTGAGCTACCTGTGAAATATTTTCACCTACTCTCAGATCCGCAAGCCTTGGAGCAAACCTCTACATTGGCCTCTGAATTTGCTCGGGTGACGGAGGCGATCGCATCGGTGCCGACAGTTGTTGCTCCAGAAGCTTAATCCAGGGCAACTTTTGCTCATATCTCGCTTGAGTCCTGCCCTGACTTTTGCCAGGGATCAAAAAACGTGAACTGACTCGGCAGACTAGGCAGGGAGTTCACTTTAGGTCATGCTATAGACCGTGCAGATTAATCCATTGATATGCAAGGAGCTTTGGGAATGACCGCGTCAGTAGACCCCATTCAGTTGATGAAGCAAGAAGTTGCCAAGGCCGCAGCCGCTCGTGTGCACTCCGGTTCTATTGTGGGGTTAGGCTCCGGGTCAACCGCAGCATTGATGATTCAGTATTTGGGCGATCGCCTGCAATCTGGAGAACTCAAGGACATCAAAGGCGTGCCGACTTCCTTCCAATCCTCGGTACTGGCGAAGCAGTATGGCATCCCCTTAGTGACGCTAGATGAAATTGAGTACATCGACATTGCGATCGACGGAGCCGATGAAGTTGACCCGCAGCACAATTTGATCAAGGGTGGCGGTGCGGCTCATACTCGCGAAAAAATTGTGGATGCCTTAGCCAAAGAATTCATTGTGGTGGTGGATAGCTCTAAGCTAGTTGATCGCTTAGGTACTACTTTTAAGCTGCCTGTTGAAGTGATCCCGATGGCAATTACACCAGTGGCACGGGCGATCGAGAAGTTGGGTGGCAAGCCAGAACTACGGATGGGTGTCAAGAAAGCTGGCCCCGTGATCACCGATCAGGGCAACATGGTGCTGGATGTGAAGTTTGACAGCATCGACAACCCCGCTGAGATGGAAAAGACGATCAACAACATTCCCGGCGTTTTGGAAAATGGTTTGTTTGTCGGCCTAACCGATCTCGTGTTGGTCGGTGAAGTGAAAGACGGGCAACCGATCGTGCGCGAAGCATAATTGTTGAATTAACCTGGCAATGTGGGCGAACGACCGTTCGCCCCTACCGTGGTAGAGACGCAGGGGTTAAAGATGCAGTATCGGCGGTTTGGGCGGACAGAGTTATCCATGCCTGTGTTTTCTTGTGGAGGAATGCGCTACCAATACAAGTGGCAAGATGTCCCCAAAGATACAGTTCCTGCTGATAACCAACAGAATTTAGAGGCAACGGTTCGACGGGCTGTAAAACTAGGGATCAACCACATCGAAACGGCGCGGGGATATGGTAGCTCCGAAATGCAGTTGGGAGCGGTATTACCAAAACTGCCACGCGACCAGTTAATTGTGCAAACCAAAATCATTCCGACCGCAGATCCGCAAGGGTTTTTGCAAACCTTTGAGCAATCAATGGCTTACCTGCAACTCGATCATGTGGAGCTGTTGTCGTTGCATGGCGTAAATAATGCCGAACTGCTGGAGTACTGCCTGCGTCCCGGCGGTTGTTTAGAAGTAGCCCAAAAGCTGCGATCGCAAGGTCGAGTACGCTTTATTGGCTTTTCCACCCACGCGCCTCTAGAAGTAATTTTGCAGGCGATCGCCACGGACCAGTTCGACTATGTGAACTTGCATTGGTACTACATCAACCAAAACAATTGGCCCGCGATCGAGGCTGCTGGGAAGCACGATATGGGTGTGTTTATCATCAGCCCTACCAACAAAGGTGGTGACCTCTACAAACCCCCTCAAAAGTTGGTGGACTTGTGTGCGCCTCTCAGCCCGATGGTCTTTAACGATCTGTTCTGTCTGAGTCACCCCCAGGTACACACGCTGAGTATTGGCGCGTCTCGTCCCACCGACTTTGACGAACATCTGAGAACCCTAGACCTGCTCGATCGCGCTGATGAAATTTTGCCCCCGATTTTGGCTTGCTTGGAACAAGCAGCGATCGCGGCTCTGGGTGAAGAGTGGTGGAGAACTTGGCATGTTGGCTTGCCTAAACCTGAGGAAACCCCAGGAGGCATGAACATTCATACCATTCTCGGGTTGCGAAATCTAGCGATCGCTTATGACATGGTGGATTACGGCAAGATGCGCTACAACTTGCTGGGTCAAGCGGATCATTGGTTTCCCGGTGCCAGAGCCGAAAAAGTGGCAGAACTAGATTTACGGCAATGCTTGGAGAATAGCCCTCACGCTGACAAAATCCCTGCGTTATTAGCAGAAGCTCATGAAATTTTGGGTGGTGCAACGGTACAGCGGTTATCGCAAAGCTGAAAGATTTTGCCTACTTAACCTTTGACCCTAATTGAGCTAGAGTGCCAAAGGGTTGAACTCGCCTTTGGAAATTCTCTCATCGTTGGTTGACGGCTGATTATGACCAAACTGCAAGCACTAATTTTTGATGTCGATGGCACCTTGGCCGATACCGAGCGGGATGGTCATCGGGTTGCCTTTAATCGCGCTTTTGCGGAAGCTGGGTTGGATTGGGATTGGACTGTCGAGCTATACGGAGAACTATTAGCCGTCACAGGCGGCAAAGAGCGAATGAAGTTCTACCTCGACAAATATCGCTCAGACTTCCAGCGTCCTAATAATTTGGACGAGTTTATCGCAGCGTTACACAAGGCTAAAACCAAGCACTATACGCAACTACTCAGCGAAGGCAGCATTCCGCTGCGACCTGGGGTGAAGCGGTTGTTGGATGAAGCGCGTGCCCAAGGGTTTCGCTTGGCGATCGCGACTACGACCACTCCTGCCAATGTCACAGCTCTTTTAGAGAGTACTTTGGGCCACGAAAGCATTGCCTGGTTTGATGTAATTGCGGCGGGTGATATTGTGCCAGCGAAGAAACCTGCTCCTGACATTTATTTCTATGCCTTAGAGCAAATGCAGATTGCGTCTCAGGATTGCATCGCGTTTGAGGATTCACACAATGGCTTGATTTCGGCTGACAAAGCGGATCTCAAGACGATTGTGACGATTAATGATTACACCAAAGACCAAGATTTTCCAGGAGCTGTAGTGGTTTTGGATCATCTGGGTGATCCGGGTATGCCGTTTACGGTGCTTTCTGGTGAGGTGGGTTGGACGACTTTTGTGGATATGGAGTTGGTGCAGCATTTGCACGGTCGCTAGGCGATCGCATCTGCTTGATTGAGTTGTCTTAGTTGGAGTTTGTGAAATCCGAACCCTTGAGGGCACCTGCCCTCAAACTCCCGCTGAGGGACGGTTGCGTCCCCCAGGCCCCCTCCAAAAGTGCTTTGGTTGGCCAAGTGTGGCTCTCCTCAGGAGGGTTTTGTTTAGGTTTGGTTAGATTACGGCGATGCAGTCGATCTCAACTTGGACATCTTTGGGGAGGCGGGCGACTTGGACGCAGGCGCGGGCTGGGGCGGTGGCTTCGTCGAAGTGGCGGGCGTAGATGCTGTTGACTGCTGCAAAGTCGTTCATGTCAGCTAGAAATACTGTAGTTCTCACCACATCTGCAAAAGTGGCTCCTGCTTCCTTGAGGATCGCTTCCAGATTGGCCATCACCTGTTCCGTCTGCCGCACTACATCTCCCTCACCCACGATCGCCCCAGTTTGCGGATCAAGTGCGATCTGCCCTGCTACAAACACCAACTGCCCACTCGCCGCGATCGCCTGATTGTATGGCCCCACCGGAGCGGGAGCCTGCTCTGTCCGAATTACCTTGCGCGTCATATCCCTTCAACCATCAATATGAAACCAAGGCATTTTCGCACAAACCTATCGAAACACTGACACCCAACTTCGTCTGGAGGGGGTCTGGGGGACGGCTACGTCCCCCAGCGGGAGTTTGAGGGCAAGCGCCCCCAAGGGTTCGGATTTTAGTCAAAACCCAAGCATTCTCAAACCAAACTCTTCCCAAGCAACCCTAAACTAAATGGGGGCGCAACCCATAATGCCGATACCGCCAATAATCCCGCAAAATTCGATCGTGATCGAAACAAAGATTCTCAGGCACCCGCCAAGGCTCAAATAGCGCAATTCCCTTCGCGTCATCTCCCGCCTGCGGTTCTCCCTTCGCCTCCGCGATAAACACCACACTCATCGTATGTTTACGCGGGTCACGACTTGGGTCGGAATAAACCTGAAATTGCTCAATTAGTTCAACCTCTAAACCTGTTTCCTCCCGTGCTTCCCGGCGAGCTGCCGCCTCCACAGGCTCTCCATAGTCCACAAACCCACCTGGGATCGCCCAACCATAAGGCTCATTCAGCCGCTCAATCAGCACAATCGGGCGATGAGGGCGCTCGCTCAGCTCAATAATGATGTCAACAGTGGGGATTGGATTACGGTAGGCCAAAGGTTTCAACTCCTGAAAGGGAGGCAGAAGTAATTCTACCAAGGGAAGATTCCACTAAGATGAGGGGTGGCTACACTGACAGAGTATTTTTTGGAGGCAAATTTCTATGCCCTTTCCCCGTGCCAGTGGTATCCTGCTACATCCAACGAGTCTACCCGGTCGTTATGGCATTGGTGATCTAGGGCTGGAAGCGTACCAGTTTATTGATTTTCTGGCTCGCAGCGAACAGCGCCTGTGGCAGATATTGCCTCTAGGCCCCACAGGCTACGGCAACTCCCCGTACATGAGTTTTTCGACGATGGCAGGGAATCCGCTGCTGATTAGCCCTGACATTCTGAGAGACAATGGCTTCCTGAGTGAAGATGACCTCCGCGATGCTCCTGGCTTTGCGCCCGACAAGATTGATTTCGAGCAGGTAATTGCTTGGAAAATGCCTTTGCTACGGCAAGCCTGTGAGAACTTCAAGCAGAAAGCTAGCCCAATTCAACGGACAGAATTTGAAGGTTTCTGTCGGGGCAAAGCAACTTGGCTAGAAGACTACAGCTTATTCATGGCGCTGCTAGAGGCACAGGAAGGTGGTAGCTGGGTGGAATGGCCAGAAGAACTACGGCTACGCAAGCCAGAAGCGTTGGATTTGTGGCGGGATAAGCTAGCGGATCAGATCTTCTTTCAAAAATTCTTGCAGTTCGAGTTCTTTCGGCAGTGGAGAGAGCTAAAGACTTACAGTAATGCTCAAAACATCCGGATTATTGGTGATATTCCCATTTATGTTGCCCACAACAGTTCCGATGTTTGGGCTAATCCAGAAGTGTTTCAACTCAATTCTGAAACAGGTCAACCTCTGGAAGTTGCGGGTGTGCCACCCGATTATTTCTCTGAGACAGGACAGCTTTGGGGTAATCCGCTCTACAACTGGGGTTACCTGGAGTCAACCAACTTTACTTGGTGGGTGGAGCGAGTCCGGGAAATCTTGGCCCATGTAGATATGATTCGCATCGATCACTTCCGAGGATTAGAAGCTTACTGGTCGGTTCCTGCGGGTGAAGAGACGGCAATCAATGGGCAATGGGTTAAGGCTCCTGGTTATAAGTTGTTTGAAGTGATTCGCCAACAACTTGGTAGTTTGCCAATCATTGCCGAGGATTTAGGGGATATTGATCAAGCTGTGCTCGATCTGCGCGATCATTTTGGCTTCCCTGGCATGAAGATTTTACATTTTGCCTTTGGTAGTGATGCCAAAAATTCTTATCTACCTTTTAATGTGGACGCGAACAGTGTGATCTACACGGGCACCCACGACAACAACACGACGCTGGGCTGGTATCAGCAAGCGCCAGATTACGAGCGCGATCGCCTGCACCAATACCTTGCCTGCACTGGGCCTTATGGAATTGTTTGGGATCTGATCCGTCTGGCTATGAGTTCTGTGGCCAATCAAGCCATTATTCCAATTCAGGACGTGTTTAGCTTGGGTTCTGATGCCCGAATGAATGCTCCCGGTACATCAGAAAATAACTGGGCTTGGCGATTCCGAGCCGAGGCAATGACCCAAGACTACAGCAACCGCCTCAAAGAGATGGTTTACATCTACGGTCGCCAAGGGGATAAGGTGTAGAGTTAAGCGCGATCGCTCTCTGGCATGAACACCCATTTTTATCTTGCCAGCTTTCCTTGACCTATCTGGTACGGCACCGTGATGAACAGATTTGCTCTGCTGAAACAGTTGAAGTGTAGCTCGGCAACGGCTGTGGTTATCACTGCTGGTGTCGTTGGTTTGGCGATCGCGTCTTGCCAAAGCACCAGCAATTCTGGCGGAGCAAATCAGTCTCCTACTACAACCACTACTGATAATGCCAAAGGGCTGAAGTTGGGTGCCTTGCTGCCCGCTACAGGTGATTTGTCTGCGGTAGGGCCGCCGCTTTTGGATGCTGTTTCTTTGTTAGTGCAGACTGTTAACCAATGTGGTGGGGTGAATCAGGCACCTGTGAGTTTGGTGTCGGAAGATGACCAGACTGAACCTGCGGCTGGGGCTGAGGCGATGGCGAAGCTGGTGGAAGTGGATCGAGTTGCGGGTGTGGTGGGTTCCTTTCCCAGTAGCGTTTCGAGCGCAGCGGTAGATGTGGCGGTACGCAACAAGGTGATGCTGATTTCTCCGGCTAGCACCAGTCCTACGTTTACGGAACGCGCTAAAAAAGGTGACTTTCAGGGATTTTGGGCGCGGACTGCCCCACCGGACACTTACCAGGCCCAAGCTTTAGCTAAATTGGCCCAGCAGCGAAACTATCAGCAAGTTTCAACGATTGTGATCAATGATGATTACGGTGTGGGGTTGGAGAGAGAGTTTACTCAAGCCTTTAAGCAGCGCGGAGGTACGGTAACAGGTGAGGGCAAACCTGCCCGCTATGACCCCAAAGCAACGACCTTTGAATCAGAGGCCGCACTTGCCTTTGCCAACAAACCCGATGCCGTTGCCGCATTTATCTATGGTGAGACAGGCAGCTTGTTTCTCAAAGCCGCTTATCAACAAGGTCTGAGCCAAGGGGTACAGATTATGCTGACCGATGGCGGTTATTCAGAAGACTTTGCCGAACAAGTAGGCAAAACCAAGGATGGCAAGTTTATTCTGGCAGGGGCGATCGGGACGATTCCAAGTGCGGACGGTAAAGCTCTGGCCGCTTTCACGAAGCTCTGGCAACAGAAACAAGCTAAACCCTTGAGTGCTTTTGTCCCCCATGCTTGGGATGCGGCAGCACTCTTAGTACTAGCAGCAGAAGCAGCAGACAGCAATACTGGTGAAGGCATTAAGAACCAACTCCGAGAAGTAGCTGGCCCAACTGGAACTCCTGTGACTGATGTGTGTGATGGTTTAGCCCGTTTACAAAAGGGCGAGCAGATTGACTACCAAGGCGCTAGCGGCAATGTAGATATTGACGAGAATGGCGATGTGGTTAGCAGCTACGATGTCTGGACGGTAAAGGATGACGGCACGCTACAGACTATTGGTAAGGTGAATCCTGCTCAGTAGGTTTAGATTAGTTTTACAGCTGGAGGCGATCGCTTACTCTTAATTACCCGAGAACCCTGGCTTTCAGCACCCTCGACATTTTCTGGCGCGAGAAAGCATGAAAGTACGATTTCGGCAGGCAACCGAAGCAGATTTTGATTTCCTGAACAAAATGCACGCAGCTTGTCTCAAAGAACATGTAGAGCGCATTTATCCTTGGAATCCTGACTTATTTGGCGAAACCTTTAATCCTCATCTGATCCGAGTAGTTCTGGTTGACCAGATCGAGGTAGGAATGTTACAGCTATTGCAGTGTGGAGGGGAACTGTATCTTGGCAATCTCTTGATTCTGCCTAGATTTCAAAACCATGGCATTGGCACTTTAGTCCTAAAAAATGTCCTTGAACATGGGCAAGCATTAAATTTACCTGTGCAGTTGCAGGTGCTTAAACAGAACCCAGCTAAGCGCCTTTACGAGCGGCTAGGCTTTATTAGCGTTGGGGAGACGAAGACACACTATATTATGCAATGCTCCCTAGCTCTTAAATTTGGAGCACTATCATCTAGCCAAAGAGATAGCTTTTGGCAGCAATAAATCGAAACTCGAGACTGATGTTGTAATAATAAACAGTTGCTAAATTCAGGACGCTTGCTGTTTATATTTCAGGTTATCTATGCCCTTTCCCAGAGCTAGCGGCATCTTACTGCATCCCACCTCATTTCCTAGCCGATTTGGTATTGGTGACTTAGGCTTAGAAGCCTATCGCTTCATTGATTTCTTAGCCGACAGTGCCCAACAACTTTGGCAGATTCTACCCCTAGGGCCGACGGGTGAGCCCTGGAATTCACCTTATCTGTCGTCTTACTCTTCGATGGCAGGTAACCATCTGCTAATTAGCCTCGAACTGTTGCGCGACAAAGGGTTACTAGCAGAAACAGATTTAGCCGATTTGCCAGAGTTGCCAATGGTAGTTGACTTTGCCAAAGTGCGTCAAATCAAAATACCCTTGCTGCAAAAAGCTTGGCAGAACTTTCAAGCAAAAGCTTCAGCCGTACAGCAAAAAGAATTTGAAGGATTTTGCAAAGGGACCGCATACTGGCTGGACGATTACGCCCTATTCATGGCGCTGAAAGATGCGTTCCAGGATACCAGTTGGCCCACTTGGGAACCCGCGATCGCCAAACGCCAAGCAGACGCGATCGCTCAGTGGCAAGACAAACTTCAGGCTGAGATTTGGCTGCACAAATTCCTGCAATTTGAGTTTTTTCAGCAATGGTCAGCGCTGCGCAAATACGCCAACTTACGCGGGATCAAAGTAATCGGCGATATTTCTATTTACGTGTCTCAGGACAGCGCCGATGTGTGGGCAAACCCAGAAAACTTTTGTCTCGATCCTGAAACGGGAGAGCCTGCGTTGATGGCGGGGGTTCCACCCGATTACTTCAGTGAAACTGGGCAGCTTTGGGGCAATCCCGTTTATAACTGGGAGCGGCTGCAACAAACTGGCTTCAAGTGGTGGGTGCAGCGGTTTCAAGCCCTGTTCGACTACGTGGATATGGTTCGGGTTGACCACTTCCGAGGGTTCCAGGCTTATTGGGCGGTCAAGCAAGGTGAAACCACTGCCATGAATGGGGAGTGGATTGAAGCTCCAGGTGAAGCTTTATTTGAAGCGCTGAAGCAGCAATTTGGGCAACTGCCCGTACTCGCGGAAGATTTGGGTGTGATCACGCCAGAAGTGGATGCCTTGCGCGATCGCTTTGGTTTCCCCAGCATGAAGATTTTGCAATTCGCCTTTGGCGACATGGGGGACAAAAACTTTTTACCCTTCAAGTACTTAGCTAACAGCGTGGTTTATCCGGGCACCCACGACAATGAAACGATTGTGGGCTGGTTCAATCGCCTTTCCTCTAGCGATCGCGACGCTGTCACTCAGTATTTGGGTTGTTTAAGCGAAGCAGGGGTCAACTGGGACTTTATCCGTCTAGCTCTTGCCTCGGTTTCCAATCAAGCTATCATCCAGTTGCAAGACGTGCTAGGTCTAGACAACGAGGGCCGCATGAATGACCCCAGCGACAACGCAGGCAACTGGACCTGGCGATACCAGGCAGATGCTTTGACTCCAGAAGTCCGCGATCGCCTCAGAACAATGACGGAGTTATTCGGTCGCGCTCCCTAAACTCAAACCTAATCCAGGCTGAACGGCTTTGGGTTCAAGTTTGAATCGCTGGGCTTAAGGATGATCGATTAACGGATTGCCACGCGATCGGATGGTACCGGGAGGACTGTAGGAGTCAAGTTGTTTGGCTCCGCTCCCGGTGCTCCGGGTGAGAGTTGGGCTGCATTCGTATTCGCTTCAAAAGTGACCTCCTCTACCGAGCCTGGGTCGCCCAGCTGCTTCGCCTGCTGATCGTTAAGTCCTACAAGCACACCCCCGGCGTTACCAGCCCTTAGAGTTAACTGTTCATCAGCCATCCAAGTGCGTTGAGTTCCTTCTGGTAAAACTCCCTCAAATTCGGTCTTACCATCAGTGACCACTCGAATCCAAGATTGAGCCTTGAAAGTGACGCTGACTCGGACTGGCTTACCAGAATCATTGGCGTTTTGAGGCATGGCCAGGAGCCCTGCCAAACCTGAAGTCGCAGGTTTTATCTTGCCCTGAGCAGGCACTTTAACAGGGCTAAAAGGCCCAAAAGCTTGGTTGGCTACTACTGAGTTAGCAGCCTGGCCTGGTTGAGTGCCAGGTGGTTGATATGCCTCTATGTTGGAAATTGTTGATGTACCAGAACGGTTCATCAAATAGGACAAGCTATTGACTGCAAACACAATCAAGCAGACATAGACCACATACAAGTGGACGGGCCGTAATTGAGCGGCAGGTAGGTTGCGCCAAGGCTGTTGAATTGGTCGCAAGATGGGAGCCGTAGGAAATGAACTAGCAAATGCTGCCCCGTTAATCCCTAAGGCATCGGCAAACTGTTTAATAAAACCTTGAATATAAACTGGCTCAGGCAACTGCTCTAGATCACCTGCCTCAATAGCATTTAGAAGGCGCATTTGGATTTTGGTCTTCGCTGCAACTTCTTCTAAAGACATTCCTTGGTCTTGGCGAAGCTGGCGTAAGTAGGACCCCATTTCCTGAAGTTTGTTGACTCGTTCTTGCTCTAGTTGTAGGGTTGACTTCTTCATACGCTATGCTCCTTGACGTCTGCCGCACTATTTATAAATTTGTCTAGTATTTTTGTATACTCACTGGTCTTACGGACCAGTGCCTTGTTTAGGGTTAATAGTTTCCGTCTGTAAAAAGTTAATTTCATAATCTGTCAGGGTTCGGTATTGGCCAGGAGGAAGTTGTTTGAGTTGAATGGGGCCGATCGCGACCCGGTGTAACTCTAAAACTGGATGCCCTAGCTGTTCTGCAACTCGTCGAATTTGGCGATTTCTACCTTCATGCAGCACAATCTCCAAGAGAGCTTTCCCCATTTGCCGATCTAGTACACGGACTTGTGCCGGTGAAGTTTTTCGGTTCGATAGCATGACCCCCCGACGCCATTGCTGCAAAACTGCCTCCGAAGGACGACCTTGCACCCAAACATTATAAGTTTTAGGAATTTGATGACGAGGGTGCGTTAACAAAAACGTTAATTCACCGTCATTAGTTAACAATAAAGCTCCAGTGGAGTCAAAATCTAGACGACCGACAGGATGCAGACCTTGACCTTGTTGCAGGGCTTCAGGCAGTAAATCCAAAACTGTAGACCGCTGCCAAGGATCATCACAGGTAGAAACGACCCCTACGGGTTTGTTGAGCAGGAGGTACAGATGCTGAGGTCGCTGGGTGGGTTGGATGATGACTCCATCCACTTCAATGCGATCGCGTTGTGTATCCGCTTTCTGGCCTAGTTGCGCTACAGTACCATTTAAGCGAACTCGCCCATCAAGAATCATCTTCTCCGCATGGCGGCGAGAAGCGATGCCCCATTGGGCCAAGATTTTATGCAGCCGTTCTTCCATAGGGGACTGCTCTGTAGACTATGTGGTCATCAGATATGTACAAATATTACAGGAAGATGGGCTAGAGAAACGAGTCTCAGCTTTTTATAAATGGGTGAGATTGCTGACAAGGCAGAAAAACCTGTAACCATGCACCTCCCGTTTCTGGATGATTGCTAGCACTTACAGAGCCTTGATGCGCTTCCACAATCTGCCGGACAATAGCGAGTCCTAGTCCACTGCTACCACTCCGTTGAACCTCTGCCTCTGGAGGGCCAAAATTGTGTAGCTCTCTTCGCGGGGAGGCAGTTGTAGCCTGACTAATTGTTACCTCTAGTGGGTTTCCCGGATGCATCGTTGGTGTGGGAGAACCAAGCCCATTAGATTTTTCGGGCATTGGCACCTTGATCCGGGTGACGGGGTTTTGCACTTCTAAAGACGGGCTGGTACCAGACTGGCGCGATCGCGAGGGATCAACTTGATAAAACCTGTCAAATACGTAGGGTAGAGCACTTTCTGGAAAACCAGATCCCGAATCAATCACCTCCAAGCAAACCTGTGATTCAACTGATTCTGTAGCCTTAAGAGCTACCTCCTGAACCCTGATCTGAACCCTGATTGCCTCTTGGGAAGGGCTATATCTGATACTGTTATCCAACAAATTGAGCAATACCCGGAAAAGCCGGGGACCATCCGCCTGAATGAGGATTACCTCAGGCCCGTGGTACGAAAGTTGCACGTGTTTTTTGCGAGCTAGGGGTTCGAGGCTAAGCCAAGCTGACTGAATTAGCTCTGCCAGGTTGAGCTGGCCTAGGTTAAGGCAGTAAGGAGCCCCGCGCTCAATTTGTTTCAGGTCCAGAAGGTCTTGGACCAAATTGCTCAGCCGAATTGCTTCGTTTAGCAGCCGATCGATCCAGTTGCGTAACGGTGGCTCTAGGCGAGTTTGTAAGGTTTCGGCTACCAAACGAATTGAGGTTAAAGGAGTTTTGAGTTCATGCGCCACATCCGAAATCCAGCGATCGCGCTGCTGAGCGAGGGTTGCGGCTTCTTGGCGATTCTCTAGAAAAACGCCTACCTGACCTCCTAACAAGGGCAAGCCATAGCCTCGCAGCGGGCAGGTGGATTGGCGGGAAATGCTAACGGGATCAGGGCTACTCAGGTGAAATACCCACTCGCTATCACAAGGTTGCTGGGCATCACGAGTTTGCTCGATCAGTTGATCGAGTTCATAGGAGCGCACCAGTTCCAGCAACAGACGGGGTTTGCTAGATTCCCATTGCTGAATCCCTAAAATCTGGCGCGCTTGGGCGTTACACCAAGTTAATTGGTTGTCTTCGTCTACTTGTAAGTAACCCACAGGGGCACTAAAAAGTACCTGTTTCCAGGTTTCAACTTCTTGTTCTAGCTGTTGGCTGAGTTGTTTTTGGTAGGCGATCGCGAGCGTAAGCCGCGAAGTCAGAGAAGCAGGCGAACCCCAAATTTCTGACTGTAAATCTCGCGCTAATATCGCCAATCGCTGATTCAGCCGCAGCCGATACCACCCCAGCAGAGCTAGACCAAGTGCGAGTCCGAGGAAAAACCCTAGGAATTCCACAGTAACGGCAATGGCGATCGCAGAGGACAATCATGTCTTTGCGTAGCGTTTCTACCAAAAATTGACATACCTAGGGGCCATCGAAGTTTGCGAACGAGCCTGTTTTAGCCAAACCGATAACCGAATCCGCGTACCGTGAGTAAATACTCAGGGTGGCTCGGATCAAGCTCTAGCTTTTCTCGTAACCAACGAATATGTACATCAACCGTCTTGCTGTCTCCCATAAAATCTGGTCCCCAAACCCGCTCAATTAGCTGCTCGCGGGACCAAACTCGCCGAGGATGACTCATGAATAGCTCTAAAATCCGAAACTCTTTGGGAGAAAGGTTGATCTCTTCACCCCTCACCATAACCCGACATTCTTGGGGATAAAGAGTGATCTCTTGAAACTTTAGAATCGGTTCCGGAATGGTTGGTTGTGTATGCCGATGCCGACGGAGTAGAGCACGACAGCGAGCAATGAGTTCTCGCATGCCAAAAGGTTTAGTCAAATAATCGTCTGCACCCACTTCTAGCCCCACTACGCGATCGGTTTCGCTGCCTTTCGCACTCAGCATTAAAATTGGGACACTATTGCCCTCATGGCGAATCAATCGGCACAGATCCAGCCCGTTGATGTAGGGCAGCATGAGGTCAAGGATGACCAAATCGAGTTGGGCCGCTTCATTTTCGCTGCCTGCTTCAGATTTTAGGGTCAGCTCTGCCACACTGCGTCCATCTTCAGCGACTAAAACTTCATATCCTTCTTCTGTTAGCGCTAGAGCAATCGTTTCACGAATCAGCTCTTCATCTTCGACAATTAAGACTCGTCCCAGTTTCAATTTAGGTTGTGCCCTAGCCGCTTCTAGCGATAACATAGTTGCCATTTTGTTGCAGTTGTTTTTTGGGAACCCAGGCTGATCTTATCATTGGTCCCCCAAGCGGTTAGCGACAACCTCAAGTAAGGTATATCTACTTACTGGTCAGCGGGCAAAATGGCAGTGAAAGTTTTTGGAAACAAATTCTCATTGCCATCTTGGTCTGAATGGAACCGCAGCATTGATCTAGCTGTGGATTAGATCTAATGCTGCTACTGCACATCCATTTCCCGGATCAGCCACCTACCATCGCGGCGCACTAGGTTATAGCGCACTCGAATGGTTTCGCTAGGGTAGGATAAGCTGCGATCGAGTTGCCCATTGACGTAGAAGGCAGCAGCTTCACTCACTTCCACATCAATCCTGGCTTGATTGGGGTCAACATCGCTCATTTCGACGGCATCAATTGATCCAATCGAGTGCCGATACTCTCGGTGGGAATTGCTACCCTTGTCGTCTTCAGCTTGTTGTTGCCATTGCGCCAAAGCACCATCAGTCAAAATTTGATTTAACTGAGTAGTAGCGTGATTGGGACCGAGAGCAGCCGCCTTAGCAGACAACCAAGTTTGCACCACTGTCTGAGCTGCTTCTTTAGTCAAGGGACCTGCGGTAGCCTGGGCCGTATCTTCAGGGTCAGGTACGGCAATCAGTGGGCGATCGAGCGAGATCATGGGTTGATTTGCTTCTAACTTGGGTCCCCGTGAGTCTTGGAGGGCACCTGTGGCCCAGCCAAAGGCTTTGGTCGTTAAATACCCTAGGGCTGCGAGTCCTAGTAAGCCAAGTAAAAACAGCAAAATCGGCTTGGATTTTTTTGCAGATGTTGAGGTGGCCTCTCCTCCCCGCCGAGGCGGTAAGTCTTCCGGATCGGGAACTCGGAGGCCATTGGCAACCTGACCCCGCGATCGCTCTCTAGGTGGTGGCCCTGAATGATCCAGTGCCGCAGGGCGCAATGAATTATGAGCATTGCCGTCTCTGGTAACGATTCCCGAGGTAGGACGCTGGCTAGAGGGCGGAGTTACTGGAACTGAATTCGAGGGCACTGGGGTTGTGTGCTCTGCCCCCACTTGCCCTAATTGAGAAACTGTGGTGACTGCCCGAGTCGCAGGGGCAACTCTAGGTTCTGACTCCACGCTTTGCTGTAGGCGGGTAGCGGTGGCAGGTGGTTGTGAGTAGCTGCCGACTTCGCGCCCATTGCTAAACTGACCCGCGTTTCGCGTCGAGCTAGATTGTCCATTGGTCTCAACTTTGGAGGAGCCTGCCCAACCATTGCTGTTAGGAGATTCGTTGGGTAACTCTTCTAAATAAGCCTGAACTTGTTCGTTAGCAAAGTAATCTTTCAAAGAAACTTGCTGCTGAGCTAGGTCACGGAAGTGAGGAAAGACTTCCTCTTGCAGCCAGCGCTCACTGTAGAGACAGAGACCTGGCAACAGATCTGGTGATCCCTGCGAATTCTCTCGAATAAAGGCTAAAGGCTCGTAGTCGTGGCTTAGCTCTAAAGCGCGACTTGCTTCTTCAGTTTGACCTAGAAGGAGCGCACAAACCGCTTGCTCTAGATGCACATCTTGACGGCTACCTAGCCGCACTAGCATCAGCTTGGCTCGTCGGATTAGGGCAGGCTCGCATTGAGCAAATCCTTGGGCGAGTAAAGCGTAGACGGCTAAATAGGTAGCCACAGCCGAAGGACGACGTGCTTCCTCCTCAAATAAGGTTTGCTGCTCCGCGGCACTTAAGTAGCCCCGTAGCTGCTGAATAAAGCGGAGAAAGTCGTCAACGTTAAGACCAGATTGATCGGTGCCAGTGCCATCAATCCCACCCCGCTCTTGCAGCATTTCCCGAAGCAAACGCAGTCCTTGCCGTCGTTCGGTCGTGCTTTCTTCAGGTAGCGCTAGCAGCTCTAACACTCGGTAAGGTCGCAACTTGTATAAGTCCGTCTGAACTTCACCCCGAACGGTAGCAAATAATCCTTCGCGTAATAACAATTCCTGCCCTGCTTCTAAGGACTCTGCAGCGTTTTCGTATTGTCCTTGTTGCCATTGCTCTCGTCCTAGCTCTAAGCAAGCTAAAGCGACGGTGAGGATAATGTCGGCAAAAACAATATCTGGCTCGCCAAAGCGTCCATTCTTAAGACTGCTGTTGTTACCCAGATAGGTACGCCCCAGTTTCAGCACTAGTTCGTACTCACCAAGCTCTAGCAAGATGAGCAAGGCACCCACAAGTTGGTCATCGTGGATGTCAACACTAGGCGTGTACGGGTCGCTGCTGGCATCTGTGGATTCTGCAGGTGTTGTAGTTGACGAGGTGCCAGGGCGATCGGGCTCGAGCTCGTAGGTTTTAGCGAGAAAATTAGCGTCATAGGCCTGACGCTGATCAGGGTCGGATAGAACAGCATATGCTTCGTCAAGCAGCTGCTTTCGGGCAGCGATCGCTGCCTCAGAGTATTCACGCCGAGGAAGTTGCAAGGCGCGATCGCGATGAGCCTGTTGCAACTGTTCAGCAGTGGCCTGGATAGGTAGGCCCAAAATTCGGTAGTAATCGAGCGGAATTCGCACGGTTCACTTCCCCAGCGGCAAGCAACTAAATATTAATCTGTGAAAACCCAAGAGGTTGTCAAGATAGTGCCACAATCATAACCCGTGACCCTTACTGGGCGAGTGTACCAAGATAAGGAAAAATTTGTACCAAGGAATATAACTTTTATATAAGTTTTAACAAGTTAAACGTTGAAACTCTAAGCAGTAAAACCTTGGCTAGCAAACTTCGCTGTTATGCAGCCTGCTGCGGTTAAGGTGACAAAATTTGATTTTTGGGTCATGAGGACGCTATTTTGATTCAGGTGCTAGTGGCAAAACGTCAGCACTTCAGCACATCAAATATTTAGTGTGCAGCTTCACCCGGTATTGCCAAAACACTGAGAGCGCTATGCCTTCGTTTTAAGTAGACTGGGAAAATCTGGCAGGTACAAGAAGCTGGCTTTCCACAGGAAAGTCAAACTAGCTCGATAAAATTTAGCTTGGGTATTGCTGCGAGGGTACTACAAATCAATGGTTCAGGAACGGACTTTACCAGTATTTCAAGCTGCTTCGGCACAAATTACCAAAGAAGAAGGTTTAAGGCTCTACGAAGACATGATCTTGGGCCGCTTCTTCGAAGATAAGTGTGCGGAGATGTACTATCGGGGCAAGATGTTCGGATTTGTTCACCTCTACAACGGCCAAGAGGCTGTATCGACAGGGGTGATTCAATCGATGCGACCCGGAGAAGACTACGTTTGCAGCACTTACCGTGATCACGTGCATGCCCTCAGTGCTGGGGTTCCAGCCCGAGAAGTAATGGCAGAGCTATTTGGTAAAGCTACAGGTTGCAGCAAAGGGCGGGGTGGTTCGATGCACCTCTTCTCAGCTGAGCACAATCTGCTGGGTGGGTTTGCCTTTATTGGTGAAGGGATTCCGATTGCTTTAGGAGCTGCTTTTCAGAGCAAGTACCGTCGGGAAGTCTTAGGAGATGAGACGGCAGACCAAGTCGCCGCTTGCTTCTTTGGAGACGGCACCACTAACAATGGCCAATTCTTCGAGTGCCTCAACATGGCAGCTCTGTGGAAGTTACCCATCCTGTTTGTGGTAGAGAACAACAAGTGGGCAATTGGGATGGCCCATGAGCGGGCTACTTCTCAACCAGAAATCTACAAAAAAGCCAGCGTCTTTGGCATGCCTGGTGTAGAAGTGGATGGCATGGATGTGATGGCAGTACGGGCTGTCGCTCAAGAAGCTGTGGCACGGGCACGGGCTGGCGAAGGCCCGACCCTCATTGAAGCCCTGACCTATCGCTTCCGAGGCCACTCTTTGGCTGATCCGGACGAACTTCGTACTAAGGATGAAAAAGAAGCTTGGCTGGCTCGTGACCCCATCAAGAAGTTTGCGGCTTGTTTAATTGAGCAAAACTTGGTAAATCAAGAGGAACTCAAGGCAATCGAGCGCAAAATTCAATCGACGGTCGATGAGGGCGTGGAGTTTGCGCTATCCAGCCCTGAACCTGACGCTAGCGAACTGTATCGATTTGTGTTTGCCGAGGACGAATAATCTAGTTACCCTTGCGGCTGGAATCGGGCAGGTGAGCAGCTTGTCCGATTTTTGTCTGCTGTTTTCCTAGAGTGGGCGATCGCCCTGCTGCATAGCCAGAATCTGAATATACGGATGATTCACTTCAGCAGTTATGATTATTAATTTGGATCACCAAACCAATTTCGACCATTAGATTTTGACCAGTAGACTGTTGCCGCAACTCAGAGGTATCGATGGCAGAGACTTTCTTGTTTAACGCCCTACGTGAGGCCATTGACGAAGAAATGGCCCGCGACCCCTCCGTGCTCGTGATGGGGGAAGATGTAGGCCACTATGGCGGCTCCTACAAAGTCACGAAAGATCTGTACAAAAAATACGGTGAGCTGCGGATTTTAGACACGCCTATTGCCGAGAACAGCTTTACAGGCATGGCAGTAGGAGCCGCAATGACAGGGCTGCGCCCGATCATTGAAGGCATGAACATGGGCTTCTTGCTGCTGGCCTTTAACCAGATTGCTAATAATGCTGGGATGCTGCGCTATACATCTGGTGGTAACTACAAGATCCCGATGGTGATCCGAGGTCCGGGTGGAGTTGGCCGACAGCTAGGGGCAGAACACTCCCAGCGTCTAGAAGCTTACTTCCAGGCAGTACCTGGGTTGAAGATTGTGGCTTGCTCAACTCCTTACAACGCTAAGGGTTTATTGAAGTCTGCCATCCGAGACAACAATCCAGTTTTGTTCTTCGAGCATGTGCTGCTGTACAACTTGAAGGAGAATCTGCCCGAAGCAGAATACACGCTGCCTCTAGACAAGGCGGAAGTGGTGCGGCAAGGCAAAGATGTGACGATTTTGACCTACTCTCGGATGCGTCATCATGTCTTACAAGCCGTAAAAACCTTGGAAAAAGATGGCTATGACCCAGAGGTGATTGATTTAATCTCCCTCAAGCCATTGGACTTTGACACGATCGGGGCTTCGATTCGCAAAACGCACCGGGTGATCATCGTAGAAGAGTGCATGAGAACCGGTGGGATTGCTGCCGAGCTGATTGCTTCAATCAACGATCGCTTGTTTGATGAACTGGATGCTCCCGTGTTGCGTCTTTCCTCCCAAGACATTCCCACGCCTTACAACGGCACCCTAGAAAATCTCACAATTGTGCAGCCACAACAAATTGTTGAAGCTGTGCAAAAAATGGTGGCCCTACGGGTGTAGCTAAGATAGGTTTGAGTGTTGAGGTTGAACTCTGAATTAACCTTCAAGCTCAACACTCAAAATTCCAAACTCAGGATTTATGCAAAGACAGCGTTCATTATTGGCTTTAATTATCGTCCTCGTCATCGCCTCGATTGTGACGATCGCGAAAGTTCCAGTGCGGCTAGGGTTGGACTTACAAGGGGGATCTCAACTTACCCTGCAAGTAAAACCATCCGAAAATGTGAAGGAAATCACTCCTCGCGTGATGGAAGCTGTGCAGCGGGTGGTAGAAGGACGGATCAACGGATTAGGAGTGTCTGAATCGGTGGTTCAGACGGTCGGGGAAGACCAACTGTTGGTGCAACTTCCCGGAGTTAGCGATCCGGAGCAGGCAGAGCGGGTGCTGGGTGGTACCGCTCAGTTAGACTTCCGGAAGCAAAAACCAGGAACAGAAGCTCAGCTAGGCGTGGAGTTTCAGGTGCGGCAAGAACTGCAGGCTAAGCAGGCAGAGTTGCAGAAACAAGGCGCTGGTAATGAGGCAGCACTGGCCGAAAACCAAGCGGCGATCAAGCGCAGTAATGCGGCGATCGCAGAGCTGTTTGAGCGGAGTGGCTTAACGGGAGGAAACCTCCAAGATGCATCGGCTGAGCCTGCCGCAGCCAGTGGGAATAACTGGAATGTCTCCCTCAAGTTTGATTCTAAGGGAGCAACGCTGTTTGCAGATTTAACCAAGAGTTTGGCGGGAACCGGACGAAGCATTGGCATTCTCTTAGATGATCGCTTGATTAGTGCCCCCACCGTCGGCGTTCAGTTTGCTCAAACTGGCATTACAGGTGGTGGCGCTGTAATCGAAGGCCGTTTTACGGCTGAAGAAGCGAACGATTTGGCAGTGCAATTGCGGGGTGGCGCTTTACCTGTCCCTGTGGAGATCGTGGAAAACCGCACAGTGGGAGCGACTCTAGGAAGAGATAGCATCCAGCGCAGTATTTATGCTGGGTTGGGTGGTTTGTTTCTAGTGTTGATCTTTATGGTGGTTTATTACCGCCTGCCCGGTGCGATCGCCGATCTAGCCTTAGTCATCTATTCGCTACTAACCTTTGCCACCTTTACCCTGCTGGGTGTGACGCTCACCCTGCCTGGAATCGCAGGATTTATCCTCAGTATTGGTATGGCCGTAGATGCCAATGTCTTGATTTTTGAACGGACCCGTGAAGAATTACGCGCAGGTAAAACTCTGTATCGTTCTGTAGAATCTGGCTTCTATCGAGCTTTCTCTAGCATCCTAGATAGTAACGTCACGACGGTAATTGCTTGTGGTGCTTTGTTCTGGCTAGGCGCAGGTTTAGTGCGAGGGTTTGCCCTGACGCTGGCTTTAGGAGTCATGATTAGTATGTTTACCGCTGTTACTTGTAGCCGTACTTTAATGCTGCTCGCGATCAGCTTTCCTGCCCTACGCAAAACTGAACTCTATTGCCCTAAAGTACCCGCGTCTAATCAGCCTCAAGCAGGGGTGACTCCATGAAACTCAATGTCATGAAGCAGCAAAAGCTGTGGTGGAGCATTTCATTGGTGATCATTCTGGCTGGTTTGGTGGCAATGGCGATCTCTTGGACGCGCCCTGACATCAAAGCGCCTCTACGCCCCAGCCTAGACTTTGTTGGCGGAACTCGGATTCAATTTGAACTGGATTGTGCAGTACCCAACAACTGTGACCAACCAGTGAATGTAGGTACAGTACGTGAAGTGCTGGACAAACAAGGTCTGGGTGGGAGCAGTATTCAGGTAGTAGGGCAAAATCAGCAAGCCGTTTCCATCCGCACCAGAACCCTGAATGTAGATGAACGGACCCAGCTCCAAGCTGCTTTAGTCCAAGCAGTCGGTAAGTTTGATGCCAAAACTACTCAGATTGACACGGTTGGCCCCACGATTGGTCGTCAGCTATTCACTTCTGGGATGTTGGCGCTGATTGTTTCTTTTGCCGGAATTATCGTCTACATGAGCTTCCGGTTTCAGTTCGACTACGCTTTTATGGCGATCGTGGCTTTGTTCCACGATGTTTTGGTCACAGTTGGCATGTTTTCAATTTTTGGCCTACTGTTTGGGACCGAAGTGGATAGCTTGTTTATTGTGGCGCTGCTCACGATTGTGGGCTTCTCGGTTAACGATACCGTCGTGATTTACGATCGCATCCGGGAGACTATTATCCTCAATCCTGAACGCCATATTGACGATATTGTTGAGGATGCAGTCAACCAAACCTTGACTCGCTCCATCAACACCACTCTCACCGTCCTGTTAACCCTGTCGTCAATTTTCTTCTTTGGTGGAGAAACGCTAAAGAACTTTGCCCTCGCTTTAATTGTTGGTTTCACGATGGGAGCCTACTCTAGCATCTTCATTGCCAGTACTCTGCTGGCTTGGTGGCGCAGGCGTAATGGTCAAGCAATCCCAGCGTTAGCCACCAGTGCTCCGGCGATCGATGCTTCTGTTAGCTCTGAGGATGCCTAACTTTGCCTCAGAGCAATTGCTGCTTCGAGCTAGCTAGAACTTATGGAGCAGTCTGACCACACCCCAGAATTGACCCACACCCCCAAGCTTTCGCCAGAACTGGTAAGGCTGCATGAGTTAACAGTTTGGGGGCGATGGTGTTTTGTTCTCTGCCTCTGGCTAACGATTGGCATCCTCAGTCTTTGGGGATTACGAGGAGAATTTGCTTTGTGGGTGCAGTATTTTACTTGGTCAGCCGTTCGCTATGGGTTTGCTTACAATCCAGTACCCACATTTGGGCTGGGTTTATGTATCGGTTTAACCGTAGCAACTCTGGTTTGGCAAAGCCGCAACATTCTCCTGGGGCTGCCTGCACCAGAAAAACAACGCTTAGAGCGACAAGTGCAGCGAATTCAGCAGCAAGGACCGAGCCATCCTCTCTGGCGCTGGGTTTATGGCGATCGCGCTACTCCAGACAAGTAGATTCCTATAAGCAAATGACTTTAGCTACTTGAATCGCTTTTGCGAACCTTGATAGCGAATGGATTCAGCCACAAAGGCAACGAAACCGGACGCCAAGATCAAGACGACGCTGAGCGCGTTGATATCTGGTTTCACTCCAGTGCGGATGCGGCTAAAAATTTCCATTGGTAGCGTAGTTGCTCCCCCTCCGGCCGTGAAACTGGCAATGAGAAAGTCATCCATGCTCAGCACAAAGGCCAACAGACAACCAGAGACGATCGCTGGCATGAGTTCAGGTAACAACACCTGCATGAAAGCTTGAGTGGGCGTGGCTCCTAAGTCTAGCGCTGCTTCCTCTAAGTGAGAATCTAGCCCAGTTAAACGAGTGGAGACGACGATCGCCACATACGATAAGCAAAACACCACATGGGCAGCCACAATCGTCCATAGGCTGAGGGGAATTGCCACCACGGCTAAGAAAACTAAAGTGGCAACGGCGATCGCGATGTCGGGGATAATCAAGGGCAAATACGACATCCCTCGGTACAGCCCTTTTCCTGGAAAGTGATAGCGGGTTAAACCAACTGTCATCAGCGTTCCTAGCACGGCTGCGATCGCCACCGCTACTAAGGCCACGATTAAACTCGTTTGTAGAGCGGCTAAAATGCGCTCGTCAGCGAAAAACTTGCGATACCAGGCCAAAGTAAACCCTGTCCAACTAGCACTATAGGCTGACTGATTAAAGCTATAGAACGTCAGGACGACAATGGGCAAATACATGAACCCAAACATGAGCAGGGAGAACAGGGCCTGCCAGGAAGCACGGGGGTTCGTTTTGGCTTGCGGTCCAATCACAGAAACATGAATCCTTCGAGCGATAGTGTCTGAATCCTGAATGTTGGCACCCTGATGACTTAGTATGACCCGGCGATCGCCCAATTTAGCGTTTCGACGTGGAATCGCCATACTTAATTAGTAAAGCGATCGCCAGACTAACCGCCAAAATTAGCAGCATACTCAAAGCGGACCCAAATCCCCAGTTTTGCGTAGCCCCCAGAAACTGGTTGTAAATGAGGCGAGCCGCAGTCATGCTAGAAGCACCGCCTAATAGTTCGGGGTCCACGAAATCGCCTAACCCGGTAATAAACACGAGTAAGGAGCCAGCCGCAATTCCTGGTAAGGTCTGTGGTACTGTCACCTTCCAAAACGCTTCGCTGGGATGAGCTCCTAAATCAGCCGCCGCTTCTAATAGCCTGCGGTCGAGTTTTTCTAAAGAGGCGTAAAGAATTAGAACCATGTAAGGCAATAAGCTGTAGCTCATGCCAATTAATACAGCCGAGCTGCTGTTCAGTAAAGTCAAAGGCGGCAAGCCGATACTCGCGAGCAAAGTATTAAGGACACCTGTCGGCCTCAAGATGGTGATCCAGGCGTAAGAGCGCAGCAACGACGAAGTCCAAAGCGGTAGCACGAAACACAGTAACAATAAATTGCGCCAACGCGCCGGAGCCAGAAGGGCAATCCAATAAGCTACCGGGAAGCCCAGCAGCAGGCAAATGATGGTGGTATTAATGGCAAAAAATAGCGATCGCCCGATGACCTGTAGATAAATCGGCTGAAAGATCTGACTGTAGTTGTCTAAACCTGAGGGGTTAACGACATCTCCTGGTCGAATGCCTGGGACGAAGCTTAGTTCCAAAATTACTAAGGCTGGCATCACTAGCAACAAACTTAGCCAAATGCCAGATGGCCCTAGCAAGACCAATGGCCCTAACCACTTTGACTCCGGACGACCTATATCTGATGCAGCGGGAGTATTTCTGGAAGCAAGAGGCGTCATGCGTAGACCTAGGGAGATGAGACGACTATTATTTAACTGCTGGTTAGCTGCGTCCAGTAGCGATCATAGACTTCGCTGAACTGCCCAATAGGAGCGATTTGTTCGCACTTAGTCAGCAGTGACTCTGGCGGAAATAGGTTGGTGTTGTTGCGGATGTCGGCGGGTAGCTGAGCGATCGCCGCGCGATTAGGAGTAGCAAACTTCAGGCGATAACACACCTGAGCCATGATCGATGGCTGCAAAATAAAATTGAGCCAAGCATAAGCGGCTTCAGGATTTGGAGCTGACTTGGGAATCACCATCGTATCAGTCCATAAAGATGTGCCACTGCGAGGAATCACATACTTGAGATTTGGATTGTCTTGAGCTGTTTTAATGGCATCAGCCGAGTACCCCATCGCTAACCATAAATCTCCTGCCACCATTTGGTCGCGCCAAGCATCGGAAGTAAACGTAGCGATCGCGGGTTTCAAAGCCGCTAACTTCTCGTAAGCTTGCTCTAACTGGGCAGGTTGCGTGGAGTTGTAAGAATAGCCCAGCATCCGTAGGGTCGCGCCCATCACCTCGCGCACATCATTGATCAAGGTGATACGTTGAGTTAATTGCTTTTGGTTGTCCCAAAGATAATTCCAATCTGTAGGAGGTTCCTTTAGCTTTTGCGTGTTATAGATCAGTCCGGTGGTACCCCAACTAATCGGGATACTATAGCGATTGCCAGGGTCATAAACGGGATTTTGAAAGCGTGGCAAAAGCTGGTTGAGACCGCTTAAACGATTGTGATCCAGCTCGCTCAAGAGTCCGATTTCGCTCATCTGGCGGACCATATAGTCGGATGGCGAAATAATGCTGTACTCCGAACCACCTCCTGCCCGAATTTTGGCCAACATCGACTCATTTGAGTCAAAGACATTGGTAATGACTTCAATGCCAGTTTGCTCACTAAAGCTCTTGAGTAAATCTTCATCTGTGTAGTTAGACCAGGTGTAGATATAGAGCTTGTTGGAGGTGCCAGGCTGAGCTGCGGATTGCCTAACTTGGGCCAGAGTCCAACCACAACTGGAAAGCGCCAGCCCCGAAAGCGCGGATGCTGTAGTGTTTAAGAATTGCCGTCGCGTTGACATGCTGTCTCGAAAAATGTTGTTGTGCTACCTATGCAGTTAAAGCCAGACAGTCTGTAGCGGCCCAATAAACGTAGATAGGAGTTTCAGGATCGGGCAGGGCACCGACTGTATTCGGTTGCATGACTGTGACGCGATCGCCGGAAAGCAGTTCCACCACATAATGAACATGCGTTCCTAAATACATCACATGCTTCAGTCGTCCCT
This sequence comes from Trichocoleus desertorum AS-A10, assembly GCF_039962155.1. Classification (NCBI taxonomy): domain Bacteria; kingdom Bacillati; phylum Cyanobacteriota; class Cyanophyceae; order Leptolyngbyales; family Trichocoleusaceae; genus Trichocoleus; species Trichocoleus desertorum. The sequence goes on along the minus strand of NZ_JAMPKN010000013.1, from coordinate 83,213 downwards.
CAAAACAATTATGGGACACGCTAGGTGTATACAAACTCACCTGAATCTTTTCCGGTCGGACGCTCACCACGACTGGAGCCGTGATGGGTGAATTGCCAGATTCCCAAGGTTTGGCTATAACTTTGAGTCCAGTTTCTGTTTCTACCTTTAAGGAAGCGGTATCTGCTTCTACAACCTTGCCTCGGAAAAGATTTGTGTCTCCAATGAAATCTGCCACAAATGGCGTGCGGGGTCGTTCGTAAATTTCAGTAGGCGAACCGATTTGCTCAATCTTGCCCTCATGCATGACAGCGATGCGGTCTGACAAGCTCAAAGCTTCCTCTTGGTCATGAGTCACCATAATAAAAGTGACGCCCAGTTCTTGATGTAGATTGGACAGCTCGACCTGCATTTCTTTTCGTAGCTTCAGGTCTAGCGCCCCTAGCGGTTCATCTAAGAGCACCACAGCCGGACGATTCACCAAAGCCCGTGCCAAAGCAACTCGTTGTTGCTGCCCTCCAGAGAGTTGAGCTGGGAATCGATGGGCATAAGCCTCCATCTTGACCAACCGCAATGCTTCGCCTACACGTTCACGAATTTCGCCTCGGCTTTGGCGTTTAATTCTCAAGCCAAAAGCAATGTTGTCCCAAACCGTCAAGTGATTGAATAGGGCGTAACTTTGAAAAACTGTGTTGACAGGACGACGGTAAGGTGGAATCTGATTCATGGTTTGGCGTCGAATCAGCACCTCCCCAGCAGTAGCAGTTTCAAAGCCAGCGATTAATCGAAGGGTTGTCGTTTTGCCACACCCAGAGGGACCCAAGATGCTAAAGAATTCACCTCTGCGAATACTAAGATCGATGCCTCGGACGACTGCTTCACTATTGAAGACCTTGAAAACCTTACGAAGTTCAACATCAAACTCAGTATCGATGCCGATCGCATCCTGACGCTGTGTAGCAGTCTGAGACATAGTGGCGATTTCCTGCGCTGATTTCCCCACGAACGCAAAGCCAAATTAAATTTCTACCCTTTGAGAGAGGCAAGATTCGGCTTTGGTTTATTTTATCCACCTAACCAAGGTTAAGGAATGGGACTGTTCTAATCTATAGCTTGCCCAAACTGGTTTTGTAGATTAAAAGCTAAACACTGTTAAGCAAATAACTTTAACAGGGCAACCCAGTGAGCATGCAATAATTCTTCACTAAATCAAGATTTGCGCTTGGCGGGGAGACTAGCGGTAGACTAGGTAAAAACTCACTGCCACTAATTTCTCCGGACACAATTTTTCCGACCTTATGACTTTGACACAATCTCCTCCCATCATTCAACAACCCGCAGCGCGTACGGTTGGCAGAAGCTACCAGTCTATAGCTTTCATGTTGGTTGTCAGTTTATTAATGTTGGGTGGAATTGGCGGTCGGTTGGCTTACTTACAGTTGGTCGAAGGGAATCGGAATCGCCAGTTGGCAGAAAATAATCGCATTCGCTTGATCCCCAAGCAACCAGAGCGCGGCAAAATTTTAGATCGAGGCGGCAGCATCTTGGCTGGTAGTCGCCTGTCGCACTCAGTGTTTTTGTGGCCATTGGCGCGGAAGCAGTCTGAGTGGCCTGCGACTTTAAACCGACTTTCTCAGATTTTGCAGATCCCCGAAGCTGAAATCCAAAAGCGGCTAGAACAAGCAGGGTATACTTCTCCCTATTTAGTCAGGATTGCGCGGGGTGTAAGTCCAGCTCAAGTTACGGCTTTAGCCGAGTACTCCAGCGAGATGGAGGGGGTGGAGGTTGATGCAGAAGCCGTTCGATACTATCCTCACGGGGACTTGGCGGCTCATGTGCTGGGCTACACAGGTGAGATGAGCGATGAAGAGCTGGAAAAACGTAAGGATGAAGGATACCGCCTCGGCGATGTGATTGGCCAAATGGGCGTAGAGTCGGCCTATGAGAAACAATTGCGGGGTGAATGGGGCGGCCAGCAAGTGGAAGTTGATGGCATGGGTCAAGTTGTCCGCATTCTGGGTGAGAAGCAAACGCAGGCAGGTAGAGATGTCCGCTTAACCTTGGATTTGAAGTTGCAAAAAGCAGCGGAAACGGCGTTGGGCGATCGCAAAGGCGCGATCGTAGCCATGGACCCGAACAATGGCGCAGTTCTGGCCATGGTTAGCCGCCCTGCCTTCGATCCAAACCTGTTTTCGACCCGAATTACAGATGCTCAATGGCAGCGCTTGCAAAGTGAAGACCATCCCTTCGTCAACCGAGCCGTGCAGGGGTATCCACCTGCAAGTACGTTCAAAATTGTTACCACTACAGCCGCGATCGAATCTAATAAATATTCTCCGGACACTGTCCTGAATACCTACCCTTCTATCACTGTAGGAGGCATCGAGTTTGGTGACTGGAACCGAGCTGGATTTGGCGTTTTAGGGTTTGCGGGAGCCTTGAAATGGAGCAGCGATACATTCTTCTACCAAATCGCCATGGGAATTGGGGACCAGACCCTTATTCCTTGGACTCGACGATATGGATTTGGCCAGAAAACGGGTATTGAGCTACCTGAAGAAGCAGCAGGTTTAGTGCCAGATGATGCCTGGAAACGCAAGGAATTAGGGGAAGGCTGGTACCTGGGGGATACCGTTAATATGTCGATCGGCCAGGGCTTTCTTCAGTCCACACCTTTGCAAGTGGCAGTGATGTTTGCTGTGCCTGCTAATGGTGGTTACAAAGTTAAGCCTCACCTGTTCAAGGACAATGAAGCCGCCCGAAATTGGCGTGAATCTTTACAGCTCAGACCTGAAACCGTTGATGTTTTGCGGGCAGGCTTACGAGAGGTTGTGGACGGTGGCACTGGCGCTGCTCTCAATGTATCAACAATTCCGCCAACGGCTGGTAAAAGTGGTACTGCTGAGGACTTTGGCCGCGAATCTCATACTTGGTTTGGAGCTTATGCTCCCCTTGATAAGCCGCAAGTATTAGTTGTGGCGTTTGGCGAAAACTCTGGTGGCGGTGGCGGCTCGTTTGCAGCTCCCATGGTGCGGCAAGTTTTAGAAGCTTACTTCAATCCCAACAAAACAGTAAATCAGGCGGCTGCAATTGAGCCTGTTTTAACAGATTAAGGCAATTTTGAGCTGATGCTTACTGCCTGAATTAAACGACTCTGGCGTTGAAGGCTGTACTTCCAGCCCAGGAGCGTAGGTGCTTCCAATCCAGTGATACAATGCCAACACTAAAGGCAAATCAACTGATATTGCTTCTCACGCTAGTTGATTCTCAAGCGTTATAAATAAGCTTTTACAGACTTATTGCGATCAGCGCTTTAGATCTTGGAGGTCGCTAAACCTCTAGCTTAGGAGAGGATAATCTTGTTACTCCCGCCCCCATCGCTCTGTATTCTTGAACCCATAGTGGCTGCTCCCATTGAATTACTCTGGGCCTTTATCGGCCTAATCTTAACGATTGGTGGCACCTTTTTAGGGGCGTCGATTACTAGCCCGCCTTGGAGCTGGGACAGTTCTGGCATTCAAGCTTATCCACTAGGGGTGACTTGTCAAATTGGGGCAGTGTTATTAGCTAGCTGCTTGGGTGGGAGAAATGCAGGGGTACTTTCTCAAATTGCTTACCTGGCACTGGGTCTAGCGGGCTTCCCAGTGTTTACTCAAGGTGGGGGCTTTGGCTATATCCGAGAGCCAATGTTTGGTTACTTACTAGGATTTGTGCCAGGAGCCTGGGTATGTGGTTCATTGGCTTTTAAGGCTCCACCTCGCTTAGAGGCTTTAACTTTTAGCTGTCTTTGCGGGTTGCTGAGCGTTCACTTAGTTGGTTTGGTGTATTTGATTGTTGGCTATCTTTTTAGCTGGGTGAATGCTACAAGTCCATTGCTAGAAGCAGTATTGAAGTACTCTTATTATGCTTTGCCAGGCCAATTGGCTCTTACTTGTGCAGTCACAGTTTTAGCCTTTACGATTCGACACTTAATGTTTTACTGAAGTGGACTAAATCAAGTAACGTTGTCTGCTGCCTCGTAGTGCTTGGTGGGTGCCTAGTTGGTTTGAAATTCTCTGACCCAGTTGCTATGAATTGGAAGAATCGTTTTTTTTGGCTTGCAGCTCTCATTAGCTTGATTTTAGATCGTGTGACTAAGTACTGGGTTGTGACTCAGTTTGACTTGACGATTCCTCCCGAATCTTGGGCACTTTGGCCCAATGTCTTTCACTTTACCTATGTGACTAATACGGGTGCTGCTTTTAGCTTGTTCAGTCAAGGCGGTGACTGGCTGCGTTGGTTATCTTTGGGAGTTAGCTTAATTCTGGTAGCCCTGGGTTTGTTTGGGCCGAGGATGAATCGCTGGGAACAGGCTGGCTATGGCTGTATCTTAGGTGGTGCAGCGGGCAACGGCATCGATCGCTTTCTGGAGGGTCGAGTCGTCGATTTTTTGGATTTTCGGCTGATTGATTTTCCGGTCTTCAACATTGCTGATGTGTTTATTAATGTTGGGATTGTTTGTTTGTTAATTGCTACTTTCAGAGGAGAGGATGTTGCTAAGGGAGATTCGCATCCTGATTCTACTCAGCGGTAAGCTCAGACTACTTAGCGGTTTGTTGACAGCAGCAGTTAAGTCTAGCTTGTATGATTGGGGATGAAGCGGGTAAAGATAGTTGGGCAATCAATATTATCAACTCATGAGGTTGCCACCTAAACTCTGAATTGCCGCTGAATAACTGCAACAAGCGCAACATCCTTGACTCAACTTCAGTCAAATGTTGTTTATACTGCTTCCGATTGCTTTAGCTAAATTTGTGTTGGTAGTGAATGACTCCTCCTCAGCCCCCTCGTCAGTCTAAAACCCTGTTGGGTAACTTGACCCAAGCTGTACAGACCATTCAGGCTAAGATTGATTTTTCCAAACTGGCCTTGAATCCGGATGCGAGGGTGCCAGAACTGTGGGTGCAAGATGCTGGGACTGAGAAGGCGGAAGTCTATCCTTTGTTGGGCGATCGCTATCTTTTGGGGCGGAGTTCCAAGTCCTGTGACATTGTGGTGCGTAATCCCGTCGTCAGTCAGATTCATCTTTCCCTGACTCGCGATCGCCAACAGCAAACGCCCTTTGTGCTTAAGGATGAAAACTCTACCAATGGCATTTACCGGGGCAAACGACGTGTAAATACATCCACGTTGTATCACGGTGACATTTTGACTCTGGGACCACCAGAGCTTGCCGCAGCGGTTCGCATTCAGTATCACAACCCTCCCCCGTGGTACGTCAAAGCGTTTCGCTATAGTCTCTACGGAGTCAGCGGCCTTACAGCGATCACAGCCTTATTTGTGGGCATTGAGTGGACTAAGTTTTCGGTACGCCCGTTGCCTAAGTCGATCCAAGGACCCGTCATGGTCTACGCTCGCGATCGCCAAACACCGCTAAGCCCTGCCCGCAACAACGCCCACTTAGAACTGAATAAACTCTCGGATTTTTCAGCTTATTTACCCAAGGCAGTAGTGGCCTCGGAAGATAGCCGATTTTACTGGCATTTAGGCGTTGATCCGATCGGAATTTTAAGAGCCTTACTAACCAATATCCGGGGTGGAGGCATTCGCGAAGGTGCCAGCACGATCACCCAGCAAGTCGCTCGCAGCTTGTTCCGTGACTATGTAGGCACTCAAGATTCAGCTGGACGCAAACTCCGAGAAGCGATCGTAGCGCTGAAGCTGGAAATGCTTTACAGCAAGGACGCGGTTCTTAAGATGTATTTGAACCGGGTGTACTTGGGCAATGGTAACTTTGGCTTTGAGGATGCGGCTCAGTTTTACTTTGGCAAGTCGGCTAAAGATCTAACCCTCTCAGAAGCGGCCACACTGGCAGGGATTTTGCCCGCCCCGAATAGCTTCAACCCCATTCGTGATTACCAGGCAGCAGTAGAGTACCGCGATCGCGTGATTAACCGGATGGCAGCGATGGGCATGGTGAGCTTGGAAGAGGCCCAGCGAGCCCGGCGATCGCGCATTGAAATTAATCCCAAAGCTAGGGAAATTCTAGAGAGTACTCGTGCGCCTTACTTCTATGGCTATGTGTTTGATGAGTTGCAAACTCTGCTCGGCAAGCAACTAGCAGAAGAAGGTAACTTTATTGTTGAGACCAACTTGGACCTGCAAATGCAGACCTTGGCAGAAACTGCCTTGCGGAATTCAGTCGCTAATGTTGGGGCTACTTACAATTTTTCCCAAGGCGCGATCGTCACGCTAGATGCTAGCAACGGCTCTATCCTGGCTTTAGTCGGCGGAGTCGATTACCAGCAAAGTCAATTTAACCGAGCAACCCAAGCTCTACGTCAGCCTGGTTCTACCTTCAAAATTTTTAGCTACACCGCAGCCTTAGAGCAAGGAATTTCGCCGGGAAAGCCTTATTCCTGCGCTCCTCTAGATTGGGGTGGCCAATCGTTTAGTGGCTGTAACACTGGGGGTGGCAGCTTAGATATGTATAGCGGCATATCCCTCTCCGAAAATCCAATCGCCCTCAGGATTGCTCAAGATGCGGGCTTAGATAAGGTCGTGCAAACAGCTCGGCGAATGGGCATCCAGTCTGAGCTTAATCCTGTCCCAGGTCTCGTCTTAGGGCAAAGTGAAGTCACCCCTCTGGAAATGACAGGCGCTTTTAGCGTCCTAGCCGATCGCGGAGTCCGCCATCGTCCCCATGCTATTCAACGCATTTTGGATAGCAGTGATTGTCAAGACCGCAATAACTTCCAAACTTGTCGAGTGATCTATACCTACGACCAAGATTCGGAAGCTAACGTTTCTGTGCTACCGCCAGAAGTCGCAGATACAATGACCGGGCTGTTGCAGGGAGTTGTGCAGAGCGGAACGGGACGCAGTGCCTCACTAGGCCTGGGAGAAGCAGGAAAAACAGGAACTACAAACGACAGCGTTGACTTGTGGTTCGTTGGATACATTCCTGGCCGCTCCTTAGTCACTGGGATCTGGTTGGGCAATGACAACAACGATCCCACTACTGGTAGTAGCGGCCAAGCAGCTCAGCTATGGGGCGAGTATATGGGCCAGGTCGTGCGTTGACCTAGTCTATCCAGCTTGCTCCTCTAAGAGGTTTTTTCTACCTCAGCCTTCATTCGCTCTAGGGTAAGGTTCATCTGCTCAAACATCTGTTGGGGCGTCATCCCAAACTGACCTAACTGTGTTTGCAGCTGCTGCACGGTCATTTGCGCCATAAAATCTTCCGATAGCTCAAAGCGCTTCATAAAAATGCGGTAGCGCTCCATCAGCCCTTCCATCCGCTCAATGAAAAGCTTTTTGCCTTCTCGGTCAAATTTGCCGTAGCTGCTGCCCAGTTGCACTAGGGATTGATAATCCTCAAACAACTGCTTTGCTTCTTGCTGCACAATCTCAGAGTCAAAAAATCCCATTGCTATTTCTTGGGTCAACTACCAAGCAGAATGAGAAGCGACGATCGCCTCCTCATGGCTTACTTTAATTTTAATGCAGGGCTTGATCGGCGGATAGCTGCGCGAATCCGTACCTCAGCTGGTTCGGTCAAGGTTTTTTGGCGCCAAACAAGCCAAAAAGACCACTTTTTTTAGTGGTTTGGGTAGGCCGCACTTTATCTTCTAGGTTGAGGTTGAGTTTAGCCGCATAGTGCAGCGCTAAGGGTTCTTTAGGATTGAGTTTGAGAGCTTGACGAAAATGAACGGTAGCCATTCCGGAAAGGTTTTGCTTGAAGTAGGCAAATCCTAGTAAAGCGTGGTACTCCCCTTGAGTTGGCTCGATTTTAATGGCATCTCGCAACTCCTGAACTGCTTGAGCTAAGTTTTCTTTCTTTAAGTATTCCTTGGCTCGCTTAGCATGTTGGTAGGCATAGTCCGTTGCAGGTGCTTCTTGCGGGCTAGCGGGCGCAAATTCAATGGTTTGGGCGGGAGCACTAGAGACAAGCCCTGTGCGTTTTTCGCGCAGAATTACGTCATCTAGCTTCAACTGTAGATAGACCAGATTTAGTTCTAACAGTTGTTGAGTGACTGAGGCAAAGCGCTCGATGGGCTGAAACTGGGTCGCGCCAAGTTCGGCGACCGCCTGCTCATAAAATACCTCAGCATCTTTGAGGTTGAGCTGGCTAAGCTGTTGAGCTAATTTGGTTTTAGGAGCGATCGCTCCTTCTCTTTTCAAGCGTCGTACTTGAAACCGTAGCAATCCTAAAGATTCAGTGCGGTCTTTCTCTTGCTTCAGCTTCTGATAGGCAGGGTTGACCAAACGGGCAAAAATTTGGCTGGCTAACTGCTTAGTCTCACTCTCAGTAGCTCCAAAACTATCAGGATGTAAAACTTTAGCAATGTTACGATAGCGCTTCAGAACTCGACTATCATCAGCCGCTACAGAAATACCGAGAATGGCGTAGGGATCGGAAAATTTCTGAAGCCAGTCTGCTGAAAAAGAAGTCTGTGGCATTGATCAGCGGCCTTAAAATTTTTGAATAAAAAATCAACGAATCCCAGCAGATTAAAGGAACAGTTACAACTATAAATCACCCGTTTCAGGCAATTTAGTCACTGGTTTCTGCTAAGTACCAAGCTGCAGCTGTTCTAAGAGTTATTGCCCAGAAGCCTTAGCAATGGCAAAAAATAAGGATAGGTAGATGTTAACTAGGGTGCCCACCTGGTCTGCATCTAAGGTTACGAGATGACTAAGCTGCGAGCAAAGCTAGAGACGACTTACGCTGCTGAGCTTGGTTACTAGCAACTTTAATATCGGTTTCCAGGTTGGTTTCAGTACCCTGCGTTGAAACAAAACTCTTTTACTACTGTACTGTGTTTGCTAGAACTCGACATCAGGCACCTGGGTGATCCTGGGTAGGTGTCAGTAACTTAAATCACAACTACGATGTCCAAAGTCTACGGGCTTATTTCGCAAATTGAAATCTATTCCTAGCAGAACCGCTGCTGTTACCTTTAATCCATAGGATCGACCGTGATGCATCTAGGTGCCGCCAAGGAGCAGAGTATGCTAAATAAGCCCAAAAATCGTCAAATAGCAGCAGTCCTAGCCTTTGCTGGCGTGATCGTACCGATCGCAGGGTTGCACAAGCTCTATCTCGGTCAATACCGCTGGGGTATGCTGTACCTACTGTTGTCTTTGGCAACGCCCATTCCTAAAATTGCCAGTGCAATTGAAGGAGTTTGGTACCTAAGTCAAGACTCCGATCAGTTCGATCGCAACTTTAACGATGGAATAGCAGCTAGCCCCACCGTCCGTTACCCTACAGGGCCAACTGTTGATCCGGCGAAAGTTAGCGCGATCACAACGGCAGTACGCCAACTGGATCAACTGCGCCAAGATGGTTTGATTTCAGAATATGAGTTTGAGCAAAAGCGCCGACAGTTATTAGATAGCGTGACTTGAAACCTGAGATGGCATTTTTAGATTGGTTAACCTCTGTAGCTCGGACTCGTTCTCCGATCGCGGCTGCCTCTACAACACTGCGATCGCGGTTGATCAATGATCCTTATTACCGTCTGCAATCGCTAGAAGAAGTTCAGTTAGCCGTCTCCTTGGGAGTTAAAATCGATGCCAATCAAGCCACAGTGGACGATTGGTTACGTTTACCCGGAATTTCTATCCATCAAGCGCGATCGCTAGCAGAACTCACTCAGGCAGGCGTGCAGTTTTGCTGCCTGGAAGATATGGCCGCTGTTTTAGGAGTGCCCGCCCAGCGACTACGACCCTTCGCACCGATTCTCAATTTTTGTTATTACGATGCTGAGAGTTTGGTCACAATTGAGCCCATTAATCCCAACACGGCCTCTGTAGAAGTTTTGCTCAAAGTACCACCGATTGATTTATTCTTAGCTAGAGCGATCGTGCAAAACCGCTTAGCTACAGGGCCTTACCGCAACCTGGCAGATCTGCAACGACGGCTTTCTCTGCCTAGTACCGTAACAACTGATTTGATGCACTATTTGCGTTTTTAGCTGCGCTTCTAAGCTGCGCTAGAACTGCCCAATTCGGGAGAACGGCCAAAAGCGCCACCAAGCTCGACCAATAATATTTTGCTTTGGCAAGAAGCCCCAAATGTGGGAGTCGTTGCTGTTGTTGCGGTTGTCGCCCATGACGAAAAACTGCCCCTCCGGGACTTGCCTTGGCCCCCACTCATAGGCAGGTGGCTCGGCAATATACGGTTCTTTCAGCGGCTGGTTATCTACATAAACCTTGCCCTGCTGTACCTGCACAATCTGACCAGGCAGGCCAATAATGCGCTTGATAAAAGCCTGCTCTTTGCTATAACCCTGGGTCTGCAATTGCAATGGTGGATCGAAGACGACAATATCGCCCGTTTCCGGTGGGTGCCAGCGGTAAGAAAGCTTTTCCACCACCAAGCGATCGCCAACTAATAAAGTTGGCACCATTGAGTCAGACGGAATAAAGCGAGGTTCTGCAACAAAGGCACGAATGAAAAGGGCCAAAGTTAAAGCGATCGCTAGAATCTGAAAATTTTCTCGTTGGGATTTCCAGAACCCTGACTGCCCGGAAGAATCTGCCAAATCTTGTTTTTCAGATGTCATAGCAACGATGAATAGAGTGGAACCAGATACGAAGCGGCAACTCTGCCAAGTAGTTAGCAGCCCAGTTAAGGATCATCAGCGATCGCCTAGAGACGATGCCTTCTGACACCTGTACGAGCCTCTGCCATCAACTAATATACTCCGCTCTTCTAGTTTTTTCGTGCTCTGGCAGGGCTAGGCTGTTGAGGCATCAAAAGCCGTGCAATCGAATTGACAAGAGAGCTTCTAAGACTGTAAGTAGTTGATTTTGATTGCTCTATCAATTGATAAAAACTCTACAACTGCATAATTTACTAATAAAAAATATCCGGATTACTGAATTCATTGATATTGATTCAGTGCCATCACGGACTGATTTCTCAGAATTGAACTGGCTAATACCGAATAATTGTCAGGTTAGTTTTCAAGTGAATGGAGTATTACTAGAGAGAAGCTTAAGAACACTGTGGAGTGATTGCTTAGGGTGCTAGCGAATTATAAATCGAGTTGAGTGAAACTTGAGATACAGAATTTGTATGAATCCTGGAATGCTCAAATTTTGTTTTATAGATTTTTGCTTCTTGAAACAAAAATTTTTGAGCTTTAGTTAAGATGTTGAAAAATATCTCTTGCTGTGGCAATTTTTTGAGGTAGGTTTATGCCGGAATTCTTGAAAACATTTTTAGATTCAAGTCAGTTTATTCCGCATGGACATTGCTATCTTTGGCAACCCGGACTGGTTTGGCTGCATATTGCTTCCAACTCAATTATTGCCCTAGCTTACTATTCGATTCCGCTGATGTTGGTATACTTTGTCCACAAGCGGCGGGACATTCCTTTCAATGGGATTTTTATTTTATTTGGTATTTTTATTGTCGCTTGTGGCACCACCCACTTAATGGATATCTGGACGCTTTGGCACCCCCATTATTGGATATCGGGTTTCCTCAAAGCTATCACTGCGGCAGTTTCTTTCTACACTGCCTTGGAGTTAAGGTCTTTGATTCCTCAAGTTTTATCGTTACCCAGTTCAGCGCAACTCGAAGCCGCCAATCAAAAGCTGGAAGATGAGATTGTAGAACGCCAACGGATGGAAATCGCTTTGCGTGACTCCCAACAAATGTTGAAGCTGGTGATCGACACAATTCCACAAGCGATCTTCTGGAAGGACCACGAGTCAGTTTATTTGGGTTGCAATCGTAGCTTTGCCCTGGATGCAGGCTTAGCAGCATCAGAAGCAATCGTAGGCCGCACAGATTATGAGTTAGCTTGGAAACCAGAAGAAGCCGAGTTTTTTCAAAGTTGCGATCGCCAGTTCATCGAAACAAATCAGCCAGAATATCACATCATTAAGCCGCAACTGCAAGCGGACGGCAAGCAAGCTTGGTTAGATAGCAGTAAGATTCCGTTGCATAATGCCGCAGGTCAAGTTGTAGGAATTTTAGGGATTTATGAAGATATTACAGAGCGTCAAATAGCAGATGCAGCGCTACGAGAATCCGAGGATCATCTGCGTCAACGTACCCAACAACTAGAGCAAACTCTCAAGGAGCTACAAAAGACTCAGTCGCAACTCATTCATACTGAAAAAATGTCCAGCTTAGGGCAATTGGTCGCTGGCATTGCGCATGAAATTAATAATCCCATTAACTTTATCTATGGCAATCTGAGCCATACCAACGAATACGCTCAAGACTTGCTAAATTTGCTGGAGATTTATCAGCAAAGCTATCCTCATCCTGCTGAAACAGTTCAAGCCAAAGCTGAAGCAATTGACCTTGATTTCTTAACTGAAGACTTACCTAAAATGCTGTCTTCCATGAAGGTGGGAGCAGAGCGCATCCGGCAAATTGTTTTGTCTCTCCGCAACTTCTCTCGCTTAGAAGAATCAGAGATGAAGCCTGTGGATATTCATGAAGGTTTAGACAACACTTTACTATTGCTACAGCATCGTTTTAAGGAGAAAGTGGGGCGGTTTGGCGTTCAAGTGATCAAGAAATATGGCCCATTGCCAATGGTTGAGTGCTATGCAGGACAGCTCAACCAAGTCTTTATGAATCTAATCGCTAATGCGATCGATGCTGTAGATGAGTTGCACCAAGCCACTACAGATCAATCAGCTCAGCCAACCTTTATTCGCATTGAGACCGCAGTCCTAGACTCCAATCGAGTTGTGCTCCGAATTGCCGACAACGGCATAGGTATGACAGAAGCCGTCAGACAACGGTTATTTGATCCGTTCTTCACCACCAAGCCGTTAGGAAAGGGAACAGGACTAGGCTTATCAATCAGCTATCAAATTGTGACGGACAAGCATGGCGGTGAACTAACTTGTTGCTCAGCTCCCGGGCAAGGCACAGAATTTCGGATTGAAATTCCAATCAAAACCCAAAAACTAGCTTCACCGACTAACTCTGCGTTGCTGGTTTAGTGGGTGAAGTTTGCAGGAGCTGGAACTCATCAAATTTGATCACCGATGATTGAGGCTGACGGGTATCAAAGTAATAGCTACTAACCGTGCCATCGGCTGTGTTGAAAATGCTGAATGCGGTGAGATCGTTGCTCGATAGATACGGCAGCGATCGCCCATTCTCATCTTTAAGTGGCGCGATCGTCGGGACCACAGGCGCTAGACCGTTAGGATTGCCGACCGCTGTACCAGTCGCTGAGTCAGATCTGGGAGCTGTTGGCCTGGGTTGTTCTAGATAAGCACCGTAAGAGTTACCCACATTAGAGGTTTCGAGAAAATGCATGCCGCTGGGACTGACAAATCGGTTCCACAAATGGCAGTGACCGTAGAACACTAACTGCACGCCTGCTGCCTCTAGCAGTGGCATCACGTCTCGGATCAAGTAGTTGTTCTCTTGGGGGTACTCATAGCGAACCGCTTGGATCGTGTCATCTGGAGCGCGATCGCTCACAGTTACGGGGTCGGTGTAAGGCGGGACAACATTGCCGCCTAAGGAGTGGAGAGGATGGTGCAACATCACCACTTTGTACTTGGCTTCTTGAAACTCTGGGCTGTTTAATTCCTGCTGTAACCACCTGTACTGGAGGCTTCCCTGGGCGATCGGCTCGAAGATGTGTTGCCCATAGCCCCAAGCATCTTGGTTGAGTTGAGATAGCTCTTTGGCCTCCTGATTCTCCTGCGGGACTGGGTCACTATATTTGCCGCGAACCTCAGGGCCAATTTCTGGGACACGCCAAATGCTGGTTGCGTATAGAACCACTAAACGAATGTCGCCAAAAGTAACCGCGTAGTAAGTTTTGCCGCCTGTCTCACTGGTAGGCAGCGTAAAGATCTCTTCGTAGGTATCTGTATTGAAGGAATGATCTTTGATCCAAGCCGCGCGAGTTCTGGCATCGTCTGCGGATTGGCTCGGTACTTGCTCTGGATAACGAGCTGAGGCGATCGCCCGAGGGACGGCATCGTCAAATTGGCTACTTAAGGAATTCTCCATTGAGAAGCGGCCCATCACCTCATGATTACCAATCGTGGTAAACAGAGGTGCATGCTGAATAATCTTGCCTCCCCGGTAAATAGTTTCCTGCCCTTGTTTCTCCAGCTTGTAGGCAGCTCGGCCTTGCAACACTGGAAAGAAGGCTCCGCCACGATTGTCATCAAACCATTCGGAGGCGCGATCGGGAATGTTAACCAAGTCTCCCGCAAAAAACACCGCATCTACGGCGCCAACCGTTTCCACCACCTTTTGTAAGTTCGCCGAAACCAAAGATTTGAGTTGATGGTCGGACGTCAGCAAAATCTTGAGGGCCGTTTGTGGGGTGGGCTGAGCCATCAAGCTAAAAACTCGACTCGTAATTACTTGCTCATCCTGCACACTCGTTACTTGATAAGGCACCCGCACTCCTGGCGTGAGATTGTTCACGATCGCCTCATGCCGCCAAATCTGCCGTTCCTCAGGTCTAGCATTGATCAGATCAATAACTTGGGAATTCAAGTGTGACTTTTGATCTTCACGGGTCCGACTAAGCTGGCTACTAATTGCCATGACAGTGCGATCGCGACTTTTCTCGGCGGGTGTCGTTAAGCCAGGCCCATAGGTAACAAAATGTTGGGAACCAGGAAATTCTGTGAACCAGACGACCCGGATGGAAGTAGGAGTCGGCAGTTGCAAAAATGGATCAGTCAATAGCCGAGGAGTCACAGCCATAAACGTATAATTTCACAGCTTCATAAATGGATCGAGCCAAAGCAGAATTGATTGCTTGAGTTGATTGAGTTCCCGATACACCTCTTGCTTCATCCATTGGGCGATCGCGTCTAGCGGGGTGAAAACTGAGCCACTCTTCCAAGCCACATCTTGACCCAGAGGAGTGGTATGGCTGCCCGGTAGCTTTTGCAGCGTCACCATGTCAGGAAAACGCTCCTTCAGCACTTCACTCATGGTTATGGTTTGGTCCAGCGTATCGTTGGTAAATTTAATCAGCAAATTTCGCCGTACTTGGTAGCGCTCAGCAACTAAAGCCATCGTTTCTAGCGGAGATGGTGTGAACTCAACGGCAAAGCTAGGCGAAAGCTGATCCATTAAGGGAATGGCATCGCGGGCAGCATAGTTGTTGAAGGAAATTAAGATATTCCCCGCTCGCTCCACAGCAAACGAACTGCCAATCAGTAAATGTAGCTTGCAGCCCATGCTATGTCCCAAGCCGTAAATGGGGAGGTAGCGCTTTTGCAGCAATCCTCTGGTTTGGAGTTGCGCAAAGGCTCGTTCAAAGTTCCGCAGCACTTGATGGGCGATCGCACCATGATCCATCGTGTTGACAAAAGGAGTGGCGATGATTACATAGCCTTGGCGGCTGAGATGTTCTAGCAACCAACGGTAAGTGACGTGAGGTGCAGTCGCAACAAAAGCTCCTCCCAAGAAATGGATGATCGCGATGGGTCGCGGCGGAATTAAAACCCAGTTACCAGAAACTTCCTGCCAATCCATGCCCACAACATGTAAACAATACGTTACGTCCTGCCTTCATCCTAAACTCTGTTTTCCCCTAACAGGAGGGAACTATGAATGTAGCGGGACACCCATCCGAGAAAAGATATGGACACTAAGCAGCGGGACATACAGAGCCAGGATGCAAGTGAGCAGCCGCCAATTTCAGCAGACTGCTTGCATTCAGAAGCGATCGCCCCTCAGCAACCTGAATGTCAGCAGTGGCAGGAAAAGCTCCAAAATGTACAGCAAGAGTTGTCCAACATCAAGCTCGCGCTGGATGAAGCTGCCATTGTGGCTCTGACAGATACGACTGGCGTGATGCAGTATGTGAATGACAAGTTCTGTCGGCTATCCCAGTACGCCCGTGAAGAGCTGGTGCAGCAAAATTATCGGATGCTTAATTCTAGCTGTCACCCCAAGGAATTTTTTCAAAGCTTATGGTCCACTATTGACCAAGGCAAAGTTTGGCAAGGAGAAATTCGCAATAAAGCCAAAGACGGTTCTTACTATTGGGTAGACACAACCATCGTGCCTTACCTCAACGAGCAAGGACAACCCTTTCAATATTTAGCCATTCAGTTCGATATCACTGAGCGCAAACGCATTGAAGAACGGCTGCGGCATGATGCGTTTCATGATGTCCTCACAGGGTTACCCAACCGAGCCTTGTTTATGGCCCGTTTGGGCCGAGCGATCGAGCATGTAAAGCGGCGTTCTGGTGCTGTGTTTGCTTTACTCTTTGTTGATTTGGACTACTTCAAAACCCTGAATGACACTCTAGGGCATTTGGTTGGCGATCAACTGTTGGTGGCGATCGCCCGGCGCTTGGAATCTTGCCTGAGAATTGGCGATACCGTTGCCCGATTCGGTGGCGATGAGTTTACGATCCTGCTAGAAGATATTAAAGACGTTCAAGATGCCATTCGAGTGGCAGAACGTCTACAGCAAGAATTGCAACTGCCCTTCTATCTCAGCGGTCACGAAATTTCTACCACAGCGAGTATTGGCATTGCCCTCAGTTGTACCGATTACAGCCAACCTGAAGAAATTCTGCGTGATGCAGATTTGGCTTTATACCAAGCGAAAGCGATGGGCCGCACGCGCT
This sequence comes from Trichocoleus desertorum AS-A10, assembly GCF_039962155.1. Lineage (NCBI taxonomy): Bacteria > Bacillati > Cyanobacteriota > Cyanophyceae > Leptolyngbyales > Trichocoleusaceae > Trichocoleus > Trichocoleus desertorum. The sequence continues at coordinate 66,642 of NZ_JAMPKN010000013.1, read as the reverse complement.
ACGAAATCTTTGATGCTTCCATGCATCGGGGGACGCTGGCCCATATGCAACTGGAGCATGACCTCAGACGAGCGATCGCCAAGACTCAGGATCAAGCCATTTCTGGAGAAACAGAAGCCCCAGAATTTTGGCTACAGTACCAACCGATTGTGTCTCTCAAAACCAATCGCATCATGGGTTTTGAAGCCTTAATTCGTTGGAATCACCCAGAGCGGGGTTTGATCTCGCCTGCCGACTTTATCCCCTTGGCCGAAGAAACTGGGCTGATTGTACCGATTGGTCAGTGGGTATTGCGTCAGGCTTGCCATCAGCTCTCTGTCTGGCACCAACTGATCTCCTCGCCTTGTCCACTCATCGTCAGCGTCAACCTCTCCAGCCGTCAGTTTGTCCAGCCTGATTTAGTAGACCAAATTAGTCAAATTCTGCAAGAAACGAATCTGAATCCTCGCTACTTAAAGCTGGAGATTACTGAAAGTGTGGTGATGGAAAATGCTGAGGTGGCTACAACGATGCTGCAACAGCTCAAAAGCTTAGGGATTCAGCTAGCTATTGATGATTTTGGCACTGGCTACTCTTCACTCAGTTATTTGCACCGCTTCCCCATTGACACGCTAAAGATCGATCGCTCCTTTATTAACCGCATCGATATTGATGGCGAGAACTTAGAAATTGTCCGCACCATCGTTACCCTAGCTTGGAATTTAGGCATGGACATAATTGCCGAAGGAGTGGAAACTGCTAAGCAGTTGGCGCAACTCAAAGCTTTGAAGTGTGAGTATGCTCAAGGCTATTTCTTTGCTAGACCACTTAATTGCGAAGCAGCTACAGCTTTAGTGCTTCAGGGAACGATCGCAGTTAAGTAGAGTTGTTATTGACAAAAATGCGTGGTTGCTGAAAAAAGGGTTTACAAAAACCACCTGAGAGACAGATAGCCCCTTTGGAATTTGACAGAGTAGATTGACAATAGAAGTTGAATCCAGATTTTGGCTAGTGCTGGAGCTGTTTGTGGCGCAATGAAGTGACGAAGTCATGATTAGAGATGAATCGATCACTCGTAGTTTTATGCTGCTGTGCCTAGGCGCAGCTTTTTTAACGTTGCTGGTGCGATCGCAGACCAATGCTGCTTCCCTCACCCCACAGCAACCCGCTATTAACCTACCGCTTCAACCTGTTAAGACTGCTTCTGCGTCCTTGAAGCCTAAGCCTGTCACGCTAGCTCAAGCTCAAACTCGCCTTGTGGTAGATTTGAGCGATCGCAAGGTTTCTCTGTACCGCAGCCAAAAATTGCAAGCGAGTTACCCAATTGCGATTGGTCAAGTAGGCTGGGAGACGCCTACAGGCACTTTTGCCATCACTCAGATGCAAACTAATCCAGTTTGGCAGCACCCCATTACCGAGCAGCTCATCACCGCTGGACCTGATAGCCCTTTGGGACTGCGCTGGATCGGTTTTTGGTCCGATGGCCACAACCAAATTGGCTTTCACGGCACGAATCAGGAAGAGTTAATTGGTCAGGCTGTTTCCCACGGCTGTGTGCGCATGCGAAACCAAGATATTGTGGCGCTCTATCAGCAAGTTGCCGAAGGAACGCCAGTCATAGTGCAGCCTTAAAAGGATTTACATAGGTAATGATTTGGGTGGTGTAGATGAAACCTACACCACCCAAAATCTGCCAATGCAATTAGTTATCGGAGGGCTGGGGTTCAAACTTGGGTGCGTAAACCTGGAGCAACGTACTGACTTGAGTTAACACTTCATCGCCAGAGTTTTTGCCGATCGCTTGCCGTTCGGGGAAGAACTCCGGTCGGTCTAGGTTACGGGCGATCGCTTCACTCACCTGTTGTGCAATCAAGCCATGCAGTTCTTCTTTGGCGCGGTTGCGCTGATAGTTAGCGCCTTCTTCAGTGGTGGCGTAGAGGGGTGGCAGACGGTTTAAGGCGTAGGCAGCAATATCACCTAAATCTAAAGTGCAATCACTCGTGGCTTCAATTTCGGCGACCCGAGCGATCGCTTCAGTTAGCACCAATTCTTCCATCACGTTGATGAACTGCTTTCTGGGTACAGCCACAACTTCACCCGTTAGTAACGCTCCCATCAAGCGATCGAGGGCCATATATTCCTCAATCGATAATTCGGAAGCCGTGTCACAGATGCGACCCACCTCAGCTTCCATCGCTGGTGTGAGGTAACCGTCCTGCAAGGCCTGCTCTACAATTTTCTCAATACTCATAACGCCTCTTCGCTCCCCGCCACCATCTTACAAATGGGCAACCTTGCTGCAAGCACCTTGCTTTAGTTTGCCCCAGAATCGTACTGTTGGACGAAATTTACCAAAACTTCCCACAAGATTATTCCATGCCTTGATAACGCCAAGGTACTGGGTCTACAGCCTTTCCTTGCACATACAAGCCCCAGTGTAAATGTGGCCCAGTCGAAGCTCCACTAGAACCGACTGCGCCAATCACTTGGCCCGCTCGGACCATATCACCTTCCTTTACATTGATGCGACTCAGGTGTAAATAAATCGTCTGCACGCCTTGGCCGTGGTCAACCCCAACGACATTGCCATTAATCTTAAACCCTTGGGATTCACGACCGACGAGGGCGACTCGTCCCGCTGCGGCGGCAACGACAGGGGAGCCTGTGGCTCCTGCATAATCCACGCCTGAATGGTAATAATCTTTGGCAAATACGCCGTTGTAGTAGCGGCGAATGCCATAAATTGTGGTGATTTCTCCTTGGTTAGGCCGCACAAAAGGACCGCTCCAGAATTTTTGGGGCGTCACTAAACGCTTGAAGGCGTCTACGCGATTAAATTCGGCATCGCTAATGTCCTCATCTTTGCTCGGTGGGAGCCAGATGCTCTGAGTTGGAAAGGAGCGATTGCGGAGCTGCACTGCCAAATTCTTCACCTGCCCTTCCCCAGTGACTTGAATCTTCAGCGTGCCAGGTTTATCGAGGGGGGTAGTTGGCAATAAAGCTCGGAAGCGATTGGGGCCGATGAGGTAAGTATCAAAGGTTTGCTGCCCTAAGGTCACTCTGGGGCTGCTGCTGACCTCCAGGTTATCTTGCCGCACGACTACAGAAATGGTGTCTCCAAGCTGGGGGGCTGTAGGCGTAATTTGAACTTGTAGGGCTTGAGCAGGAGTCATTGAGGCGATCGCTCCTGTAGCCACGCCTAACGGTGCGAGTCCGAGCTGAAACAACCAATTCCTGAAGCGGTGAGATGGAGGGGAAGCAATCACAATCTCAAGATGTCCTTCACGACTATTGTCAGACCTACTGTCAGACTTAGACTAAGTATTTCTGTATCTGTTTCCAAGTCTGTCCAGTCATTTCGGGACAAATTTTAGAGGAGTAACTTCCTAGGAGTCAACCAATTCTTAAGATGAGCGGCGAATAACGGTGCGATCGCGACGTTTTCCTAGCTAAACCTCCGCTGTACTCTCCCCAGAGTCGTAAAAACCTCTTATTCTGAAGTTTGTAGACGTTAATATTTCTCTCATTTTTTTAAGAACCTGTGCAAGAAGACTTTAGGCTGATCGTCGATCTGGTGACTGTTTTGGCTGCGGCTGCGGCAGGGGGACTGATTGCGGCTTTACTACGCCAGCCGGCTTTGTTGGGCTACCTGCTGGGTGGAGTAATTATTGGACCTGCTGGTTTAGGGCTAATTAAAGAACTCGTCCAAGTAGAAACGTTGGCCCAGTTTGGAGTGGCCTTTTTACTATTTGCCTTAGGGGTCGAGTTCTCATTTGCCGAGCTGAAGAAAGTCCAAGCGATCAGTTTGGGCGGCGGTGGGTTGCAAATTGCCCTAACGATTTTGGTGACAGCGATCGCCTCAGTCACGATGGGTTGGGTCACTTCCCCTGCCCAAGGCGTCTTCTTGGGAGCCATTCTGTCGTTGTCGTCTACGGCAGTGGTGCTCAAGTGCTTGATGGAGCGCAACGAAACTGAAACCCCCCACGGCAAGGTGATGCTGGGGATTTTGGTGGTGCAGGACTTGGCGTTGGGCTTAATGCTAGCCGTATTGCCTGCCCTCGATCAGCCTGCCGAAGCGATCGGAATTGCGGTGGGATGGGCCTTGTTACGCATTGGCTTATTTGCGGCGGGGGCAGTGGCGGTTGGTATCTGGATTATTCCTCCCCTATTGCGGTTGCTGGCTCGCACCGAGAGCCGCGAACTATTCTTGCTAGGTGTGGTAGCGCTTTGCTTAGGGATTGCCCTGCTGACAGAGCATTTGGGGCTTTCAATTGAAATGGGAGCCTTTGTGGCGGGGCTGATGATTTCGGAGGTGGAGTACGCCGACCAGACGCTGACTTACGTGGAGCCGTTGCGGGATATTTTTGCCAGCTTGTTTTTTGCCGCGATCGGGATGCTGATTGACCCTGTGTTTCTTTGGAACAATTGGGAGCTGATCCTGGGCTTAGTTGCACTAGTGTTGGTGGGCAAGTTTCTCATCATCACACCTCTGGTCACTCTGTTTCGCTACCCACTAAAGACAGCTTTGATTGCCGGGTTCGGATTAGCCCAAATTGGTGAATTTTCTTTCGTGCTCGCGAGCGAAGGACAAGCCTTGGGGCTAGTGTCTCGGCGGGTTTACTTGCTGATTCTGGGCACGACAGCGGTGACCTTGGTGGTAACCCCTTTCTTGTTGCGCTTGGTGCCGCAATTATTTGTCTGGGCGGAATCTTGGCCTTGGCTGAAGCGGCATCTCGACCGAACTGATTTGCCATTGGCAGCTTCAGAAGAAGTGTCCCTAAAAAATCATGTGGTGGTTTGTGGCTATGGCCGAGTCGGACGCAACATTGTGCAACTGTTGCAGGAACACCAGTACCCAGTGCTGGTGATTGAGCAATCGGAACAAAGGATTCAACAACTCCGAGATGCCGAAATCCCCTACGTCTATGGCAATGCGGGCAGCTTGCATGTGTTGGAAAAGGCAGGCGTGGATAAAGCGCAGGGTATGGCGATCGCGCTACCCGACCCCATGAGTACTCGCTTATCCCTCAAACGCTGTTTAGAAATTGCGCCCGATTTAGATGTGGTAGTGCGAGCCAATAAAGATAAAGACATTGAATTGCTCTACCAACTGGGGGCGCGTGAAGTGGTGCAGCCAGAATTTGAAGCGAGCCTAGAACTCTCGACTCACTTACTTACTAGCATGGGCGCTCCTCTCTCCAGCATTCAGCTAGAAGTGCAGCAAATTCGCAATAGTCACTACTACGGACTACGACCGGAGCGCACCGCCAACCAAATTTCGCGCGACCTGCGGGTGGCAGCTCAGGATATGAACAGCAAGTGGTATGGCTTGCCAGAGCATTCGCCGTTGCTGGGAATGACCCTAGAGGAAACAGATTTGCGCCGCCTCACAGGTGTGAGTTTGATGGCGATTCGTCGCGCGGGTGGTAATGAGGTGGATTATCCAGACGCGCGAACTATTCTAGAACCGGGCGATCGCCTCTTGATTGTGGGGCAGTCAGAAGAAGTGGCAGCGTTTGATGAGCTAGCTCGGGGAGAAGCAGCAGTTCCCAAGGAAAGTTCCTCTTGCCAATGGCTAATGGTGCCCGCAGAGAGTCCGGTGGCAGGCCAAACGTTAGCTGAGCTAGACCTACAAGGGCAATATGACGTACAGGTGCAAGCTATCCGCCGGGAAGGTAGATTTATCCGCTTTCCTACTGGGGACACCGATATTTTGGTGAGCGATCGCCTGCTGCTATGTGGCAACCGAGATTCTTTGGTGCAGGTGCGCCAGTGGATTGCTCCCGCCTTGCAACTGCCGATGTTACAAATTCCGGTGGTGAAGGCGAACGTTAGCGAAACCTTACAGGAGTTCCTGCCACCCGATAGTCTCCGCGAACTGTAGAGCTAGAAGTAGCAGGATGGCTCCTATCCATAGAGGGCAGTCGGACTACATTTTGGGTTTGATGAAAGCGATCGCTTGCCGCCAAATTAAAGTGGGCTGATCATACTGATCGCTCAAACAAAAGCAGTGTTGATCTTGCCAGCGAATTTTGCCTGTGAGCAAATCTCCAGTCAAGAGCTTTAGCTCTACTTCTTTACCATCTCGAATAAAGTTTTGGAGTTGGCGAATGCTCGGCAAACCTGTTTCTAGTTCGCTGCTCATAACTTCCGATCCTTTGCTATGGGAAAATTGCTAAACATTAAATTGCCCAGTTCAGCTTACAGTGGTTGCGACCTTAAGGGAGAAGTTTATGGGAATTGAGTTTATCAAGTACCACGGATTAGGCAACGATTTCATTTTGATTGATAACCGCACCTCCGCAGAACCTTGCCTCACGCCAGAACAAGCCGTGAAGTGGTGCGATCGCCACTTTGGAATTGGCGCAGATGGCGTGATCTTTGCGTTGCCAGATCAAGATGGCCACGACTACACAATGCGGATTTTTAACTCAGATGGTTCCGAGCCAGAAATGTGTGGCAATGGCATTCGGTGCTTAGCTAAGTTCTTAGTAGATTTGGAAGCTGCTGATGCCAATGTGAGTTCGGAGTCTTTGTTGCCCCGATCCTACAAAATTCATACCCTGGCAGGTGTGATGGTACCCAAGATTGAAGCCAACGGTCAAGTGACAGTAGATATGGGTCAACCCCATTTGCTGGCAGCAGAAATTCCAACCACCTTGGCCGCAGCAGACCAAAAAGTGATTGCCCAACCCCTAGAAGTGGCTGGCCAAACTTGGGATGTAACTTGTGTCAGCATGGGCAATCCACACTGCATCACGTTTGTCGAAGATGTAGCCGCGATCGCTCTCGAAACCATCGGTCCCAAATTCGAGCATCACGCCGTTTTTCCCCAACGCACCAACACCGAATTCATTGAAGTGGTGCGCCGCGACTACTTAAAGATGCGAGTCTGGGAGCGCGGTGCGGGTATCACATTGGCTTGCGGGACAGGTGCTTGTGCAGTGCTGGTCGCGGGAGTGCTGAACGGCATCTGCGATCGCCGCGCCACGATTGAGCTTCCTGGTGGTCCGCTCGAAATCGAATGGTCCGAGCTAGACCAACGGGTTTATATGACGGGGCCTGCTGAAATGGTGTTTGCAGGCCAATCTTCAATTTAAAGGTTCGATCGCCGCTTTTAACCCTTGGCTATTCAGCGTCTGCATCATTTTGTCTGCATTGTCGCGGTTGCTGTAGGAGCCGACCTGCATCACCATGCGCCCATTCCATAAAGTGCGAAAAGCGTTGGGAGCGATCGCGGCAACTTCCGCTTGCTCACCCTCACTCTCAACCTCTACTACCACGCGGTAGCGCGACCCCAAAGCCGCACCTTGGTTCGGGAAAGGCAGGCTGTTGGTGCCATCTAGGGGATTACTCGCCACCAATACACTAGGCAAATCTCCGCCTCCCCTACCTACAGGAATGTCTGGTCCCGGTACCGGTAAGACATCACCGCTGATAGAGGGAGAGCTAGGTTGAGGGATAGCCGCGATTGCTGGCGCTGAAGTAGGCACTGGAGGCATGGTCGGGATAACAGCGCTAGTCTCAGGCGCAGGCACCGGAATCTCGATGCTGGTAGAAGGAGCAGCAGTTACAATCGCGGGGGTGGCAGGTTGAGCAGCAACAGGCTTGGGTGGCAAAACGGGTAACTGGAGGCTACGACTAGGCCGAGCCGCTACTCGGACTGGGCTGGTACGAGTTGTCTCTGGCGGTGGCACTGGAATCGCGATCGCGGTGGTCCCAGATTTGGGGATGGGAGGCAACGTGATTTGCTGAGCAGCTTGGCGAGATTTGGAGTTGGATGGATTGGAGCGCGGCGCTGTGCTAATGGGTGGTGGCACAGGTCGCCGATTTCGGAAGGAGTAGGCAGCGATCGGTTGAGGGCGCAAAGCGGGAGATGGCTGGGCTGCTACCTTCGCGGCTGGCTTTTCTATCTTCTTGCTAGTCGGCTTTAACTCGGTCGGGACCGGGAAAGCGGCGGCAGTCATACTGGGAACCGCTGGGGCTTTAGGTGGAGCAGTTGCGATCGCCGGGGCTGTTGGTTTAGACGGCGCAGTAGCGATCGCGGGGGCCGCTTCAGGTGGTGGTACCTCAATCGCGATCGCACTGCTAATAGGAGGTCTGGTGACAGATGGCTGAGATGCCTGAGATGGCTGTAACACTGGACTGATGGCTTTTGGACGCGGCACCTCAACCGGAGTTGCGACTGGCTGAGTTGCGGGTTCGAGGGTCGGTACCTCGATCGCGATCGCAACGGGTTCAGTGGTGACAGGTTTGGTTGTGGTGACTGTGGGGCGCGGGTTGGCCACTACCACTGTCGCAGGGGTAGCCAAAGAAGTTGAAACCGTTGAGTTGGTAACGTTAGCTGTAGGAGGTGGCGGCTCGGACACAGTTCCAACGGTTGGTTTTGGAACTGCGGGTGGTACTTTGGCCGCAACCTCAACTACAGGTGATTTGGGGGGAGCTGAAGCTGCCACTGGGGTAGGAACGGTGGTTGGTTTAACAGAAACGGTTGGCTCCGCTGGAGGGGCAGCTTTGGGTAAGATCTTTAACGCAGGAAAGTCAGCTTTGACAGTGGGTAAAGCTGGCGTTGTTGGAGCAGTTGCGATCGCCTGAGCTGTGCTGGCTGGCTTGAAAGGCTCGACCCGCACTTCCAACGGAGCGATGGTCGCAGTTTTGTCAGAATTGGTGACTGGTCGGGCAGCGATGCTAGCAGGCGAGGAGGTGGGGGCAACGCTAACCGAAGGAGTTGTGCTTGCCGTGCTTGCTAAAGCTGTGCCAGCTAAATCAATGCGTCCCCTAGTCCGATCGCTACTCAGTTCATTACCGAAAGCAGAAACTGCTTGACTCGAAGCACTACTGTTAATGTCAAACCGACCATTGTTGCTGAAAATATTAGCGCCAGGATCAGCTGCACTGCCCAGATCAGGCCGAGCTTGGGCGATCGCCACCACGCCATCCCGCAGGTTTTGCTCAATTAAGTTGCCCCGGATAATCGGCTGAGCGTTAGCTTGAACCACAATCCCGTCTTGGTTCTGCACAATCCGGTTGCCAATGATGGTTGGTGCGGCATCCTGAGCGACATTGATGCCAAAACCAGTTTTGATGAATAAATTCTCGCGCACCTCGGGTCGAGAGTTGCCGTAAATCGTGATGCCATTGGCTCCATTGGCATAGAAGTAGTTGCCTCGCACCACAGGCGCACTACTTCCTACTACAGAGATGCCATCGTGAGTATTGCCTGTAAATGTGTTTTCTAGAATCACAGGGCTGGCTGATTCAATCCAGAGACCATAGCCTCGCGGGTTGGGATTTGTGACCGTAACGCCTGCTAAACCTGCCTGGTGAACTCCGAGAATCGTAATGTTCTGGCTGGCAAAGGTGGGGCTGAGGTAAGGAGCACCACCCTGAATCAAAATATCTTTGCCGCGAGTGCGAGTATCCCCTTGAATCGTCACGCCGGGTTTGAGTTTGAGCGGAAAAACCTCGCCAGTCTGGGCGCTGTAGGTGCCCGGAATTAACACAATCACCGTGTTGGGCTGGGCTGCTTTGAGGGCTTGCGTAATAGTTTTGAAGGGAGCCCGTTCACCGCCATTGCCCACTGCGTCATCGCCTGCGACTGGATTAACGTAGAGCAAGTTTAAGCTAGACATGGCCCTGGCTCTAGCTGGCACCTGTGCTAGCTGCATTGACCCATCAGACCCATCAAATTGAGCGATCGCAGGTTCCGTAGACCAACCTGCCCAAGCCGCAATGGTCAGACCTACGCCCATCAAGCTGTGGGAAAACAAACGGTTACTTGCATACCAGCCAACATGACCGCTGGGGGGCTGGATCAAGGATTGATAGTTGTCGGGGGTCATACTCACAAATCTCCTCTTGACCGCACTGGGTGAAAGGCAGTAGTTGAATTTAGCGATCGCTGGCGCTCCACACAGCCCACCAATCAGCGATACAAAACAAGCGATAAAATCGGGAGCTATCTTACCCTAGATACCCGCTAAAAATAACCGTCTCTTGCCCCATCTGCAAAGTTTGACTGAGAAACTTAAGAATAGTTAAACTAAACAACCGACAAATAGCAAGATTTTATTGCCCCTACCCCCGCATGTGCTTTGCAATGGGTTTTAGTTCCAGCAAACACCCGACTTCTCCGGGCGAGAAATTTTTATCTAGGAAGGGGGAATCTGGCGCTAGGATGAAACATGAATGGGAATGGGGTTGTTCTAATGGGCGATAGATCTACCGGGAGTAAACTCGTGCAGCCCGCACTCTACCGCATTCTAGATGCCAATCTGGATCGGGCTCGTGAAGGCTTGAGGATCGTCGAAGAATGGTGTCGATTTGGCCTCAACAGCGCACCGCTGACTGACGAGTGCAAGCAAATGCGGCAGGAATTGGCGCGTTGGCATGCTCCAGAACTGCGAGCGGCTCGCGATACACCAGGCGATCCAGGCACAGAACTCACTCACCCGCAAGAAGAGCAGCGCTCCAGTATTGAGCAAGTTTTGCAGGTTAACTTGTGCCGTGTTGAAGAAGCCCTTCGAGTGCTGGAAGAATACGGCAAGATTTACACCCCAGAAATGGGCATGGCCTGTAAGCAAATGCGCTATCGCGTCTATACCCTAGAAAGTAATCTGCTGGTACCTCAACGGCAGCAACTCCTAGAGCGATCGCACCTCTACCTCGTCACTTCTCCCGCCGAGAATCTATTTGCCACGGTGGAAGCAGCCCTCCAAGGCGGCTTGTCTCTGGTGCAGTACCGGGACAAAACCGCAGACGACAATGTGCGTTTCAGCAATGCCAAAAAACTGCGGCAAATTTGCCAAGATTACAACGCTCTATTTATCGTTAATGACCGAGTAGACTTAGCGCTGGCTGTGGATGCCGATGGTGTGCATTTAGGTCAGCAAGATATTGCGATCGCCACGGCACGGCAACTGTTAGGCCCGCATCGGTTGATTGGTCGCTCCACCACGAACTCAGAGGAAATGCGACAGGCAATTCAGGAAGGGGCTGACTATATTGGCGTGGGACCAGTGTATGAAACGCCCACTAAAGCGGGTAAAGCTGCCGCAGGTCTGGAGTATGTCCGCTATGCCAAAGAACATGCCGCAGTGCCTTGGTTTGTAATTGGCGGCGTTGACACGAATAATATTCATGATGTTCTAGCTGCTGGCGCTGAGCGGGTCGCAGTGGTGCGAGCCATTATGCAAGCCGATCAGCCCACCTTAATTACGCAATATTTCATCTCTCAGCTCCACCGCATTCAAACGATTCGCGCCTACGAAGAACGCATTGCCAAGCCTCATGTCTGATCTGTCTGGTCTGTCCAATTTGTCTGATGCCATTACGGTGCAAGTGAACGGTGAACCCCAAACTTGTTCCCGCTCTATCCTTCTACCAAATTTGTTAGAACAACTCGGACTCAACCCCCGTTTGATTGCCGTTGAATATAACGGTGAAATTCTGCATCGGCAGTTTTGGGCAGATACCCAAGTCCAAGAAGGCGATCGCCTGGAAATTGTCACCATTGTGGGCGGCGGTTAGCGATCGCTGTTTTAACTAGGAGCGATACCTAGGCAGCTTGAGTACGGATAACTCCCTCCAGACTGATGCCCTACCCCCGGAGTAAGACAGTACAGTATAGGTGTGCCCTAGGTTTACGGCTCTTGACAAAGGGTGAGCCGCCTCAAGCCGAGTTCTAAAACTTGCAGGCAGGTGGTTGTCCACCAGTATCATGAACTGGTTAAAAACATTCCGAATTGAAATTTTGAATTGAAGTTTGGAATTAGCCGGAGCCGATTGTTTTTTCGTCAGCTTGGATAGGCACGCCTTATGCGTAATAAACTTTTTTCTGTAATCAAACCTTTTTTAAAGTCCGTGCTTCTGGTTGGCCTAGTGCTGACTCTGGCACTGAGTAATGCCGATGGTGCGTTGGCAGCCCGTAGCGGTGGACGCATTGGCGGTGGTTCATTCAGAGCCCCCAGTCGTGGCCCCACTTACTCTGCTCCCCGTAGCTATACTCCTGGCCCTGGTGGTTATGGCGGTGGGTATGGATACGGTTATGGTGGTGGCGGTGGATTTTCTCCTCTCTTCTTTATTCCGTTCTTAGGTGGTACGGGTGGATTAAGTGGCCTATTTGGTATCTTGATCTTCTTTGCGATCGCCAACTTCCTCGTCAGCACATTCCGCCGAGTCGGTGCGGGCGCAGATGGCGAAAGCCTAGACTATGATGCTTCCTCCAGCAACCCTGCTGTGTCAGTCGCGAAGCTGCAAGTAGGTCTGTTGGCCGAAGCTCGAACTCTGCAAGCTGACCTGAACCGCATCGCTGAAGCTGCGGATACTAGCTCTTCGGAAGGGTTGGTTCAAGTCCTGCAAGAAGCCTCTCTTGCCTTGCTGCGTCACCCAGAGTACTGGATCTACGCTGGGTCCGAAAGCCAGCAAACTCGTCTAAGCGCGGCTGAAGCTCAGTTTAATCGGTTAGCCTTAGCAGAGCGCAGTAAGTTTGGCGAGGAAACTCTGACCAACTTCAACACTCGTAGGCAACTGAAGTCAGCTAATGACGCATCTGCCCTGACTGTTGCTGAACCCGGTGGTGCATTGACTAACACCAGTCAAGCTCCCAGTGAATACATTGTGGTGACCATCCTGGTCGGGACGCAAGGTAAATGGCAGTTCCCAGCCATCAACAACACTGAAGATTTGCGACGGGCACTCAGCCAGATTGGTGCTATCCCTAGCGAACAACTGCTAGCAGTGGAGATTCTGTGGACTCCTCAAGCTGAGGATGACACTCTGACCACAGACGACATGATAGCGGAGTATCCCAACCTCAAACTCGTCTAGTCACGATTCTACTTTCGCTCAAACCCTTCTCCCCCACGCTGGTTATCCACTGGGGGAGTTGCCGTTTAAATTGAATTTTAGATTGGAAGTGACGGCGGTTAGAGTGGAGAAGCGATCGCTCCTCACATTTCATCCCCAGCATGCGAATGCAATATTCAGTTCATTCGCCCACTCAATTTATTCAGACTTACGCTGACCAATTGCTGCCCGATTGGTCGCAGCCGATTTTGTCGATTTTGGTCGTGCTGCAACAATGCTCTAGCTTGATGCTGAGTCGAACTCTGGCAACAGAAGGCCAGAAGCGACAAGGACGTGAACAGTTTTTGCAGTTTGGGCATCAAGTTGCGCTAGAACTTGAATCCTTAGGGCATTTGGCAGATCTTTTTGATCCAGCAACAGGTTGGCCTCTGCGATCGCCTCCCGGTCGGCTGCACTTAGATGATGTTGCGGTGGTGCGGGCCGCATTGCAATATCCCACGATGGCTCAAGGCGACTGTACTTTAGTGATTCATCCCGACTGGGAAAGTGCTGTCTATCCCTCTGTACTCGTGTCATCTGCCCCTGTTAGCTTGTTAGAAACGGTCGCTGCCCAAGTGAGCGATCGCTATCTACTGGATCTGCATCATTAGATTGAAGACCACGAACGAGACGGTTAAGAAACTAGACCGGAGATAGCCGCTTCAAGCGGAAAGTCAGCCTGTGGGGTTTTATGGCTGGCATACCACCACTCTTGCTCTACAGGGGAGAGTTTGACAGAGTAAAGCGTGATTTCAATTGTTTTTCCAGAGCAACCTTGACCTAAAATCTCAACTGCATAGGAAGGGTGAGTTTTGGTGGCTAAATCAGGTACGTAGCGCTTGCCAATCCTGCGCCAACTCGGTTCTTTGCCCCGCCATTCCAACCGGCAACAAGGCCAAGGCAATTGCTCACGGTCAAACAAACGACAGCAAGGACCCACAATCCGGTAGCAGAAGTGACCACCGGGACTATAAAGAATTTCGCCAGATTGCAAGAGATCAGACACAGTGTGATTGTCTCATAGTTCGCACTGAGACTGAAGCAGGGAGAGCGATCGCCGTTTTGATGCAGCCTACCCAATTGCATATTCAGCCATCCTCAACTCAGTCACGAGGACGAGGCAGTAGCCCTGTTTGCATTCTCTCTCCTGATACAAGCGATCGCCTAACGCCTTTGCGACGATCAAGATATGAACAACACTGAACGTCTCCTCACACTCAATCGTATCCGTAAGCTCAGCCGCTTGATGGACACTGCCATTCGAATTCCGGGTATCGGTTTCCGAATTGGCCTAGACCCGATTATGGGGCTAATTCCAGGGGCAGGAGATCTTGTAAGCACCGCCTTCTCGGCTTACATCATTTTCCTGGCAGCTCGATTTAGTTTGCCTTCTCCTGTGTTGTACCGCATGGTTTTCAACATCGGCTTGGAGGCAGTAGTGGGTTCGATACCGCTGATTGGTGACTTGTTCGATGCCTTTTATAAATCGAACATCCGAAATCTGGCCCTACTAGAACAACACCTACAAGTGGTAGATCCAGAACTAGAGGAAGTGGCAACAGTTACGCCCCTACCTCGCTAGTGGTCTAGACTTGGCCGCTTTGTGCCCTACCTGTACCTAGGGTTGTAAAGAGGTAACTCTACAGAAGATAGAAACCGTTTCCTAAATAATTTGTTATCTTTGTTTACATAGGTTTACAAAATCCACTTCAAAGCTTTTTTCTCACTGTTACTCTCTCTTGGTTTTACTTGGCAAGGAGCCCGTCATGAATTCCCCCACCCAATTATCTTTAGAACAAGAATTCAGTCTTAGAAGTTTCGCAGATCAAGTTCAACTCATGTCCCGTGAACAAGCTCAGGAGTTTCTAGTCAGCTTGTATGAGCAAATGATGCTGCGAGAAAAGATGTACCAAGAATTTCTGAAGCATGAGTGGGGGTTAGACACTCCAGAGAACTGGGTCTAATCTCCCAAGTGGCTAAGAGCGCTGATGCACTATGACACCCTACAAAGTCAGCGCTCTTGCTAGCAGTTTGATACAGCGGCTTTTGATGATCGGTTTGCGGTACGGCAGCGAACCTGACTGAATCGGATTGCTGTTTAGCGATCGCCCGAATTTTTAATTGGATATTATGCAAAATTTAGATATTAGATTAAAGGAATCATCTTCGATTTCTATAGCTTCTCATGCAGGAATTTTAATCGCTGCTACTATCACTAGCCTATGGTTAGGAAGCTTAATATGGTGTTTCACGATTGATATTTCTAGCTTACAAGTTTTTGGTCTAATTCCAGTTATTCTAATTAGAACTTTTTTGCATACTGGGCTATTCATTACAGCTCATGATGCGATGCACGGAACTATTTCCAAAAACCGCCAAATTAACGAGGGTATTGGCACCGTAGTTTCTGTCCTTTATGCCCTCCTGCCCTATCAAGATCTTTTAGCTAACCATCGCCTACATCATCGCGCTCCAGCCACCAACCGCGATCCAGATTTTTACGATCAGGAGCCTCAAAGTATTGCGGCTTGGTACTTTCACTTTATGAAAAGCTACCTGTCAGGCAAGCAAAGTTGGATTTTGCTAATTGGCATGAGTATTGTTTTTTACAGTTTGCTATTTGGGTTTCAAGTTCCCCTAGCTAATGTGTTGTTATTTTGGTTGTTGCCACTTCTTTTAAGCTCCTGGCAACTCTTTTACTTTGGGATTTATCTACCTCACCGCGAGCCTTCAGCAGGGTACACCAATCGCCATCGGGCAACTAGCATCAATTGTTCAAGCGTTTGGTCATTTCTTAGCTGCTATCACTTTGGTTATCACTGGGAGCATCACGAGTATCCAGATGTCCCTTGGTACGGATTAGCCGCAGTCAGAAAAAGCTTAGATTAAACGCAAAGTGAGGTAATGCTGATAGCAGTCGTTACGAACGCAAAAGAGGGGACAAACTTTTCCCGTTGTCCCCTCTTTTACTAGCTAATTACAATTTCAGACTTGTTTTTAGCAGAACTAAGCAAATAGGAACTGGCCTCCATCGTTTGAAAGCAGATTTATATTGACGTCGGCTGCTGCAAAGCCTGCTGTCTCTGCTAACGTCACTAGTAAAGCACCTTTGCCGAAACCTGCGTTGTTGCTGATGCCATCACTGAGCCGTAGTTGTGTGCCGTTGCCAGATTTGACGACATCAACCGCACCAATGCCGCTAAAGGAGATGATGTCCCCGCCAGCCCCTCTCCGGAACTGCTTCACTGTATCGCTGCCATCACCATTGGTGTAAAAAATGGTGTTAGAGAAACCATCATTGGTCAGGGCGATCGCGTCATTCCCAGCACCACCAATGAGAGTATCACTGCCAGCTCCATCATTCAGCGTGTCAGTGCCAGCGCCACTGGAGATGTAGTCGTTGCCAAAGCAACCACTGAGGGTATCGTTGCCATCGCCGCCATACAAGGAATCGCTACTGATAGTGCCAGTGATATTGAGACGCTCGATGTTGCTAAAGCTAATGGAGTTGTAGCCATTGGCGCTGTAGCCAGAGTAATAGCCACCACCATTGGAGTAGTTGTAGCCATACATGTAGCTGAGAGAGGAGTAATCGATGTGGAGCAGATCATCACCTGCTCCACCATCCACAGTGTCTGCTCCTAAGCCCGCATTAATGTTGTCGTTCCCACTACCTGTGTTAATCGTATTGTTGCGGTAACGACTGTAGTTGATAGTGTCATTACCACTACCTGTAGTGAGCCCATCGAAAAACTCGATATTGGTGATAACAGTGCCATTGGCTAGCTTGAGTTCCTTACTGATGCTGCCAGTATCTCCAAAAGTGAGATTCTTGGTAGCAGTTGAGAAGTCAGCATCGTTCAAAGCATCTTCACCAGCACCACCATCAATCTTGTCAGCGCCGCCACCCCCACTAATCACATCATTACCAGCTCCACCGTTGAGAACATCGTCACCACCAATGCCCCCAAAAATGTCATTATTGGCAGTTCCAGTGACATTCAGGTGCTCGATGTTTCTAAGGCTGATGCTGCTGAAGCCATCGGTTCCATAGCCTGCAAAGTAACCACCTCTAGGGCTGTAGTAATCAGAACCTCCGGACATGGAGTTGAAGGCGGAGTAGTCAACGATGAGAGTGTCCTCTCCTTCGCCGCCATCGACAAAGTCTTGTCCTAAACCTGCATTGATCGTGTCGTTGCCTGCCCCTGTGTTGATGATGTTGTTGCGCTGACGACTGAAGTTGATGGTGTCGTTGCCGCTGCCTGTGGTCAAGCCATCAATGAACTCAACATTGGTAGCAACTGTGCCGTTGGCTAAAGTGATATTGCCCACGATCGCAGTTGCATCACTGAAGCTGAGTCCAGTGGTATTCGCAGAGAAATCTGCATCTCCTAATCCATCTTCACCTGCACCACCATCAATGAGGTCTGCACCTCCACGGCTAGAAATAACATCATTACCAGCCCCGCCGCTGAGAACATCGCTGCCACTACCACCTCCGAAAATGTCACTATTGGCAGTTCCAGTGACATTCAAGTGCTCGATGTTGCTGAAGTTGATGCTGCTGTAGCCATTGACTCCATATCCAGAGTAATAGCTACTGTTATAGCCATAGTAGTAAGGATTGCCAGACCCAGACATGGAGTCGAGGGTAGAGTAGTCAATGACTAAGGTGTCTTCCCCTTCGCCGCCATCGACATAGTCGTATCCTAGGCCAGAGTTAATTTTGTCGTTACCAGCCCCTGTGTTAATGGTGTTGTTACGCTGACGGCTGAAGTTGATGGTGTCGTTGCCGCTGCCTGTAGTCAAACCATCGATGAACTCGACATTAGTGGCAACTGTGCCGTTGGCTAAAGTGATGTTGCCAGTAATGGAATTAGTGTCATTGAAATTAAGGCCAGTTGTATCCGCAGAGAAATCTGCATCCTTTAAAGCATCGTCGCCAGCACCGCCATCAATTTTGTCGGCTCCGCCACTTCCAGAAATAAGATCATCCCCCGCCCCACCATTGAGTACATCATCGCCGTACCCACCAAAAATAGAGTCATTATTGGCAGTCCCTGTGATGTTGAAGCGCTCAATGTTGCTAAAGCTGATACTGTTGTACGTGTCAGAGTAGTAACCATTGCCATTGCCATAGGAAGAGCCATACATGTAGCCGAGCGAGGAGTAGTCAATAGTGAGGGTGTCTTCTCCTTCACCCCCATTGACGTAGTCTTGCCCCAACCCCGCATTGATGATGTCGTCGCCAGCACCTGTGTTGATGGTGTTGTTACGCTGACGGCTGAAGTTGATGGTGTCGTTGCCGCTGCCTGTAGTCAAACCATCGATGAACTCGACGTTGGTAGCAACTGTGCCGTTGGCTAAAGTGATGTTGCCAGTAATGGGATTAGTGTCATTGAAATTAAGGCCAGTTGTATCTGCAGAGAAATCTACATCCTTTAAAGCATCGTCGCCAGCACCGCCATCAATGGTATCGGCTCCATTGCCGCTGAAAATGACATCATTGCCAATTCCACCGTTAATAGTGCATCACCGTCACCACCATAAATGGTGTCATTGCCGTTGCCACCATTGAGGATGTCAGCTCCACCACCACCATAGATTTCGTCGTCGCCATCATTACCATTGAGGGTGTCGTTTAGCTCAGCACCGTAAAAATAATCGTTGTTTGCCGTTCCTGTAATGTTGAAGCGTTCAATGTTACTAAAGCTGATGTTGCTGTAGCCATTGCTACTGTAACTGTAGCCAGAGTAGTAACCACTGCCATAGCCATAGGAGTAGCCAGACATAGAGTCGAGGGAGGAGTAGTCAATGATTAAGGTGTCTTCCCCTTCGCCACCATCGACATAGTCGTAGCCTAGGCCAGGGCTAATCGTGTCATTGCCGCCATAGCCGTAGATGGTGTCGTTACCATTAGTGCCTGGCAGAGTGTCATCACTTGGTGTGCCATTAATGCTACCCAATCCTTCACCAGAGCCATTACCGACTGAAATGGTGACACTTGCTTGGCTGGTATTTCCATTGCCATCGCTAATGATGTAACTAAAGCCATCAGCACCAGTGAAGCCAAAATTGGGACTATAGGAGAAGCTGCCGTCGCCATTATCGATCAGCACGCCATTAGCAACGTTAGTGAAGTCAATAATTGTGAGAAAATCACCATCAACATCGAAATCATTGGCTAGTAGAGCAGAAATGGTGATGGTTGTATTTTCACTAGTTGTGAAAGCGTCGTTACTAGCGATCGGTTCGTCATTGATAGGGCTAACCGTGATCGCCACCGTAGCGCTCTCAGTACCTGTACCCGAACCGACCATATAGGTATAGCTATCACTGCCATTGAAGTTGGCGTTTGGGGTGTAGGTGAAGGTTCCATCTCCATTACTTGAAACCGAGCCGTTGGTGGCTTGGCTAAAGTTAACAATAGTGAGCAAGCTACCATCGGTACTGCTGTCATTGCCAAGTACATTAATTGATACGACTGTATCTTCGTTGACCGTGACTGCGTCGTTATTGATAGGCATGGGATCGTTCTTGCTCTCGTAAAGGTCTGACATGAGTAACTACATTTCCTAGATAGAAAATTTCGTATTTAGTGCCTCAGTAATATCCGTACTAAACCAGTAAATTTGCGACCAGTGCAAAATGATGAGAAAAGCCGATCGCGAGATTTTGAGGAGCTTATGCTGCCAACAACTACATCAGATTCGTTAGCCTTCTCTAGCCGATTCCTGGAGCAGGAAGTGAGCGATCGCCTGCAAATCCTGAAACAGTTGGGGTTGTCTCGCTACGCCGACTTCATGTTGCTGATGCCCAACACTGATGCCAATGTTGCTTGTGTAATGCGCTTTTTTGCTGAACCTAGTCGAGTCAAGTTTCCTGATTTGCGTGGTGTGGAGCTAGCAGGTTTGACATTAGATGGAGCGAATTTGATTCGAGCGAATTTAACAGGAGCGAAACTGAACGGTAGCAGTTTGGTAAAAGCTGACTTGATTTATGCTCAGTTGCAAGATGCTGATTTGAGAAATACAGACCTGCGAGGGGCGACCCTCAACAAAACTAGTTGGGCTGGAGCTTGGGTGAAAGGTTGCCGCCTGGGTGTAGGAGTGGGTTTGACGGATGACCAGCGGCAAGATTTACAAGAGCGAGGCGCTTTGTTGGAGTTTTGGCTGAAGTAACTAGGGCATGGTAGAAACCTGGTTAGAACTGATTGGGATTTGCTGTGCCATCCAACCGACTCGTTCAACAAATTGCCTTTATTGTCGAAATTGACAAACTAAAGCAGATTTTGCGGCAGACGTTGCTCACCAACGCTTCGCGGCAGGAAAATAGCGCAGAACATTCCTGGCATATTGCCTTGATGGCGATCGTGCTGGCTGAGTACGCGCCCGCAGGCGTGAATCTATTACACGCTGTCAAATTGCTGTTGCTGCACGATTTAGTCGAGATTGATGCAGGTGATACGTTCTGCTACGACCTCAGCGGTAATCAAAGCAAAGCGGGGCGGGAATTGGCGGCTGCCGATCGCCTGTTTGGGCTGTTGCCTCCAGACCAAGGAACTGAGTTGCGATCGCTCTGGGAAGAATTTGAAGCTCAAGTGACTCCAGAAGCCAAATTTGCCGTTGCCCTCGATCGCCTCCAACCGATTCTAAACAATCAGCAAACTGGGGGAGCTTCTTGGAAAAAGCATGGCATTAGAGCAGATCAAGTGTTGTGGCGGATGCAGCCTGTTCAGGAAGGAGCACCGGAGTTGTGGCCCTTAGTGGAGCAAATTGTGGCGGATTGTGTGGCGGCAGGCTATCTACAACAAGCTCCACAAGCTGAGTCTGTTAGCACTTAATTAGAACTAGAAAATCAATGCCTTTTATCTATTCTCGAACCATTCGCTTTCAAGACACTGATGCAGCGGGTGTAGTCTACTTTGCCAATGTGTTGGCGATGTGTCATGAAGCTTATGAAGCCTCTTTGGCAGCCTCAGGAATTAATTTGAAAGAGTTTTTCAGCAACTCTGCGATCGCCATTCCCATCACCCATGCAGAAGTTGATTTTTTTCGACCCATGTTTTGCGGTGATCAAGAACTGATTCATCTCACCCCAACATTAATTTCAGAGCAAGAGTTTAGAATTGACTACCAAATTTTTGCAGATGGCTCCAGCGATCGCCCGTTAAGCCAAGCGCACACTCGTCATGTTTGTATTAATCCAACAATTAGAAAGCGGGAAGATCTACCAGAAATGATGCAGGAATGGCTCAAGCAGTGGAGCGATTCTGAAGCCAATTGAGGGCGATCGCTTGAGCCTGTTCGTAGTTAATCTTACCTTGGAGATTTCGCGGTAAATGCTCGATTGAAATCCAATATTTAGGCTGCTTAAATTTGCTTAAGCGTGCTTGCAACCGATCGCTTAAATTAGTCGAAGTAGTTTGACAGGCAGGAACGTAAAGCGCTGTCACAATCTGCCCCCAGTGAGCGTCTGGAAGGCCAATTACACAAACATCAGTCACTAAGTTGGTCGCTCGAATCGCTGCTTCCACTTCGGCGGGAAAAACATTCTCGCCCCCCGTAATAATCTTGTGGCTGTTGCGACCGATGATGTGCAAATAACCTTGCTCGTCAAGATAACCCAAGTCATCGGGTTGGAACTGAGGTTGCTCAAATAGGTGTGGATAATAGCCCAGCGTCAATGACTCAGCTTGAATCCTGATTTGGCCGACCTGATCGGATGGCAGCAGTTCCCCAAACGCGCTGTGGATACTGATGTTGCCGTGGGGTAAAACTCGACCACTATTTTGATGACCTGCCAAAAAATCTTCTGGGTGGAGAGTGGCGATTTGAGAGGCGGTTTCGGTCATGCCGTATGTGGGGGCTAAACGAATGCGATCGCGTCTAGCAGCTTCTAGCAGCTCACTCCAAGCGGGCGCTCCACCAAGGAGAACCGTGTGAAACTGGGCTAGCCAAGACGTTAATTCTTGCCGCTCCAGTAGGCGCTGTAGTTGAGTTGGCACCAAAGAAATGAAAAATTGAGTGGGGTCAATCGAGCTAAATTCTCTTGCCTCCAATTGCTTGAAGGACTGTACTACCAATTTCCCATCTGACACAAAAGAGCGTAGAAATTGCATCAAACCGCTGACGTGGTAAATCGGCAAGACACAGTAAGAATTAATTTGCTTTACCTCAAAATATTGCTGGCAACCCCACACTGAGGCCATTAGCGTTGACCAAGTGTGGATGGCAAAGCGAATTCGCCCAGATGACCCCCCTGTGGGAATCATGATCCAACCTGAGTGGCTTGAACCTGGCTCCCCTAGCCCCCCAAACTTGGGGGGAACTTGAGCAAAGTTTTCTAATACTGAGGGGGCAAAAATATCTGAGGGAAGAGTTAAAGAGTCACGATCGCCCCAAATTAAATCCGGTGTCACCAAATCCAATACCTGCTGCCACTCGGCTTGGACCCAATTGGGATTGCACAAAAATACAGGGCATTGAGCAGCGCAAGCAGCGAGGAATCCTGCCAGAAATCGCTCTGGCGATCGCTCGGCCAAAAAGATTTTAGGAGTGGTTCCTTGGTGAATGAGTTGAGTGAGTTCTTGGAATAAATGCTGAGCTAGATCAGTGAGTTTGACTTGGTCAACACCAATAAGCCAGTCAGTTTGCGATCGCGCCTGTAAATGCTGCAAAAGCAGATCGGGAGTTAAACGCTCTTCCATAGCTGCTCAAAATCTGAAAGTTGGTCCCAACCATCGCTGAACCAGTGCGTCACACCAAAGCCAGCGGCGCGATCGCCTGAAGTGAGTTCTGCTGCCAAACTTAAACCTGCGTCCCGACCAATGGCTGTCTCAAAAACTGAGGAAAAAACTACATCAATTTGGTGCGTTTGACAAAATTGCCACAACTGGGAAGGAAACCCTGCGATCGCAGGCTTAATTACGAAAATGCCTCGCCAACCTTGGACATAGCAAGCTTTGAGTTGAGCCAGAATGGCAACTGATTCATCCAAGGCTAAGGGAGTAGAGTACTGTTGGCTCAGTGCCAACATGGTCTGGAACTGATTGACTGGCAGCGGTTGCTCTAAAAATTCAATGCCTAACTGGTCGCAAACTTGTAAGTAGGCGATCGCTGTCTCTGCGGTCAGACCACCATTCGCATCCAGCCGCAAGCGAGCCTGGGGTGGAAGGGAGTTACATAAGGTTTGCAACATTTCCAGTTCCTCTTGTACGGCTGCAACTCCCACTTTCCACTTAAAAGTGCGGAAACCTTGCTGCCAAAGCGATCGCCAAGCTTCTAAGGCTCCAAAGCCAGCAGGGAGCAAAGCACTAGAAGAGATTTTAAATGTTGAATTTTGAATGTTGCATTGGGTGGACTTGTTTAAGGCTAACCAGGCAGATTCAAAGCCAAACTGACAAGCTGGCAAGGTGGATGGGATGGCTGAGACGTGTTCAGCAGTAATTTCAGAAGGAAGTTGCTGGCAGAAAGCTAGTGCTTGCTCGAAGGTTTCGGAACCAAACCAAGCCAAAGGTGAAATCTCCCCAAAACCAACCTGGCCCGTCTCGTCAGTTAGACGCAGCAGAATTCCGGTTCTAACATTCCATAACCCTTGGCTAGTTTTCAAAGGCTGGCGAAATGGGCGTTGGTAGGCTCGAAACTCGAACTGGTAGGAATGAATTTGGGTGGCAGGCATCCTTTAAAGTACAAATCCCAATCCCAACAATAATCCGCTCCAAAAATGGAAGGCCACAGCGATAAATTTGCAGTTGCTTACCTTGTCTGGTTGGTTGTGATAAGCCTGCAAATGCCGAGTCAGTTGAATAGCAAAAGGCAAGCTAGCAAAGATCAACAACGTTCTAATTGGAAACAGACCTAAAAGGATAAATAGTAGCGTCAAGACGTAGATAAAGCCGCAAAACCAAGGAATTAGTTGTGCTCCTCTAGCAGTACCGAGACGGACAATGGGCGATCGCTTACCCGCAGCCAAATCATCTTTTACTTGGTGAAAATGGGAGCAAAATAAAATCAAGCTGGTAGTAATACCAATAATGATCGAGGCAATCAAATTAGTACTCGACCAAGATTGAGTTTGGCTGTAGTAGGCGGCAGAAACGGCTAGAGGCCCGAAGCAAATAAAGCAAATAATTTCTCCTACACCTTGATAACCCAATCGAAAGGGTGGGCCTTGATAGGTGTATCCTAAGGCACAACCTACCAATACAATGGCTAAAAGAGTGAAGTCTTGTTGCCACCAGGCGATCGCAGAACCACCTAAAATTCCTAAAGCTAAGAAAGCATTTCCAAGCCAGAAAATTAGAGATTTGTTACCTGTAAGATTGACTAAAGAATGATGTTTATTGGCGTCAATTCCTGTTTCAGAATCAAACACATCATTGCTCAAATTCATCCAGGCGAGAATGAAAATTGAAGCCAATAAATAGGTGATAAATATTGCAATACTAATGACTTTGGTTTCAGCAAAGGCAACCGCAGTTCCCACCCAAACTGGCATAACAGCAACACTATACATGGGAGGTTTGATTGCCGCGAACCACAGTTTATTGGCTGAGTTTGATGGCGCAACAGATTTAGTAGTCATTCCACAGAATTGGTACGTTGCCAGAAGCCCATTCAAACTGTAGCCGCACCCCTGCGATCGCAATCTCTGCGCGGGATGTCTCCTCCAGTCAAAAAGGCTCCCGTAACATAGCCTACAGGAACCTCAGGCTTATTGGCTCGAAGACGGGGAAGTCGTTTCTTCGGCTTCCAAAATGTCGCTAATACTCTCGTCGTGCCATTTCATCAACGGAGTCGAGCTGATGCCATGTAATATCACAGAAATCACGACAGTTAGGTAAGTAATCCAACCGATCATTTCACCTGTTTCACCTTCCAAGCCCTTACCGTAAGCGTAAGCGAGGTAATACAAGGAACCAACGCCCCGGATACCAAACCAACCTAATAGCCAACGAGTGGTAGGACGAAAGCGTTCGCGGAAATTCCGTCTCGAACCTTTAGGCACTAGGCTGGTATATTTTTCCCCGATGGTGCTGATCCAAGCGCCAATTGGGCGTACGACAAAAATTAACGCTCCCGCCACTAAAAGGGCTTCGTCAATAAAGCGCAGAATTGGCTCGATGCGTAGCAATGACCCTAGCAGCAAAATCACGCCAACTTCCGCCAGTTTCTCTAGCCGCTCGATGAAACTCAGCTGGGAACGCGGTTTCTCAGGATTGCGATAACTGCGTTGGGCTACCACTCCAGCGACGAAAACTGCCAGAAATCCGTAGCCATTAACCATTTCTGTGAGGGCGTAGGTCAAGAGAATGGTACTGATGGCTGTAAAGTCTTCAAAGAGTTCGTCTACCTTCCGGTAGTTTTGGATTTTCTGATCAACCCAAGCCACTGCTTTGGCAACCACAATTCCCATCACCAGTCCTGCTGCGATCGCCCACAGCAAGTCTATAGCCACCCAATTTTTGAACCAACTTTCCCAGTTGCTGTCTTCAATCCAGTGGAGCCCAAAATAGACAAAAGGAAAGGCTAGCGCGTCATTTAAGCCACCTTCAGACGTTAAACCGAAGCGTAGCTCGTTACGGTCATCTCGGTCAGATAGTTGCACTTCTGAGGCGAGTACGGGGTCGGTCGGAGCTAGGATGGCACCTAAGAGAATAGCCTCGCCCCAGTTGAGCTTAAGAAACCAGTGACCCAGCAGGGCGATCGCGCCAATGGAGATCGGCATCAGAAAGCCAATCAGCCGCGCTGTAGAACTCCAGGCCCACAGTTTGAGCGGGCGATTCATCTTCAAGCCGCAGCTATAGAGCGAGATCAGCACGACAAACTCAGTTGCTCGCTCCAAAAACTCAGCCTCAGGCCGCAGCTTAACTAAGTTGATGCCTCCAGGCCCCAGCAAAATACCGACAGCTAAGTAAATCAAGGCATAGGAGAGAGGCAAACGGTTGATCCAGCTCGAACCTAAAGTGATCAACAGCAGAAGTAAGCCAAGAACTAGAAAACTAAGAATGTAAGTATCCACAAACCAAGGGCTCATAAGACTTTGAGACGCCTTTTGAGTTTAGTAGTCTGCCGTTCTGGCCCACTCACCCTAGAGTCAGTTCTTTGGGTAATTTAGCTACCCTAGAAGGATGAATTAGGCTCACCTGTAAACTTTTCTGGCTGACCCTAGAACTCACGCCCTGATTAATGAGAACTTGAGAGAGGGCGGGGGTATAGAGGCGGAATTGGTCTGCCGAGCGCTGCGGTGCTTAGATAGAAGGAAGAGGTTACGACCTCGGGCATACCACGCTTGCTGATCACGATTTAGGAATTCAATTTCAAAAAAATTGCTATCTTCGCTTTCATGCCAGTCACACCATACCGGACTAATCTATTTCAAGATCGTAAGGATCTCTATCAATTTCTTTTAGCTTGTCAACAAGTTTCAATTGAGAAAGAATGCACCCAAATCGCAAGTATTTCTCTGGAAATTGACCCAATAGATCCGCTAGCTGTACTGCATTGCTTAAGCAAGCCAAGCCAACTTAGTTTTTACTTTGAAAAACGAGGGCAAGACGAACGGATTGGAGAGTCTAGCCGTCGAGCGATCGCCGCGATCGGTGCAGTTACGAGTCTAAAGGTAGAAGGCTCTCGACGATTTGCTCAAGCTCAAGATTTCATTGAATCCTGTTTAATTAACACTATTAAAACAGGTGATTTGAGTTTGCCGCTTTCGGGGCCACATTTCTTCGGTGGCTTTACCTTTTTTGAAGAGACTCCAACTAAAGAGGCTTACTTTCCTAACTCAACTCTTTTTTTACCTCGCTGGCAAGTTGCCTGCCAGGCTAATCGCTATGTGTTAGTAGCTAATTTTGCCATTAACGCTAGTGCCAACTTGGAATCCTTGCTCGATCGAGCGTGGGGGGACTTCCAAAAAATTACTGCGATTAAATATCGAGTCCCTGAGGTCAACTTTCAAGGTCGAGGAATCTTTGATCAACGAGACATTACAGATACAAAGTATTTCAAGCTAGCTGTCTTATCTGCTCTAGAAGCAATTGAGTCAAAACAGTTTAATAAAATAGTTTTGGCTCATGCAATTGATGTTATTTCACCAACTCTATTTCATGTGATTCACTCTTTGAGCAATCTGCGACGCTTTTATCCAGATTGTTATGTGTTTTGTTTAAGTAATGGCAAGGGACAAAACTTTATTGGTGCTAGTCCTGAGCGTTTACTGAGTATTCAAGATCAAGAGCTGTTGACCGATGCCTTGGCAGGTTCTTTTCCCAGGGGTAAAACTGCCTTGGAAGATGCCAATCTAGCGAGAGGATTACTCAATAGTGAAAAGGAGATCCGGGAACACCAAGTGGTGATTGACTTTTTGACCCAATCTCTCTCTCGTTTGGGCTTAATGCCAAGGCGATCGCTTTCTCCTCATTTGTTACAGCTATCGAATATTCAGCATTTACGCACACCGATTCGAGCCACCGTGCCAGCAGATGTGTCGCTGCTCCAAATTTTGGCTGAACTGCATCCAACTCCAGCGGTGGCGGGCGCTCCTAGGGATATTGCTTGCCAGCGAATCCGCAGCTATGAAGCGTTTGAGCGATCGCTCTATGCAGCTCCTTTGGGTTGGCTAGATCACAAGGGGAATGGGGAGTTTATAGTAGGAATCCGCTCGGCATTGGTGAATGGTTGCTCTGCAAGGCTTTATGCGGGGGCAGGGATTGTGGCTGGGTCTGATCCGGAGAAGGAGTTGACGGAGATTAAGCTGAAGTTGCAAGCTTTGTTGCAAGCGTTGGTTTAGTAGTTCTCTGGCTAGAACCGAGCTTGGGGGCATTCGCCCCCAAACCCCCGCTGAGGGACGGCTGCGTCCCCCAGACCCCCTCCAGACGAATCTAACTGTGACTGCTTCGAGTCTTTTTTCTTCCACTCCTCACTCCTCTCTCCCTACCCCTCACTTTCTGACTCTTGGCTCCCAACTCCTCTCTCCTTCCCTTTCATCCTTCATCTTTCTGATTCCTCGCTCCTTCTTTCCCAAGCCCTCACTCCTCACTCTTCACCCCTCTCTGTCATGTCCATTGATTTCCGCAATACAAATTCTGTTTGGGCTTCTATCCTGGCAGAAACTTTGGTTCGTTTAGGGTTAAGAACGGCGGTGGTTTGTCCGGGATCTCGGTCTACGCCGTTGGCGATCGCGTTTGCTCAGCACCCTGAAGTTGAGGCGATTCCGGTGCTGGATGAGCGATCGGCGGCGTTCTTTGCTTTGGGCTTGGCGCGGCAGTCGGGGTTGCCTGTGGTGTTAGTTTGTACGTCGGGGACGGCGGGGGCGAATTTTTATCCAGCGGTAATTGAGGCGCGGCAAAGTCGGGTGCCGTTGTTGGTGCTAACGGCGGATCGGCCTCCAGAGTTGCGCGACTGCAATGCGGGGCAGGCAATCGATCAGCAAAAGTTGTTTGGGGATTTTCCCAATTGGTATGCGGAGTTGGCAACGCCTGTTTTGGAGATGGGGTTGCTCAGGTATCTACGCCAAACGATGATTTACGCTTGGGAGCGATCGCTGTGGCCTGTAGCGGGTCCGGTGCATCTCAATTTGCCGTTGCGTGACCCGCTGGCTCCGATTCCTGATCCGGGGGTGGAGGAGTGGCGATCGCAGTTTGACTTGGTTCAGTTTTTTGCGGCGGTTCAGCCTATGACGGAGGTTGATGCGGCTGGGGTGGGCAATATTCAGTTGCCGCTAGCAACTTGGCAAGCTTGTGAGCGGGGGGTGATTATTGCGGGGCCTGCTCAACCGCGATCGCCTGTGCAGTACTGTACAGCGGTGGCGCAATTGTCGGCGGCGTTGGGTTGGCCTGTGTTGGCGGAAGGGTTGTCACCACTGAGAAATTATGCAGACCTCAACCCTGATCTGATTTCTACCTATGATTTGCTGCTGCGAAATCGGCAGTTAGCAGAGCAATTGGCCCCGGAAATGGTAATCCGGATTGGGGAAATGCCGACGAGTAAGGAACTACGGCTCTGGCTGGAGAGGGTGCAGCCACAGCAGTGGATTGTTGATCCGGGCGATCGCAATTTGGACCCGCTGCATGGTTACACCACTCATTTACGATTGGCGATCGAGCAGTTGGCTCCGCTGTTGCCGCCTACATCTAAGTCAGTAAGTAGTTACCTCAAAGACTGGTGCAGTGTTGATGCGAAAGCTAGGCAAAGGCTAGATCAAACTATGTCGGATACAGAAGCGTGGTTTGAGGGCAAAGTTGCTTGGCTGCTGTCCCAGCATTTGCCTCCCGGCACGCCTCTATTTATCGCCAACAGCATGCCTGTCCGGGATGTGGAGTTTTTCTGGAAACCAGGCAATACGGCAATCAAACCTCACTTTAATCGGGGAGCGAATGGGATTGATGGCACATTGTCTACAGCTCTGGGTATGGCGCACGGCAATCAAAGTAGCGTCCTGTTGACGGGAGACTTAGCACTGCTCCACGATACCAATGGTTTTTTGCTCAGAAACAAGCTGGTAGGGCATTTGACCATTATTGTGATCAACAATAATGGCGGTGGCATTTTCGAGATGCTGCCGATCGCCCAATTTGAGCAGGTGTTTGAAGAATTCTTCGCAACACCGCAAACGGTTGATTTCGTGCCACTCTGCCAAGCCTATGGAGTGGAATATGAACTGATTCAAACCTGGCCCCAGCTAATAGAGCGTTTGAACCCCCTCCCTCAAAACGGCATCCGAGTGCTGGAGGTGCGGACCGATCGCAAGGTAGACAGTGCTTGGCGGCGGGCTAACTTAGCAAAATTTGCCGCTGATTGACAAAACTGAGCACCCCAGGTTTACTCTTGAAGGCGAACAACGGTTCTCAGGCATGGATCAATCACAAATCAGCGCTGAAACTCTAGAGCTTCTCTGCCGCATCACGGGCCAAGAGTTGCAACAGGACGAATTAAATCCCTTGCTAGTGTTTCTGGCGGCTCTGGTCACAGTGTTGCTAGGCGTCATGCTAGTGGATCGGGCGATCGCGGATGCCGAGAAGCAAGAGTTGCAGCAGACGCTCAGCTCGTTTCTGACGTTGGATGACCAAACCCATGAGCTGACACAACAACTGATCGCTGGCGTGCAGCGGCATCAGATTTATATCATTCCGAATGAGCTACTCAAGCTCACGATGCTACTTTCCAAGTCTGAAAAAGTGTTGCTAATCGGCTTGGGCTACAAGATGGCCGCAGCGGATGGTGAAGTAGACTTGCGAGAGAGTATGTATTTACAGGCGATCGCCAGCCGTTTGTCTCTCTCTACTGGTGAGGTGACAGTTTTGGCTAATGGTCATTCGTCTGAATCTGACGACCTAGAAGCCTTAAACACTATTAAAGATTTGCTGCTTCCAGCACAATTTCACCTGCCGCTCTTAGTTGATATTGCGAATCAGTTTTCCAGTAGTCTATCGGTATCTTCGCAGACCTGACTTGTCAGAGTCCGTTCGTGGAATTGCTCTAAAATGGCACCACTGAGCCTAGGCCATTTCTTTCAGATAAGAGATGGCCTAATTGTTTACACTCACGCACAGACTATGCAAGTTGAATGGCAAGTTGCCAAAACCTACGAAGACATCCTGTATCACAAAGCGGATGGCATCGCCAAAATCACTATCAACCGCCCCCACAAGCGCAACGCCTTTCGTCCCAAAACGGTGTTTGAGCTTTATGATGCCTTTGCCAATGCCCGTGAAGATAGCCGTATTGGGGTCGTTCTTTTCACCGGGGCGGGGCCGCATACGGATGGCAAATATGCCTTCTGTGCTGGAGGCGACCAAAGTGTGCGGGGTCAAGGCGGTTATGTAGATGATGAAGGGGTGCCTCGGCTCAACGTCCTCGACTTGCAACGTTTGATTCGCTCTATGCCCAAAGTAGTCATTGCTTTAGTGGCGGGTTACGCGATCGGAGGCGGGCATGTTCTCCACATTCTCTGTGATCTAACCATCGCTGCAGACAATGCTGTTTTTGGTCAAACTGGCCCTAAAGTCGGCAGCTTTGACGGCGGATTTGGCGCTAGCTACTTAGCTCGGTTGGTGGGGCAAAAAAAAGCCCGTGAGATTTGGTATCTCTGCCGTCAATACGATGCAGCTCAGGCATTAGAAATGGGGTTAGTCAACTGTGTGGTGCCTGTGGAGCAGTTGGAAGCAGAGGGCATCCAATGGGCACAGGAGATTCTCGAAAAAAGTCCGATCGCGATTCGTTGCCTCAAAGCTGCCTTTAATGCCGACTGTGACGGCCAAGCGGGCTTACAAGAATTAGCTGGGAATGCCACCTTGCTCTACTACATGACGGAAGAAGGAGCAGAAGGTAAAGAGGCGTTCTTAGAAAAGCGTCAACCTAACTTCCGCCAGTATCCCTGGTTGCCTTGAGCCGAGCCGTGGCCTAACCTCTAAAACTCAACCACTTAAAAAACCGCACTCTTGTTTTAGAGGTGCGGTTTCAAATTTTTATCTGTCATTGTAGCCATTTCACCAAACTTCAATTTCAACTCAGCGAAATGAGGATGCATTTAGCTTCAAGCTCAAATCTAAAAACGAAATTACTTCAGTGTTTTTACAGAGCCGATTTAGAGAAGAGAGGGGATTATTTGGCCAGCGATCGCACTGCTAAATCATCTTTTCTTTCTGAGAAATTAATTGGAGAACAATCCAATGAGATCACATCTCCTAGGATTAATGTACTTTCTGACCAATTCATAATCTCTTCAGACTTCTCCCAAGAGGGCGCAAACGGGGGGATCGCCAGAGAACAAGCTTTCCAACTGCCTCGAACAGGTACATTTAGCTGCTGACAAGAGCCGCCGCGTCGTCCTTCGGGAGTGTAGTACCGACAGTGACGACATGCTGAAGTTTCGAGGTTTATGGTTCTCATAGAAGGATTTTTTAGGAGGTAACCTGTTGTCTTTAATTTTTAAGCTAAAGTTTTTTTGAGAGTCTTGATTTGGGAACCTGCGATCGCTTTTGTACCTGGTTTTCAGCGATTCATGATAAAAAAGGCCTTTTAGATTGTCTTTATAATCCTGTTAAAAACCGGATACATTTACAGTACTTTTGGTTCTAGCTCCACCACACTGATTTCTCTCAAAAATAATTGGGGATCAAGAAAAAAGATAGGCAATTACATTTAAATCAGTTTAGGGCTCGAGCAAAGTCAAGGAACTTGAATTGCTATTTGAGTCTGTAAATTCAGCCATTTGACAGGTGCAACGCCGCATCATAGGACTTAAAGCCTTAGTAATTCGTCTGGGTGGGAACGCCAAAGATAGGAGTGAGTTGGTTGCCCCCTGCTTAGTCATACCCAGATGCAGCACTGAATTCCCAATCTACACAAGCTATAACCGTGACGAATTACCCTCGCCATTGTTGCGCGACACAAAGGGCACAAACAGTCCAGCGCTGCAACTCTCCCGGTGGAGTTGCGCAGTGGCAACGAGGGCAGGCAGGTAAATGCTGCGATCGCTGTTGCACTAACGCTGACCAAGCTTGAAACGCGGTTTGAGGGTCTTTTGGCGCTGCTGCCTGAACGGGAGGTGATTGATTGGGTGCCTGGAAGTTAGCTACATGGCTGGGATGGTCTTGCCAAGGGTTGGCTTCTGGCCCAGAAGTGGCAGCAGAATTTTCTTTCCGGCTGCTGTGCCACTGAGCGGTAGAAAAACGAATATCAGTGAGTTCGATGGTTAACCGAGTGTTGAGCTTTTCTAGAATCCGTTGTCGCTCAAAAATCAAGTTTTGAGCCCAGGCAGGGCTAGAAGTGGCTACCTTTAGCACGCCTCGCTGAATTGCAACTGGTTTTGTTTGGCTGGCAACCGCTAGTCCTACGACTTCTGGCCAATAGGCCAACAAGCGCTTGAACTGCTGTCGCTCTTGCCATCCCCCTTGATTTTCGAAGCTGCCTAAAACATGATGAAGGGATTCAAAAGCCATGCTGCCGATCTCGGTAAAAAATCGTATACCCTTTTCTAAAGGTTCTCTACTTTAGGATCAGAATCAACAGCAGTACTATACGATGCATCTACTGATTCGCCCTCATCCCTAACCCACGTTTATTTAGTTTAGGGTTGATCTGTGTAAGACCCGCTTGCGTCTGAGTGATGATTAAAGCTAGGCTTTGACCGAAACAATTTAGGGCGGATTGCGAAAGTTTATGGCTGTCCTGGATGGCATAGGTTGAGGGACACCCACTTGGAAATTTTGTGGTTAGTCAAGATGGTAGGAATCCTGTAATGAGTCAACGCCCCTCGGTTGAATCCCCAAATCAATCCCAGACAAACCAATCCTTAAATTCGGTGTTGCAAACGGCCTTGGGCAGTTTAGACGTGCACCTAGAAGAGGAATTGGTTCGCTATCGGCGTCAGCGAACAGGTCGCTCTGTGCCACCGCCTCGTGGGCTAGGTCGCCAGCAAGCCCGGAAGACCTTGGATTTAATTTCTGTGGGCGCAGTGGGGGGTAGAACTCAGCCTCAGCCGATGAATTCGGGAGTTGCCACCAGTACTGGTACCGCTACTGCCAGCCCATCCACCACGGCACCAATTGCACCACCTGTTGAACCTAGAGCCTGGTCACCCAGTCAGGAACCGCGCTCTGAATCGTCGTTTAGTTCTGCTCGTAGCCACTCTGCTTCCCAACTAGCAGTGCTACCTCGCGTCTCAGAATCAGAAGCACCAACCGCTGCCTATGCGGAAGCTAATAGTTCTGAAACTAACAGCTTGATCAGCATGGCTGCTACTCAAATGCCGCCAGATGATTACCTGGAGTCGTCCGAGGAACTTTTACGCAGCTTGGCAGAGGAAGAAGCAGAAGCCAGAGTTGAGCGGGGCTTTATGCAAAGCCTACTCACCCCGCTAGGTTTAGGCTCCATGCTGCTGCTTTTGCTGTCTAGCGCCACCTTGGGTTACGTGTTGATGAATCCTTCGGTGCTGCGTCCCATAGGTATAGGGCGATCGCCTAATGCCACGTCATCCACTACAACCACTAACTCTACGAGTGTCACGCCCAATAGTGCAGCAGTGGGCTTGCCTAACTCACCCAATCTGGCCTCGAAAGAATTTGTCGATTTGAACTTGGGTACCTTGAGCACGCTGAAGGCCAATACAGGAGCTGGAAAGGTAAGCGCTACCCCTGGCAAGTCGGTTGCTGTGCCTAAAGTGAAAGCAGTTCCAAGTGCTAACATCGGGCCTGCTGCTGGAAGAACTACTACAACTGCGCCAGCTACCCAAGCTGCGGCTCCTCGCTCTGCGGCTCCCTACGTGGTGCAGCCAGTGGCACCCCCTCTATCGATCGCGCCTCCCCCTCCACCCGCTGCAATTTATAACCAACCTGTTTACAACCCGCCTGCCGCCGAGCCGCCCGTTGAACGATATGCACCTGCTCCAGAGCCTCCGAGAGTAGAGCCTGCCCCTGTAGTGGTTGCTCCAGAGCCTCCAGCTCCGCGATCGCGAGCGGCTGAACCAGAAGCGGAGAGTGCTGCTAGCTCAGCTCCGGCGGGTAACAGTGCCTATGACTATAAGGTGGTGACTGAATACAGTGGTGATGCGACGCTGGAGGAAGCTCAAAAGGCCATTCCGGATGCCTATGTGAAGAACTTCCCAGATGGTGCTCGCATTCAATTGGGAGCCTTTGATGAGGCTGGCAAAGCGGAAGCCTTAGCAGAAGAACTCGAAAAACAAGGGATTCCCGCTAAGGTAGAGCAGCACTAATCTCCTGCTTTCGGCTCGCTTACGAACCGGAAAGGTGCGATACCATGAGGTTAATATTCCGCTGGGGTCGTTGAAACTGCGTTTTTGTAGCTGATGCGTTAGCGGCCCACAAAGCCTGTCGTAGCAACGTGGACGGAGATCGGTATGGGCTTATTGGACCGCATTGGGCGGGTAATTCGAGCCAACATCAACAGCTTAGTTGGGCAAGCAGAAGATCCAGAAAAGATTCTGGAGCAAACGGTCTTGGATATGCAGGAAGACCTGATTCATCTGCGACAAGCTGTAGCTCAAGCGATCGCCACTCAGAAGCGCACGGAACGACAATGTGCCCAAGCCCAATCCACCTCTAACGATTGGTATCAACGAGCGCAACTTGCTTTGCAAAAAGGGGACGATCACTTAGCACGGGAAGCTTTAACCCGTCGTAAGTCTTATCAGGAAACTGCCGAAGCTTTGCGATCGCAGCTAGACCAGCAAAGTGGCATTGTCACCAAGCTGAAGCAAAATATGTTGACCTTGGAAAGCAAGATTTCTGAGGCCAAAACCAAAAAAGACTTGTATATTGCGCGGGCTCGCTCTGCAAAAGCCTCTCAGCAGATTAATGACATGCTAGGTCGCGTCGGGACGGGTAGCGCCATGTCTGCGTTTGAGCGCATGGAAGAAAAGGTACTGCAACTAGAAGCCCAGTCTGAGGCGATCGCAGAACTAGGCACCGATGACCTAGAAAAGAAATTTGCTTCCTTAGAAGGCGGCGACGCCGTAGATGACGAGTTGGCTGCAATGAAAGCTCAACTACTCAGCGGTACAGACAACACTGTCAAACTCCCACCCTCTCAGTCTCAGTCCCAGTCATCCAGCGCTTAATCGATTACAATAGCCACTCTGACGCTTAATCACTTACTAAAGGGTTTTCTATGCCGCCTCGTTGGCCTCGTCAACCAGATCGTCGCGATCCTGCTTATCGCCGTCTGGATGATCGGATGAATTTTGCCATGCACGTAGCAGTTTTTGGTGCGACCAATTCTGGCATGTGGTTTGTGCGCACGCTAGAAGCTGCCACTTGGCCTTGGTCTAAGTGGGTCACGGGAGCGTGGGCTGTAGGACTGCTAGTGCATCTAATTTATATTGCTGCGATCGCAGATTACTCTGGCTACAACCCTCAATTTTCTGCTGGAACTCCTGCCGATTCTAAAAAAACGAGTGCGAAGTCTACCAAACCATAGAGCGAAGTTGTCTGGGCGATCGCTTGATTAGAATGGGGGCAGAATCTGGCTAAATTAGCTGGTTTAGCCCCCATTTTGCATTTAGGAAATCATTATCATGGCAAAAACCAATACAACCGAGCTTTTAGAAGCCCTCGCCGCTGATATTGGCGAAAATGTCTACATGGATATTGCCAAGTGGCACCTCTACTTAAGCGATGCTCACCTCAGCACTCCCTTGGCAGAGCAACTCTATCCTTTGCTGACCTCTAACTCGGTAGACGAAAGTCGAGTGCAACAAGTCCTTAGCAGCATCCCTGTCAAGTTGGGAGGTGGTCGCCGAGAACTACCCCTGATCGATCTGCTGCCGATGCAATGCCAAGTATTGCTGATGGATGTATTGGAGAAATATCAAGACCAACTCTAAAACTAGGCTACCTACCCGAATGCCTAACGACTAAAGTCGCGGCTACAAGAACCAAGACCGTCTGCGCGGTCTGCTTGCTCTCAACCCTTTGCAAAAGTAGTTTTAACCTGCGAAGGCAGGCTTGGTTTCAAAAGCCCCAGGCTAAAGCCTGCGGGAATTTAACCATTCGGACAAGGTACTCAAAAGTAAAGGGCACTCCAGCGTGCCCTTTATTTTTGTCAGCGTCTAATTCGTTAACGTCTCAGTAAGCGCTGGCGAATGCGATCGATAAATAAATCCACTTCTGGCAACCGTAACTGAGTTGCAAATAGGGCAAATACTGCTAAGCCGACTGAACCAGCTGTAGTGAGTTCTAGCAGTTGAGTCATGATGCCTTCGGTACCCAGAAAGTGCTCGCAGGCTCGTAGCGTTGCCCAGGAAGATCCTCCCGCGATCGCGCTACCTAAACTCAGACCTAAAATCGGCCAACCTAGCTCTCGCCAAGGCAAGCCATGTAGACGGCGATGCAGAATCACCAATAGAGCAATACTGGAGGTGACGTTAACCCCAACTGTGGCTAAGACTAGACCAGACGCGCCAAAAGGTTTGATTAACAAGAAGTCCAAGACCGCGTTCAAAAAGATATTAACGATGCTAATTCGGAAGGGAGTGTCTCCGTCTCCTAAAGCGTAGAACACCCGCACCAGAACGTCCCGCGCCAAATACACAAACATGCCAACGCTATAGGCAATCAAGAGAGAAGCTGTAAGGTGGGAGGCGGATTTATCGAAAGCGTAGCGTTCATACACCACCCGCACAATGGGAAACGCCAGCGCAATCATGATGGCACTCAGAGGTAGCATCGCCACCGCAGTCAGCAACAAACCCTGCCGAATCCGTCCTTTCAATTCGGGCCAGTCTGCCGGATCGGTGAGCCGAGAAAACACAGGCATCAAGGGCACCAAAATCATGTTGGAAAGAATGCCCAGAGGCGTGTTAACCAACAACCCCGCGTAACCTAAAGCTGATACTGCCGCTGCCGCTTGGGGCAAAAACGAAGCAAAGAATAGATCCGTCCAGACATTGATTTGCATCATGCCTGAGGAAAAGGTCGCTGGCCCCATAATTTTGATGATTTCTTTGACTTCGGGGCGATGGAAGTCGAAGCGCAGTCTTAGCCCACCCATACCCGCTCTTGCCTGTGCTGGTAATTGCACTAGCCATTGCAAGACACCACCCGCCAAGGTTCCCCAAGCTAATACAATTCCTCCGAGCAGGGCGTACTGGGGGGTAGTAATTTGAGGGCCAAGCTGGAATGCCAAGACGCCAATCCCGATCAGCACAGTCACACTAGAGAACAAAGGGCTGATGGAGGGTAGCCAATATTGATCGGAGGCGTTGAGGGTGCCAAAGCCAATCCCGATCAACCCAGCCAGCAACGCCATCGGAGCCATGATCCGAAACTGCTGGACGGCGATCGCTCTAGTTTGAGTCAATACTTGAAATTGCTCTGGATTCACCCCTTGCGCCTGCGCCACCTCCGGGCTGATGTATAAACCGGGAGCCACCAAATGCATCAGCGGATCGGCAAACACGATTAATCCAATGGTGACCAGTAGGAGTAGCCCCCCCACCAAAGTTGTGATCGTTTCGACGATTGGGGCAACTTCGCTTTGTTTGCGCTTGGAGAGCACACTGACGATCGCACTATGGAAGGGTCCATTGATGCCACCCAACAAAATCAGCAAGAACCCTGGAATCACATAGGCAAAGTTGTAAGCTCCAGCGGCAGGACCCACCCCAAAAGCAGCGGCGATCGCTTGCTGACGCACCAATCCAAATACCTTGCTGATCATCGTGGCCACAGCCACAATCCCAGCAATTCCAGCGAGGGAACGAGAAGGCTTTTTAGTTTCAGACACGAATAGTTACAAATAACGAACGTGCATCCCCTATTTAATCGCGAATCGGCCAGTTTCGCCCGGATCAATCTTATGGAACGCCGCCGTCCCTACTACCGTCCTTATAAGGATGGTTGCAGCGAACAGTTCTAGTAAATGGTTTACAGACTACTCAGCGATTTCGCGTAGTAACTTAGGCCAAAGATTCACTACAAGAACTGATAAAACAAAGTCATACTGAATTCATCTACAGATCTAGCGATCGCATCTCCAAACTTGCAGCCGAACCCAAAGATAACAACTGAGTTCACTCAAGCTTTGGAGATGCGGAACTGTTTCAGGCAGTTCTTCAGGGTGCTTAAGTCATGCCACTATACGGAAACTAAGGCAGAGTTAGCCTATGAGCACCGAGCAATTTTATGCCCAGCTCCCGCGCCTCAAGGAGTTTATCGAGATTACCCAGCCGCACAATTTTGTGGATTTGCCCCACGACTGGCATGTGGTGATTACAGATATTGTGGGTTCGACCCAGGCCATAGAAGCAGGGCGTTATAAAGATGTCAATCTGTTGGGTGCTTGCTCAATTGTGGCTGTGCTCAACGTCGCTAAATCTGCCGAGATTCCCTTTGTCTTTGGGGGTGACAAAGCTTCTATTTTGATTCCCCCCGCTTTGCTGGAGCAGACGAAGCAAGCCCTACTAGCGACGCAACAGGCTGCTAAAACAAGATTTGACTTAGATCTCAGAGTGGGGCTGGTTCCAGTTACCGACGTTTTGGCTGCTGGCTTTGAAATTAAAGTGGCCAAGTTGCAAGTCTCAGAAAACTACAGCCAAGGAATATTTACAGGCGGGGGTCTAACTTGCGCTACTGAGATGGTGAAGCA
The DNA here is from genome assembly GCF_039962155.1 of Trichocoleus desertorum AS-A10. NCBI lineage: Bacteria > Bacillati > Cyanobacteriota > Cyanophyceae > Leptolyngbyales > Trichocoleusaceae > Trichocoleus > Trichocoleus desertorum. The sequence continues at coordinate 27,709 of NZ_JAMPKN010000013.1, read as the reverse complement.
GGATATCCCGAATAATCCTTATCAGCTAAAACCCTCAACTCAACCACTACAACCTGATTTTTCGGGTCTGGAGTGCCGCTGGCAAGATATTCCTAACCAGCGGGGCGAAGTGCTCAGCATTTTGGTGCTGGCAATGGGTTCCAAAAAAGAGCAATACCTGACCTACCGAACCGTTATTCAAAAAATCCAAGAAATTTTTGGCGAGGATGCAGATTTACATCCGGTTGCTGCCAAGAGTCTTCAGCTTTCGTTTCAGCATTCCAACTTGTTACCGGAAGCAAAAGCACGGGCCACCTCTCAAGCTTGGCTACCCCAACAGATGTACTTGCTGAAGGAAAAGCTAGAAAATTTTCTCGGCCGGTCCTTCATGAAATTTGAGACTAAGGTGGGTGACGTAGATTGGGGTGCTTACAAACAGATCGTCACAGCAGCCACAGATTACCGCAAGTTTGATGACATGCTGCGGATGGTGATTGCGGGCACAGCCGACCAGCGGGAACAACTGAATAGCTATCTAGAAGCTCAATACAAAGCGGGCAAGTTGGTGCACGGAATCCACCTATCCGATCGCGCCCTGATGACCTGCTTAGTGTTTGAACGCAATGGGCAGCAAGTGCATTTTATTGATGGTGCAGACGGGGGGTATGCTCTGGCCGCGAAAGCAATGAAAGCTCGACTCCAGCGCAAAGCAGCAAACTGGTCAGCCTATGTCAAGATGATGAAGTTGCGAAAAGTGAACCAGCGTCAAAGTGGCAGTTCACTCGAATTTCATACAGATGACCGCTTTAATCTACCAGTACCCGACGCTTTACCCCGGCATTCTCCTCAAGCGCTACAAACGCTTCTTCGCAGACATCGAGTTGACCAACGGTGAAGTGATTACGGCTCACTGTCCCAATACAGGGCCGATGAGCTGCATTTCTAAACCAGGTAGCTCGGTGTATGTGTCGCGCAGTGACAGCCCAACACGAAAACTGCCTTACACTTGGGAATTAATTGAGGTGTATGAGCATGAGCCGACTTGGGTGGGGGTCAATACTGCCATGCCCAATCGCATTGTCAAGCTAGTCCTAGAAAAGAAACTCATTCCCGAACTCGGAGACTATAGTGACATTCGATTGGAAGTGGCTTATGGCCAAGAAAAAAGTCGAGTGGATTTTCTGCTCACGGGTGAGAAGTTAGAGCGCCCAATTTATTTGGAAGTGAAGAGTACAACCTGGTGCGAAGGCGATCGCTTGGTGCGCTTCCCAGACACGGTCACAACACGGGGCCAAAAGCATATTCGTGAATTGGCGGCGCTGCTTCCAGAAGTACGACCCGTCATGCTCTACTTCATCAATCGGGGAGACTGTACGCACTTTGCCCCCGGTGACGATCGCGATCCTGCCTACGGCAAGTTGTTGCGGGAAGCAGTTGCTCAAGGGCTAGAAGTGTTGCCTTGCCGCTTTGAAATTACCCCCGAAGGTATTTACTACCTGGGCTTGGCTGAACTGGTGCTGTAACCTCCATCAACCAGCCTCAGCTTTTCCGTAATGGGCAACAACACTTGTGTAGTTAGGCGAACCCCCCTTTCGGGTGAGTTTATGAACTACTTTTCGGTGCTGATTACACTGCTCCGCGATCGCAAAGATTTTATTGATGAGGTGCGTCAGGGAATTCGGCTTAATAGTAAAATCACCTCTTTGCTAATTTCCAGTTCTATTTTGTTTGCCATTTACGGAGCGGTAATTGGTGCTTTTGCTGGACCTTTGCAAGCGCTATCTTCTGCAGTAAAGCTACCAGCGCTCTATCTGATTACCCTAATTATTTGCCTACCAACTCTATACTTTTTTAACATCATCTTTGGCTCCAAACTAACTTTGGGCCAACACTTTGTGGTTTTGTTAGGTTCAGCAGCAATTATTAGCATTTTGCTATTTAGCTTTGCTCCAGTCACCCTCTTTTTCCTAGCGACGATTGATAACTATCAGTTCTTCAAGCTGCTTAATGTCATCATTTTTGGCATTACAGGCTTTTTAGGAATTAATTTTTTGTATCACGGCCTTCAAGCGCTATCGCCTCAAGATTCAGCAGGGCAAGCAACTCGCACACAAATCTTGCAGTCTTGGCTGATTCTTTATGCTTTTGTCGGCAGCCAGTTAGGGTGGACGCTTCGCCCCTTCTTTGGTGCACCGGGAGAACCCTTTGAGTTGTTTCGAGACATGCAAGGAAACTTCTACCTAAACGTAATTCAGTCATTTTTAGAAGTTTTAGGTTTGCGTTGATTTTAGATTTTAGAAGCAATTAGGCTACGTACTACAGGATTGATTTTGGTGGCATAACAATATGAACTACTTCACCGTATTAATTACGTTGCTGCGCGATCGCGAGAACTTTGTCGAGGAGATTCATCACAAAGCTCGCCTCAAAACTAAGATTACGGCTTTACTAATTTCGAGTTCAATTTTTCTGGCGATTTATGGAGGAATTATTGGAGCTTTTGCTAGCCCACTCCAGGTTCTTGCCTCTGCAATCAAGTTACCTGCCCTTTATCTGATTACGCTAATCATTTGTTTGCCAACGCTCTACTTTTTTAATGCCTTTTTTGGCTCCAAACAAAGTATTGGACAGAACTTAGCACTATTACTCACAGCGATTTCTATTACAGCTGTACTGTTGTTTAGTTTTGCTCCTGTGACATTATTTTTCTTGATTACAATTCGCAACTATCAGTTTTTTATTTTATTAAATGTAGTCATTTTTGCCCTCACAGGATTCATCGGCATCTCCTATCTCTATCAAATTATGCGACCTGAATCTGAGCAGCTAGAAATTGCTATGGCTGCTCCAGTTGTAGACAATGTTGAAAGTGATTTTGTTGTAGTAGATGCCGACCAGAAGTTAAGCAAAAAATCTAATAAAGACCTAGACCCAGCAGCCAAAACTCGTACGAATATCCTGCGTTTCTGGTTGGGTCTATATGCGTTTGTCGGTTGCCAACTAGCTTGGACACTACGCCCTTTCTTCGGTGCTCCCGGACAAGCCTTTGAGCTGTTTCGCCCCCGTGAAGGCAACTTTTACCTCAGCGTGATTCAATCACTGCTGGAGATTTTGACGAACTAAAACTACAATTGCTTTTTGCGAGCGCACCATCTAAGCAATTAATCAGGATAAGGGCTATGCCATCATGCAATCTGATCTCAAAGCTTTGAAGATTGGCGAAGGAGAGTTGGAAACTCTAAGTGGTTTAGATGTTAATGATATTTTCGTTGGGGGAATTTTTGGCGGCACGTATCGTCCTTCAGTATGGCGAGACTCGAAAAAACTCTTCTTCTTTTGCCTCACAGAGGTTTCTGTTTTTGTTCTAATCTTAGTTTTTACTCTACCTGTTGGCTTTGTTCTGACTCAAAACTCGACGCAAGTAGGAGGGGAAGTTCAGCAAGCATTACAGTTTTTCGCCATTAACTTGAGTATTGCCTTTATTCTCATGTTGGGCTGGAACTTTTATCTCTGGAGTAAGCAAAAAAGCTTGGTTCCGCTAGCAAAATTGTTAGATGAAGTCGATAAATACAACGAAGTGATTAAAGCAGTAGAAATTATTGATAAATTGGCAGCAATTGGACATTTACCTGCAAATTTAATTAATCGCGATGAGGTTTTGGAAGCACTCCGAGTAACTAGAGAAAGTTTGGTGTGTGCCTTAATGACCGAAAAGATTCTGCGGCAACACAAAAGCTTTATCGCCCGCCGCCAGGAGTTATTTGTCAATATTGAAAATAATCTGCTCACCCTCAGAACCTTGGAAGTCAACAGCCAAGCTAGCGAATATGGCCGACTGCTGAATGAAGCTTTAGAGATTGGGATGAGTGTTTATAAAGAAGTCAAAAAATTGCAGAACTAAGCACCAAAAATATCCAATTGTTCAGTTGGTTGAGTCGTTGAGGATTTGCCGTTTTTCTCTCGACTCGCATTTTCTACTTGGCTTCCTTTGCGTAGTCCGATCGCGATCCGGGAATGTTTTTCAATCTGGCTCATCACCTGTCTAGCCCGCTGAATCACTGAAGCTGGGAGACCTGCCAAGCGTCCTGCTTCAATGCCATAAGAGCGATCGGCTCCTCCTGGTCGCACTTGATGCAGAAAGATAATTTGGTCGGGTAGCTCTTTCACCGTCACCTGATAATTCGCCACATTAGACAGGATAGAAGCGAGTTCATTCAGTTCGTGATAGTGAGTGGCAAAAATGGTGCGGGCGCGAATTTCGGTAGCTAAGTGCTCAGCCACGGCCCAAGCGATCGAGAGACCATCAAAGGTAGCGGTGCCTCGACCAATTTCATCCAATAAAACCAGCGATCGCGGTGTCGCGTGATTAAGAATATTCGCCGTCTCATTCATTTCCACCATAAACGTGGATTGACCTGTGGCTAGATCATCCACCGCTCCCACACGGGTAAAGATGCGATCGCACACACTCAAAGTCGCAGCCTGGGCTGGGACAAAACTCCCCACCTGCGCCATCAGTTGAATTAGCCCAACTTGCCGCAAATAGCAACTTTTGCCACTGGCGTTTGGCCCAGTGAGAATCACTAGATCAGGTGCTGCTTCTGATGCTTCTTGTCCTAACTCGGTTGAATTTGGCACAAAGAAGCCAGCAGGTAGCGATCGCTCCACCACGGGATGGCGACCTTCAACGATAGTGACTTCTCGACCCGCAGCCATTTTAGGACGGCAATAGCCGCGATAAACCGCAATCTCTGCCAATGCAGACAATACATCTGCCGCTGCTACCGCTTTTGCCACCGTGCGGATCAAGTCAGCTTGTTCGCCAACTTGCGATCGCAACCCTAGAAAAATCTCGTATTCCAACCGCTTTTGGTCTTCCTGCGCTGTCAGCATCCTAGCTTCGCGTTCCTTCAGCTCTGGGGTGATGTAGCGTTCCTCATTGGTCAGGGTTTGCTTCCGAATATAGTCTTTCGGCGCTTGCTCTGCCTTGGCGCGGGAGATGCTGATGTAGTAGCCAAAGGTTTTGTTGTAGCTGACCTTCAGCGTCGGAATACCTGTGCGCTCTCTTTCCTGTTGCTCTAAATCTTTCAGCCACTGCACGTCGTCTTCTGACTGCTGACGCATGGTGTCCAATTGTGGCTCCACACCCGGACGAATCAGGTTGCCTTCTGTCAGGTACAGCGGTGGCGAATCAACCAAATGTGCGTGCAGGTTTTCCCCTAACTGCTCCAGAAGCGGGGGGACTGTTTGTAAGGCTTTGAGGTAGGGCGATCGCGCAGTCGCCACCAAGCTGGCCAAGTCTGGTAACTTCTCAAAGGAGTCGGCAAGAGCGACCAAATCCCGTGCATTTGCTGTTCCAGAACCTGCTCGTCCTGCCAGCCGCTCCAAGTCGTAAATTTGACGCAGTAAACGCTGCAAATCTTCTCGTAGAGCGCCGTTCTCGACTAATTCTTGAATCGTGTCTTGGCGAGCTTGAATCCCTTTGATGTCTAGCAAGGGCTGTAGCAACCAGCGCCGCAGCGTGCGACTCCCCATCGCCGTCACTGTCTCATCCAAGGCCCACAACAGAGAGCCATGAAACGTGCCATCACGGACAGTTTGGGTAATTTCTAAATTGCGCCGACTTTGATGATCCAAAATCAAGTAGTCGGTCAGCGTATAGGTGCGGAGGAGTTGCAGCGGAATTTGAGTTTCCTTCTGCGTGTCTTCCAGATACTCCAGCAAGCCCCCCGCCGCCCGAATAGACAAAGGTAGATGCTCACACCCCAAACCTTCCAGCGATCGCACCTTAAATTTCTGCATCAACCGAGGCTTGGCTTCTCCAATCGTGAACGGAGTTTGCGATCGCAGGGTGTAGCAAAACTGCGTTGGCAGGCAATCGGGCAGATGTTCGGAAGTTTCGCCGGGACGCAACAACCCGCCCAAATCAGGTGCATTAGTGGGAAGGAGCACTTCTGAAGGCTGCAAGCGCATCAATTCTTGCGTCAGTTGATCCAGTTCACTCGATTGTGCGGTTGAAAATTCTCCCGTAGAAATATCGGCGTAGGCTAAGCCCCAATGACTACCTGCAATTACGACTGCGGCTAAGAAGTTGTTGCGACGGGCATTTAGCATGCCATCTTCGATCACTGTACCCGGAGTGAGAACGCGGGTGACTTCTCGGCGCACTAACCCCTGAGCTTCTGAAGCATCTTCTACTTGGTCACAAATGGCGATCGCGTAGCCCTTCTCGACCAACTGAGCAGAGTAGCGATCGAGGGCATGGTGAGGAATCCCAGACATCGGCACCCGCCCCACCTCTTTGCCCCCTTCTTTGCTGGTCAGCACCAGTTCCAATTCCCGCGCCACAGCGATCGCATCTTGAAAGAAGCACTCAAAGAAGTCGCCTACTCGATACAGCAGAATGGCATGGGGATATTGGTCTTTCACATCCACATACTGCCGAAACATCGGGGTCAACTCTTCCCGATTTACAGAGCGATGGTCAGCGTAGCGAACGGTGTGCTTGGCTAATCGCTCTGGCAAGCCATTGGTGGGGTCAGGAACAGCAGATGCAGCGGGAGACACGGTCATAAATTCAACAATACGCACTAGCCTTTACTGACTTTAGCGCAAGGGTTTCCCCCTCGTTGTAATTGAAGGGCGATCGCCTTCAACTTGCAGGCCGTACTAGTCGAATCAATTCACCTTGCAAAAATTCTTTGGTCGCGTTGCAATGGACAAAATAATTTCTGAGAGTGCAGTATTGCGATCGTCAACACTGTGTCTTTGCAAATACGACCGAAAAGCTTATGAACTACTTAATACTCACATCAATCTTAAAAAAACAAGTTTATATTGGTCAATTCAGACCCTCTGTTGCTGCTCTTATTCCTGTAGCTCTCTCCGTAATTGCTGCAACAGGCTTGAATATAGTCTATGCAAAACGGTACAAAAATCTTCTAGCTTATTTTGAGAATTTCCACCCTGGAATTTACGAAAGAATTCGCAGGAAACCTGACGTTGGCCCCTTTTATTCCACAGGCTATAACTACGTCAAACCTCTAGCTGAGTTGACTAAACAGCCTGAAATTCAGAACGATCTAAAAGCCAAGAAAATGCTAGCCGACTTCTTAAAGTTTGACCAAAGAACCACATGGATTGGGATAGCAATTGGTATCAGCGGCCTACTAATGTTCTCTGTTATCAGTTTTATGGCGTCATATTAATGCTCTACCCACACAGGCACATAGCGCCAAATGTTGTGCAATTCAGCATCCAACTGCTCATAATTTGGATCTTTTTCACCCACTAATTGCCAAAACGCAGCAGAGTGGTTCATGTGGATGGTGTGGCACAACTCGTGCACAAACACATAGCACACCACCTCTGGGGGTAGAAACAACAGCTTGTAGTTGAGGCTGATCATCTTGTTTTGAGAACAGCTAGCCCAACGAGTTTTTTGGCCCCTGACCGAAGCTTGCTCAAACGGTAACTGAACTTCGTGACTGACCATTCGTAACCAAGGCACTAAATGAGTGCGAGCTTTATGAGCGAGCCATTTGCACAATGCTTTGTGGCAGAAGTCTGCATGGGTAATAGCCCCTCTCACCTGTAATTGCTGTCCTGGCTTTTCCGTTACGACGACGTGAGGATCAGTGGTGGGGACATACTCCACCCGCCAAGTCTCCGCGATCGCCTGTAACACAATCTCAGTCACTCCCTGATCAGCAGCAGTGGGAGTTAAAAACTCTTGCTGCGCTTCAAATTGCCGAGCAATCTTATCAATCCACTTTTGTTTTTTTTGTAAAATTTCGGGAATACGACGGTGATCAAATCCTTTGGGGACAACAACCTCTAAGCCGTGATGGGGCGAGATTTTGAGGTTGACATGCTTCGCTTTATGGCTTTCTCGAACTTTATAGTTGGGTAGATTCGCCAGTTGCGGTTGCAGCGATCGCGACTTCATGAATCTTTGGAACTATGTGGCTCTAGAAACTGTAGCAGAACTGAAGCAAGAGCGTTGCTAGGGATTGCACGGATGTGACAGGAAATCGAGCAAAATTTTCTGGTGGGGCAGGCCAAGCGGACGGACTTGCTGAGCAATTTCAGAGTAGCGATCGCCTCGTTGAATGTCTTCGATGGTAAAGAAATCAAAATCCCAACCCTCACCCAAAACTAGAGCTTCAATTCCAACCGTTAGCGGTCCCTGAAACACATGCCGCACCACCTTATCGTCGGCATAAATGCCAAATTTTGTTAATGCGGGCGGTTGGTAGCCAATTTCTTCCAGTAATTCTCGTTGTATGGCTTCCTCTGGAGCTTCGCCCGGTTCTAAGTGACCCCCAAAAAAGGCCCAGTAGCCAGGGTAGGGAATACCAGGAATGTCATCTCGTAGCTGTAGCAAAAATTGATTGTCTCGATGCAGAATGGCGATCGCGACAGCGCGACGAGCGTCATTGACAGTTCCCGACACTGCCTGGTTTTCCGATGGGGCTGAATTAGTAGTCATGGCGATTATGAATCACGGTAGCAAGCCTATAGCTTGGTTTGCTCCTCAACATACACTTCTCCTAAATCCTGACTCCCGATGGGAATTTGTTGGTAACGGACTTTGCCCTTGACTAATACCGCTTCACCGGATTTAGGCGCTTGCTTCTGCGTCACAATCCAGATGCTGCCCGTTCGGTCTTGAATCTCGTAAGCTTGCTTTTGCACTAAAGGCACTTGCCGTACTACCTTGCCTTGGATGTGGACAACGCGATCCAGTTGTTGCTCTTGCTGCAATGCCTGAATATTTGTCACATCAACATTGGGCCTGAGGATGAGCATTCCAGCCCCTGATTGAGGCAAGGGACTGCAACCTACCACACCCGCCACGAGCAGCAAAGCACTAAGTCGAATTGCCTGGATCTTCCCTAGCATGGTCACATACTCCTAGATGGCCGCGCGATCGCCTAACTAAATGAAGTGAAATTTGAGGTGGACGATTACAGGATGAACCAAATCTGAGACACTAAGAAAGCGAATGACTTCACTGTTCTAGCATCGATACAAATGTTTGGAACAGCTTTAGACTACAGATGTTTCTTAAACCTTGATGCAATCCCACGGCGCTCAACTCATCGACGGTAAAGCTCTCGCCCAAAAAATTCAAGCAGAGCTGGCTCAACAAATTCAGTCGCTTCAGTCTCAGTATGGTCGTCCTCCAGGCTTAGCCGTACTGATGGTAGGCGACAACCCTGCCAGTGCTGCCTATGTGCGAGGCAAAGAAAAAGCTTGCACAAATGTAGGCATGGCTTCTTTTGGCCAGCATTTACCTGCGACTACGACCCAAGCAGAGCTAGAGCAAATCATTCAAGCGCTAAACCATGATGAGCGAGTGGATGGCATTCTGATTCAGTTACCCCTGCCAGAGCATTTGGATGGTGTGGCGCTGCTGAACCAACTCGACCCCGACAAAGATGCCGATGGCTTGCATCCGGTCAACTTGGGTCGCTTAGTTCGGAGTGAGCCAGGGCTTCGCAGTTGCACACCTGCGGGTGTGATGGAGCTGTTGAAAGAATATCAAATTGATCCCAAAGGCAAACATGCCGTAGTAATTGGTCGCAGTATTTTGGTCGGCAAACCAATCGCGCTAATGCTACTCGAAGCCGATGCCACCGTCGCGATCGCCCACTCCAAAACGCCAGATCTCGCTTCAGTGATTCGCAATGCCGATATTGTCATCGCTGCGGTCGGTCGTCCAGAAATGATTACGGCTGACATGGTGAAACCAGGGGCAGTAGTGATTGATGTGGGGATCAACCGCGTCACCGATGCTGAAGGCAAAAGCCGCTTAGTCGGAGATGTCCAGTTTGGCTCGGTTAAGTCTGTTGCCAGTGCCATTACTCCAGTTCCAGGTGGCGTTGGCCCTATGACTGTAGCCATGCTGTTGCAAAATACTGTGTGGAGTTATATCCAACGTCATCAAGGCGTGCAACAAGCCCCGTAGAATGTATAGAAGCTGAATGGCGCAGCCTTTGGCAATCTAACCAGTTGTGATGAAGAAAACCTGAGATGACGAGTAGGAGAGAGCTAGGGATGGTCTTGACTGATGAAACACATTTGTCCCAACCGCAATCCCCTTTTGATCTATCAGCCTATCTGAGCGAATGGCAAGTTCAGGTTGAAGCAGCACTCGACCATTCCATCGAGGTCGTTTACCCTGAGAAAATTTATGAGGCCATGCGTTACTCCCTGATGGCGGGAGGTAAGCGCTTGCGCCCGATTTTGTGTCTGGCGACTTGCAACTTGCTCGGCGGCACAGCAGACATGGCCATGCCAACCGCCTGCGCCTTAGAAATGGTGCACACCATGTCCCTGATCCACGATGACCTCCCCGCAATGGATAACGATGATTATCGACGGGGTAAGTTGACCAACCACAAAGTTTATGGTGAAGACATTGCGATCTTGGCAGGTGACGGACTGCTCGCCTACGCCTTTGAATTTATTGCCACGCAAACTCGCAATGTCCCCGCTGAACAGGTCCTCAAGGTAATTGCTCGTTTAGGTCGAGCGGTCGGGGCGGCTGGATTAGTGGGAGGCCAAGTCGTAGATCTAGAGTCCGAAGGACGCTCTGATGTCTCTCTGGAAACTCTCAATTTCATTCACAACCATAAGACTGCCGCTTTACTAGAGGCATCTGTCATTTCCGGGGCTTTGCTAGCAGGAGCCGCAGAGGCCGATCTGCAACGGCTGTCTCGCTACGCCCAAAACATCGGTTTAGCCTTCCAGATCGTCGATGATGTGTTGGATATTACGGCGACCCAGGAAGAGTTGGGTAAAACCGCAGGCAAGGATCTCCAAGCTCAAAAAGCCACATATCCCAGCTTTTGGGGAATTGAAGAATCTAGAAACCAAGCTCAGCGACTGGTGGAATCGGCCAAAGCAGAGTTGGCTAACTACGGTGCCAAAGCCCAACCACTGATGGCGATCGCTGACTTCATCACTGCTCGTACCCATTGAGCCTTCTGTTGCCGTATTTTGAATTTTAGATTCGGCTATAGGAAATCTAAAATTCAAAATTCAAAATCTGATCGACGTTCTCTAACCCAAGCAAACCAACATGCAGGACTTTGCCGACATCCTAGACAACCGGGTGCTGATCGTTGCGCTTGTGTCTTGTCTTGTAGCTCAGGTCTTAAAAGTAATCGTTGAACTTGCCAAAAATCGCAAGTTAAATATTCGCGCTCTTGTAGAAACGGGCGGTATGCCCAGTGCCCACTCTGCTCTAGTTTCAGCTCTGGCAACTGGTGTAGGCCAAATCGTAGGCTGGGCTACACCAGAGTTTGCGATCGCCTTTATCTTCGCCATTATTGTGATGTACGACGCGGCTGGTGTGCGCCAAGCTGCGGGTAAACAAGCGCGGATTTTGAATCAAATTATTGATGAAGTTCTACACGAACAATACGAGTTTACAGAAGCCCGCTTGAAAGAGTTGTTAGGCCATACCCCTGTGCAAGTTTTCGTGGGTTCGGCGCTGGGCGTCGCGATTTCTTGGTTTGCCGTACCGATGTTAGGGCGAGGTGTATAGGAGTTGGGTGTGAGCGCATAGTTCAGTCGCTCGCTACCCTGACCTATTCCGCTGAAATCATAACTGTAGGTTTGAGCAAAACAACCCGACGGCTATCTACCAACATGACCCAAAAACCGCGATCGCTCAAAGTTTGCAACGTAGCGTTCGCAGCCGATTGGTTGGTGGTATAGCCTGCTAATAAATAAGGTTTTTGCCCATAAGAAACCAAGCCTACGTCCTGGCTCAACAGCTGTCGAACTTGAGCAGCAATTTCCGGTTGATCGAAATAATCCACTAAAACTGCATAACCTGTCCCCAAGGGTCGGGGACTGTAAGCTGAATTATTGGGATTTGCTAAATTCGGACTTGTTGGCTGTGGTTGAATTTCAGGTGCTGAAGGTCTTGTTGCTTGAGCTTCAGCAGGACGAGCGACAGTCGCATCGAAGCCGCTTACTTCCTTAAGATACTGTGCCCAAGCATTAGCAATGCCCAAGCTACTAAAGCCACTCACACGAGTGACCACTTGGTTCTGGTAATTGCAAACTGTCAAATCAGCTGTAGCAGGCAAAACTCGCTTCAACTGGGTTTGTTTGTCTGCCGCAGAGCCAGGCACTAAGAGAAGATACTCTGCGGTATTGGGTGGTTGGCATGCTGGGTAGCGAGTCTGAGCGATCGCTGCACTGCCTCCGACCACTACTTCCATAGCAGCTAGCAGGATCGAAAGCAGTAAAACAGGGGGACATCGCTTCATCAGTATAAAAACCTCAAGCATGCCTGGCAGAGAAACGGGACAACAATTCCGTTGTTGAGTGGAGTTTAGGATACCGATGCTAAAGAAACAAGCGGGTCAGGAATAGAGGTGCTAGGAGCCTGAAATTCTCCTGTCAAAACAAACTCTAAACGCAGTTTAAGCCAAGTAATGAATTGAGGATTCGTAGAAATCACCGCAACCGGAGACTGGGGGCACTTCACCTTCACCGGTGCCAGCTCTGGAGCTTCCAGAAATGCAGGTTGTTTCACCAACCAAAAATCAATTTCCTTTTCTTGTTCGCGATAATAGCGATGCCGCTCTTCTAGAACTTCATGAAAGGGTTCTTCTTCGAATAAAAAACGCTGGCTAGCGACGAGGTAATAGTAGGTTTGCATCTCGAATAATTCCCGTTCTTAAATTACTTAGTTGAAAATTGTTGGCCTATAGCTCTCCGCGCATGGCCTGCTTCATCTCCCGCACGGCTCGCTCCAGCCCTACGAGTGCCGCTCGACTGATGATGGTATGCCCAATGTTGAGTTCTTCCATACCCTCTAGACAGGCCACTGGGTAAACATTCCAGTAGGTGAGGCCATGTCCAGCGTTGACTCGCAGTCCAGCCGCGATCGCCTGCCGACACCCCTCTGCCAGAACTTCTAGCTCTTTGGCTCGGCTCACTTCATCATGAGCTTCTGCATAACGGCCTGTATGCAACTCAATAAATTTGGCACCAACGGCTGCGGAAGCTTGAATTTGAGCAGGATCAGCATCAATGAATAAGCTCACTGGAATTCCAGCATTTTGTAACTGGGCTACCACTTGCGCCATGCGCTCCTGCTGGCCCGCGATCTCTAAGCCACCCTCCGTCGTCACCTCTTCCCGCCGCTCCGGAACCAGAGTGACATAGTCAGGCTTGATGTCGAGGGCGATCGCCACCATTTCATCGGTTGCCGCCATTTCCAGATTCAAGTGAGTACGTACAGTCTGTCGCAACAGCCGCACATCTCGATCTTGAATGTGCCGTCGATCTTCGCGCAAGTGAACGGTAATGCCATCAGCCCCAGCTAACTCTGCTAAAACAGCCGCTGCCACCGGATCTGGCTCCACCGTCCGACGCGCTTGTCGAATCGTGGCAATGTGGTCAATGTTAACGCCAAGCGTAGGCAAACTAACCCTCTCCTCTGCCCAGAACTTCCGTTCTTTATCTTACCTGAAAGGCTGGAAGGCTTACGCTAGCAATCGAGCTTAACAAATGTAGGTTAACGACCAGAAATGTTTGTGTCTGAGTTTAACTCTGAGTGCAGCTGGTCAATATTTTCCTCCCACTGGCTGCCATTGAACGGTGTAATTTGAAACTTTGCCAACACATCACCGTCAAGACAGCGTACATTCACATCAAAATCGTTGGGATGAGAGCGAGGCCGATAAAAGGCATGAATCCCGCAGGTACGGCAGAACAGATGTTTGGCTGTGCCCGTATTAAAGGTATAAGTTGTTAGTGCCTCAGAGCCAGCTAGCAACGTAAAGTTTTCCGGAGGCACAATCAAATGGAGAAATCCTTTTTTGCGACAAATTGAGCAGTTACAGTCAACAGCTTCATGCCGAGCGACCTTGACCTGGAAGCGAACTGCCCCACAATGGCAACCACCTGCGTAAGTACTAGGTTCCTGCATTGTCAAATTTGACCTGTATAAAATACGGAGAACTGGAATCTCTTATCCTATTCTCCATACAAAGTTCGGTATTGGCACCAAGCCGATTGGTTACGTTTCCCAGCTATTTTGATAACAGATTGAGCGGCAATTGATCTGAGGTGCGGTTCGACAAGAATCGTGACTCTAGTAGTTCAGCCTTTGAGCTGGGCCGAGGATCAGTTTGCCGATTTTTCGTTGGGATCTAGCAGGGATAAAATCGTCACATTGAGGGACTCTGCCATGCAAATGGAGAAGCAAAAGCAGCAGCAAATCTTAGGTTACTTCATTGAAGAGGCAAAAGAACACCTCGAAACTCTGGAAAGCGGGCTGCTGGATTTACGCTCTACAGTGGCAGATTCAGAGCGATTGAATGAGCTATTTCGCGCAGCCCACTCCATCAAAGGGGGGGCAGCAATGCTAGGCTTTACCAGCATTCACAAAATAGGCCATCGCCTAGAAGACTCTTTTAAGTTATTACAAGAGCACCCCCTCACCGTTGATCAACAACTAGAATCGTTTTTCCTTAAAGGTTTTGATGCTTTAAAGGAATTAGTTGATTGCCTTCAAGGGCCATTTGGTCTGAGAGATGAAGACGCCGACCAGATTTTGCAAGAGTCAGAACCCGCGTTTAGTGAGCTACAAGACTACTTAAATCGCCTTATTGGTGTGGGCAGCAAATCGACTGTTGCAGCTGCTCAGTCTGCCAAACCTAAAGCTTCTGCTCAACCTCAGGCTCAATCTGCAAATTCAGCCAATAATTTGACTGCACAGGTTACAGTAGGCCTGAAGCAGATGCTGCAATTGTTTAAGCAAAAAGAATCAGCTGCTAGCCGCCAACAGTTACAAGCTTTGTGTGCTCGCTTGTTGCAATTGGGCAAAGGAATTAATGCTTGGCAGAACTTAGTCAAAACGGCTCAAGCCGCGATCGCCAATCCTAAGAACTCCTATCAAGTTCTAGCGCCTCTAGTAATTAAGGAGCTAAAAGAAGCGAGTGCTTTGGTCCAGACAGGCAGAGCAGATGAAGTAGCACCTAGTCAACAGCTACGTCGTCTTGCCGCAGTGCCAGAACCTGTGCGCTATATTCCTGAATCTACTGCCCCAGCTATGTTTATGGAACCCAGACTTACTGCTAAAGCTCTAATTCAGGCTTTCAATAAACAGCAACTGACTGAGATTGCTGAGCTACTGCTTAAAGCTGCTAAGTAGTAAAAATTAACCACTCAAAATGCATATTAAACCTCTTGAGCGATCGCTTAGGGGGTTTTTTAATATCAGTCATCGATATACTATAAGCGAAAATGGCCACTGTTATTGATGAGCTAAAATGTTGATTTTGCTACTTGTATTCAATTTTTTAAGTACAATTTTTATTTTTATTTCTCTTGAGCCTGGTCGGCGTCTAGGTTTAAGAGATGCATTCATTAAATCATCTATCATTTACGGAATATTAATTGTAGTTTTGACTGAGGTTTTAAGCTTTAAACACTCTCTAGAAACTAGCTTTGTTGCCAGCTTTTGGAGCTTACTTTTAACTTTAAACACTGCGTTAGTGGGTTTGAAGTTTAAGCGGCGATCGCTACAGCCGCTTAAACTTCAAAATCTAAATTGGCGATTTTTCGATTGTGATAACTTAATTTCTATTTTTACGGTGTTCAGTGTTCTTGGCCTTACATTAGCTACTGCTCTGATTGCGGCACCTAATAATTGGGATGCTATGACTTACCACTTACCACGAGTTATGCATTGGCTGCAAAATCAAACAGTTGCTTACTATCCAACCAATAACGTACGTCAAATTTCTTTGCCTCCCGGGACGGGATACTTGGTTGCTCAACTACAAATATTAGCTCGTAGCGATCGCTTCGCTAGCTGTGTTCAATGGTTAGCATTTTTAGGAATTATAGGAGGTACTTCCCTGGTTGCTGAGAAATTAACTCATGATGCTGCCAAATGGCTCCCTATGTTGGTTTGTGCCAGTCTGCCAATGGCTATTATGCAGGCTACCACCCCCCAAACTGATTTAACTCTTACTTATTGGCTGGTTTGCTTGGTCTACTTTATTTTTAGAACAAAAGATTATAAAGCACATGACTATTTTTGGATTTCTGTATCTTTGGGATTAAGTATTCTGGCTAAGCCAACAGCCTTTGTGTTTGGTTTTTCTCTAATGGTTATTCTTCTGGTTCGCAACTTAGCTTATAAGAGTTTAAAGTACCCTACTACGCTTAAAAAAGTAATTAGCCAGTTTGGATTAACTGCTTTAAGCTTCATTTTAATTTCCGTAGCTAGCCTAGGCTTATCACTGCCTAGTTACTGGAGGAATTACTTGCTATTTGGTAGCTGGATGGGGCCAGAGTTTGGAACTAGGAACGAGGTCTTAGGTGTGCCTCAAATTCTTTCTAATATCCTAAAATATTTAGCCATCAACTTGCCGATCCCAGGGTTTTGGCAGTTAACTGCTTCCATCCATCAGAGCGTTTTGCAAGTTGATGTTAACAATCCAAGGTTTAACTATTCTCCTACTCCTCTAGCTGGGGATGTGTCACAACTTCCTTTGGCATTGCTTAAGATTTTAGCTCCACATGAAGACTATGTTGGTAATCCTATCCATCTTCTATTAATAATTTTAGGTTGGATTATCTTAATTTTTGGCTGCAAAAACCTAAGTCGAGGCACTAGAAGTCTAGATTTATTGATGTTGTCGATTGCTAATTTAGTTAGTTTTTTAAGTTTCTGCTTGCTATTGAAATGGCAGGTTTGGGGAAATCGCTTACTTTTACCTTTGTTTGTCTTGAATGTTCCTTTGATTACTTATTGTCTACATCGCATCGCACCCTTAAAGCTGCGTAGAGCATTCTTAGTACTCTTAGCATTCATGGCGATCCTATATGCCCTTACGCCTATGAGACATCCTCTCCTGGCTTTGCCTAATCGTTCCGATGAACAATCTGCTTCAATTCTGACTTTGTCACGTTCAGAAGTTTACTTCAGCGGAGCACGCAAGGAATTGCAAGCTCCCTACAGAGCAGCGATCGCCTTAATCCAGCAACATCAATGTCGTTCGGTTGGCTTGGCTTTAGGGGGTGATGACTGGGAATATCCCTTGTGGGTACTAATGGAAGAGCAAAGCTCATCTAGCTTTCAAATGAAATCTGTTGGAGTCAAAAACGAGTCTCGCCTAGCGCCACCGGAGTTTCCAGACGAACAACTTTGTGCCGTGCTGTCTACCATTCCAACTTATCAACCCCAAAATTTAGGTGCTCAGAACTTAGCTTGGCAAGAGCAAGTCATTTCTGAAACTCCTTTTGTGAAAGTTTTTGTTTCAAATGTAGAGAAGCAAAATTCACTCAGTTGATCAGGCTATAGAGAAATTAGCCGACGGATGACAAGGAGCGATCGCTAGTCAGTAGTATTAATGGGGAATCAGAACGGCGATCGCTGAACAAGTGGAGGAATGCAGTGGTAACAGTCGGGTTTATTGGCACAGGCTTGATGGGTTTGCCGATGGCAGAGCGGCTGTTGGCTGCTGATCTGTCGGTCATTGTTTGTAACCGTACTCCAGAGAAACTAGAGCCGTTACAACAGGCAGGAGCTGCGATCGCTCAGTCTCCAGTAGAGTTATTGCAACAAGCAGATTGTGTGTTGCTGATGTTGGCAGATGCTCCTGCGATCCAAGCTGTGCTTTTATCACCAGAAACACGCTCAGCCTTGACAGGACGTACCATCATTCAGATGGGCACAATCGCCCCAGCTGAGAGTTGTGCGATCGCGGCAGAAGTTGAGGCGGCAGGAGGCAGCTATCTAGAAGCACCTGTACTAGGCAGCATTCCAGAGGCGCAGGCAGGTAAATTGATCATCATGGTGGGAAGTTCACCAGAGCTGTTCCAACGTTGGCTGAGTCTCTTGCAACACCTAGGGCCAGAGCCGCAGTTGATCGGCGAGGTGGGAAGTGCAGCGGCTCTCAAGTTAGCGCTCAATCAATTAATTGGCTCGTTGACCACGGCTTTTGCCTTGAGTCTAGGCTTTGTGATGCGGCAAGGCGTGGATGTGGAAACTTTCATGAACATTTTGCGGGATAGTGCTTTGTACGCACCGACATTCGACAAGAAGTTACCCCGCATGGTGGAGCGTAATTACACCAATCCCAATTTCCCCACGAAGCATTTGCTGAAAGATATGAATTTGTTCTTAGGAGCAGCTCAGTTAGCAGGATTAAATGTCAGCAGTTTGGCAGGAGTCCAAACAATTTTGGAAATTGCTCAGAAGATGAGTTTAGCCGAAGCAGACTACTCAGCTTTATTCTCTGCGGTCAATCCTCAGGAGTAACCGAGGCAACTGTGGCGATCGCTTCTCATCTTTTCATTAATAATATCGCCCACTACCTCCGCCATCGGTCAAACTGATCTTCTGAACAGCCGTTGATATATGCATTGGAAACCCAGCCGTTGATCGGGCGTACCCGTTCGGTGGTTGGGTCTTCAACTCCTACCAGCTTGACCCAGTTGCCCCGCCGATTCAGCGCCCTAACTACACGACCGCGATTGAGCTGAGTCAGCACGGAGTAAGTGGTGCTAGGGCCACTCCGAATATTGACAGAGTTACTATTAATGAATGAGCAAACTCCTTGACTCGGGTTACTTACGTCAGTTCGAGCTAAATATCTAGTTACTCTCTCTTCAACCCGTTTCCCATTGGGAAATTCAACTGCTAGCACGGGGTTAGGAATTCGGGAGGTGGGAATTTGCAAAATATAGGTGTAGTCGTCGTTTCTAAACTCGAAATAGCGTAATTGCCGAGGATCATAATTAACGGCTTCTAGGTTCAACCCTGGGCCACCATTTCTCGTACGGCTACGGTAGAAGCGCGGAGCAGTGGGATCATCCTCTGCACCACAAATGTAAACTAAATAGTTTTTGGTTTCTGCATAGGCTAGGGTTCCACCAGTTCCACGACCACAGGTGATATCTCCTTCAATTTCGCTCAAACTACCAACTTTTAGTTGCGCGATCGCAGGCTGGCTGGAAAATCCAAAAGTGAGAATTGTAAAAGACAATGCAACTGATAAAGCCTTAAATTGTTTACGACCTAACATAGATCGGAAGATATGTGAGGATGACTTTTCATCCAATCCTATCAGGCTTGACCTCAAGCATTGCGGGAATAAAATCTATCTTTAACATCTGCTCAGCTTCTTTAAAGTAAATAAATTATGAGTCGAGAGCTGCTGAGGAAACGATTGATTCTAGGGTTCAAATTTGCTGGTGTGCTGATTGTAGTAGCTGCTCTTTTAAGAGAGATGAAATATTTAAATTTGTCAGCTTCATTGGCAATAGCTCTAGAGAAAATTCAGAGTTTAGGTGTTTGGGCACCGATCGCCTTTATCTGCATTTATATTTTTGCAGCTCTGTGCTTGATTCCAGGCTCTTTACTCACGCTAGGAGCTGGGGTGTTGTTTGGGGTCGTTTTTGGTTCCATCTATGCCTTTGTAGGAGCCACGCTGGGAGCGATTGCGGCTTTCCTAGTCGGCAGATATTTAGCGAGAGGATGGGTAGCTCAGCAGATTGAAGGTCATGCCAAATTTAACGCCGTAGATCAAGCAGTGGCACGGGAGGGGCTCAAAATTGTGCTATTGACTCGACTCTCTCCTGCCTTCCCATTTGTCTTGTTGAACTATGTTTTTGGCATTACGCAAGTCTCTCTTCGAGATTATGGATTGGGCTGCTTGGGCATGCTGCCACCCACTATTATGTATGTTTACATTGGTTCCCTGTTGGGTGATTTGGCAACCTTAGCTACCAAAACTACAGGGCGATCGCGTTCCCCAGCGGAATTGGTCTTCTACAGTGTGGGCTTAGTTGCCACTGTAGTTGTCACCATTTACGTCACTCAAGTTGCCCAAAAAGCCTTAAACGAAATTTCTGGAGGAACTAATGTCTCAGCCAAGCGTTGAGTCGGTAAAAGTGCTACCGATGGATGAGTATAACGAAGCTTTAGTGAATCAGGTACGGCCTGACCATTGGACTAATCCGCAACCGGCTGCTTGCTACAACTTAGTGGTCATTGGGGGAGGAACGGCAGGGCTAGTGACAGCCGCTGGAGCGGCAGGCTTAGGAGCAAAAGTTGCACTGGTAGAAAAGCACTTGTTGGGGGGCGATTGTCTCAATGTGGGCTGCGTTCCTTCGAAATGTATGATTCGCTCTGCTCGGGCAGTTGCTGACTTGAAAGCGGCAGGACAGCATGGCATTCAGGTACCAGAAAATCTGGAAGTTGATTTTGCTGCCGTGATGGAGCGGTTGCGACGAGTGCGGGCCGAGAGTAGCCACCATGATTCAGCTCAACGCTTTCAACAGCTAGGAGTTGATATTTTCTATGGCACCGCTAAGTTTACCAGCTCCAATACAGCGGAAGTAGGAGGTCAAACGCTGCGGTTTAAACAAGCTGTGATTGCTACAGGAACTCGTGCCGTTGAGCCTGCGATCTCAGGATTGGCAGAGGCAGGCTACTTGACCAACGAAACTGTTTTTTGCTTAACTCAGCGTCCGCAACGGTTGGCAGTTATCGGAGGTGGACCTATCGGTTGTGAGCTAGCCCAGGCATTTCAGCGGCTAGGGTCTGAAGTGGTGGTGTTGCACAAGAACGATCACCTCCTCGATCGCGAAGATGCAGATGCGGCTGAGATAATTCAACAAACTTTCATCAGCGAGGGCATTCAATTATTGTTGTCAGCTCAAATTCAGCGAGTTGAAGTGAGCAGTGCAGGTAAAGTCGTTTATTACGAGAGCAATGGCCAACCTGACTCAATCGTTGTAGATGAAATTTTGGTAGGGGCGGGCCGAGTTCCTAGGGTCGAAGGCTTAGATTTGGAACGGGTAGGCGTGAAGTATGACAAAACTCAAGGGGTGTGGGTGAATGACCGCCTACAAACCACCAATCCTCGCATTTATGCAGCGGGTGATATTTGTATGGATTGGAAGTTTACTCATGCTGCTGATGCGGCGGCTCGCATCGTGATTCAGAATGCTCTGTTTCTAGGACGCAAAAAACTGAGCTCGCTCACCATGCCTTGGGTGACTTATACCGATCCAGAGGTGGCTCACGTTGGCTTGTATGAGCCGCAGGCTCAAGCTCAAGGTATTAACCTAGATACTTACTTAATTCCTTTAGAGGAAATCGATCGCGCGATTATAGATGGAGAAACCGCTGGATTTGCCAAAATCCATGTCAAGCAAGGAACTGACAAAATTGTGGGTGCAACGATTGTGGCTCGCCATGCCGGGGAGATGATCAGTGAAGTAACCTTGGCGATGGTAGGAAATTTGGGATTGGGGGCGATCGCCAATACCATCCATCCTTATCCCACTCAAGCAGAAGTAATTCGCAAAGCTGCAGATGCCTACAACCGCACCCGTCTAACTCCTACTATAAAAAAATTGTTCTCGACTTGGCTCGCTTGGCGGCGCTCATAAACTCCCAAAAAATTTAGGACGCAACATCTTGCGCCCTAAAAGTGTTTAGCAATCTCTGATTAATTGAAGTCAGAATTTTATCTCTGAAGCTCTGGTTGCAGGAGCAAGCCTTAGAGTTAATCTTCTAGGTAACAGGTACTCAACAAGTAGCGTTAAACTCGCTCAATTACTGCTTAGCAGCGTCTGTCTTGGCAGCATCGTCACTTGCAGCAGAAGCATCTTTAGCGGCGTCTTTGGCAGTGTCAGCAGCTTTGTCAGCATCCTTAGCAGCATCAGCTGCCTTATCAGCCGCTTTGGAAGCATCTTCAGCTGCTTTCTCAGCTTCAGCAGGCTTGGCAGTGCTATCAGCCGCACCAGCAGCGGGGCTGGCTTCGGTTACAGCAGGGCTAGCTTCAGTTGCGGTGCCACCATTGGTAGGAGTGGTGCTGGTGTCTGAGGAGCAGCCAACAAGAGCACCGAAGCTCAGGGTTGCAACAGCGGCCAAAGTGGTTAGGTAATTAGCTTTCATAAAACTCTCCAACTAGTCAGGACAAAAGTGCGATCGCCCCAGACAAGACTGGGCTTATTTGTGTATTAAGACCTATCAGACTGAGTTTTTGCTGAGAAACAGTTTGGTATCTGTTAAGAAAAAGAAAAGTGCAGGAAATTGAGGAGATATTAATATGCGGTTTTACTCACAAGTGATTTTTCCACGACTCCTAGATTGGGGTATGTCTCACCCCGCTTTGGCGCAGTATCGGCAAGAACTATTGGCTGAAGTAGAAGGAGAAGTTTTAGAAATCGGCTTTGGCACTGGATTAAATCTGCAATACTATCCCTGCCAAATTCAGAAAATTACAACGGTGGATGTGAATCCAGGTGTTAGTGCTTTGGCGCAAAAACGTATTCAAGCTACGGCGATCGCCGTAGATCATTGCCTATTAAATGGTGAGAATTTGCCAATGGCGGATAATACATTTGACAGTGTGGTGAGTACCTGGACTTTATGCAGCATTGCCAAAGTGGATCAAGCTTTGCAGGAGATTCATCGGGTGCTCAAGCCATCGGGCAAGTTTTTCTTTGTTGAGCATGGATTGAGCGAAGACCCCCAAGTTCAGGTCTGGCAAAATCGCCTTACGCCTCTACAAAAAGTGATTGGAGATGGTTGTCACCTCAATCGCCAGATTCAGCAGTTGGTTGAAGCAAACCACTTCGAAATCTTGAAATTAGACAAGTTTTACGTCACTACTCTTCCTAAAATAGGCGGTTACATGTACAAGGGAGTCGCCATCAAAGGATAAGCAGGGTCATACGCAATAGTCATCAATATCAGATTCATTTCCTTGCAACTAAAAGAAACGATCGCCCCTAATTCCTGAGACAAAAATATAGGAGGGGAGCGATCGCCTAGATTAAATTAAGGCACTAGAGCATGAGTCCAATTTGCTACTGTCCGTCGCATAAAACGCTCAGATCAATTCTTTTGCCTCTAGCGTCAATTACGCGACAACTGCGATCGACCGAGTCGGCTGTTTGAGAGAGGCCCGCATACCCGATATATCCTTTCGGTAGAGAGCGCATGGCTACAACTGACTCCAATCCTGCTTCAAAATCCAAACTAGTGGATGCTGAGTATTCGATTGTAGGTCCATCTACCGATACAGCGACTCCCTCACAACCAGGAAGCTCAGAAACCTTTGCTCCTGCCGCTTGCCAGTCTTGCAGTTGATGACGAAATTCAATCAGTTGCTGCCGATCTTGGGATGTAATTTGAGGATTGCCGATCCGGGGTCCCATTGCCTTAATGGCTCGGTTCCAGTTATTTTGGCAGACCAAATCTTTAAGTGAGGAATCGAGCTGGGGCAGGTTGAGCGCCTGACTCTTGTCAGCAAAACTCAAGCCTTCTACGCTCAGCAAAGCAGGGGTTAACAGTGCAATCGAACTTAATTCTCTCAGCATGATCGATACCGGAAAGTTCCAACCCTTTTTTCAGCTAATTTGGCTAGCCATCCGGTATTTCTGCTGTTATCAACGGAGAGGGGGGGATTCGAACCCCCGTTGAGTCGCCCCAAAACAGATTTCGAGTCTGCCGCATTCAACCACTCTGCCACCTCTCCAGAGGTTTGGTCTCTATTTATTTTAGAGGAATTTACCCATTCTACAGTAGAGGAACCTCGTTTTCTGTAGATTCTAGAGTCCTAGTTAAGCCTTGATTCGGTTGCCACTGCAAAGCTCCATCTCGCCCAGTCCAGTAAACTTCAATCTTGTTCCGGCGGAGTTGGGCCATCGTATCTGGATCAATGGAGGCAGCAGAGGCGATCGCGATTTGCGGCTTAATCGCTTTTAATAAGCTATTGGTTAACGGTTCGCCAGTCCACCAAAGTACCTGTGCTGGAGCTAATTGGCCTGACTCTACCAAAGCGTTCTGTTCACTACTCTTGAGATGGCTTAGCCAGATCCACGGCTGGTCGTACAACTTAAAGGCCCAGACAGCTAAATCAGTACTGATAGGTTGTACAGCAGTAGAACCAATTTGAATCGTTTGACCTGAAGCTAAAAGCTGGTAATGCTTTTGGGCAGATAGGCTAGGGAGAACCACAGCCTTCTGGTCAGACGCTATGGCAGGTGGGCGATCGCCCGCCCTAACTTTAGAGGCGGCGCTTGTATAAAAAGCTTTAATTGGCAGCTGATCTACAATTTGAGACCAACCTTGATGATTATGTTGAGTGTCTGTAGCCACAGCCCAATCGATTTGATTAATTCCTTGCTTTTGCAAGAATGGCAGCACTGTTAAACTAGCGATCGCTTCGTTGCCACTGTTCACCAAGCCAACGCGACTTTGGTCTTGAACCACTAAGATGGGTTCTCCAGATGTCGCTAGGACGGTTGCCCGAAACAAGGTTGTGTAGCTATACCAAACGGGTAGCACAATTAAGCCAACAGCAATCAGACCTGCTGCCCACCAACGACGCTGCCACCAGGTCTGTAGCCAAGCAAGACAAATCAAGCCATACAAAACAGCGAGTTGCAACGTAGAAATAGTTCCTACTGCAATAGAATTACCCGGTAATCGACTAAAGAAATCGACAGTGGCGATCAGCCCATGGGTAGGATAGTAAAGCAACCAAGCGATCGCACTTCCGGCTAAAGGCCAAACCAAGGCAGCTAAGGCACTAACAACGCCACCAATACTAATAATTGAAATCAATGGAGTCGTTAGAAAATTCACCACAATACTGTAGGGAGAAACCAACCCAAAAGCATAAAGTTGTAAAGGTAAGGTCCATAAGTAAGCAGCAATTGGCACCGCAATTAAAGTTGCGATCGCAGGAGGGAGCCAATCTAGCCGCTTAATCACAGGCGGGACAGTGACCAATAAACCTAAGGTGGCTAGCAAGCTTAGTTGAAATCCTAAGTCCCAAATCCACAGCGGGTTCCATAATAGTAGAAACGTCGCTGCAACCAATAGAGAACCTAAAGGCTTGATTTTTCTTTGGGTTCCTAAAGCAACCAGAGCTGCAAATCCCATCAAAGCTGCTCGCAGCACAGCGGGTTGCAAACCTGCCAAACCTACAAATATAGCTAGCGCCCCTGTCCCAGAAATTATTTGCATCCGAGCTGGAAAGCGCCGAGTTAAGACTAGAACTAATCCTAAAATGAGCGAAGTTTGGAATCCTGAAGCTGCTAGTGCATGGGCTAAACCGATTTTGGCAAACTGATCTTTAATGTCATAAGGCAAATCAACTGCACGACTGCCCAGCACCATAGAACTAACTAGCGGTCCTTCAGGACTGCCTAGCCAGCGTACCTGTGTTTGAATAATTTTTTGACGAATCGCCCACCAGCCCCACTGAGGAATAGGTGTCCCTGGTGTCAAACTAATTTGACGACCGCTGAGACCGGCAAATCCCCCTTCTTGCGCCAGATAAGCCCGAAAGTCAAACTCTCCTGGATTTTGAGCAAGCTTCGGCTCATATAACTTACCTGTAACCGCGATCGCTTGCCCGGATCGAAGACCTGTTCCTTGTAGCAAGGGCAGCGTTACATACAGTTTGCCACTCACCGCTTGGTTGGAGTTAGCTACTTGTGCTGGAACAATTACCTGACTGACCTGAGTTGCTTTCATCCAAAACTGCGATCGCCCACTCCGAGTCAGGCGGGGTGAGCCGATGACTTTTCCTTGAACGGTCACAATCTGCTCTGAATTAATCGATGAGGAGCTAATCAGTTTGCTGACGTCGTTTGCCGCTGGGTAGGGCGTACGGGCTTGAAAATATAGGCTAGCTAAAAGCCCCACCAATCCAGCAGCTATACAAACTTTAGGATTCCATTTTAGTTGCCAACTTTCTGGTAAACGTAACGAACGGGCAATCGCGGGCGGAATAGCAAAACGTCGGCGAGCTAGCAAGGCCGCTACAATGCCCAGCCCCAGCAATAAATAACCGCCGCCTGGGATTGTAGTTATCAGCAATCCTAGGATGTAAGCAAAACATAGAATGATACCCGCTAGGGTCATCAATCGCCTCCTGAACTAGATTGATAACCCTAACTTCAAACCTAACCCCGCATGAACCAGCATCAGCAACAAGGCAATGCTCCCTAGCAAAGCATGAACTGTACGCAGTGACTTGTTACCACCAAAACCTGCAAGAGCAACTACACCGTTAAAAGCTAATAAGCTCAACATCAGCAAGCCCGTCCAAAAGTGATGGCTTTCAAAAATTGGCTGCTGCTGCATTACTAGTGATAGAACACCACCCGTAAAACCCAAAGCCATAAACAAAAACATCCAACCAGCAATCTTAGGATGCGCATTGCGGCTTTGGTCTGCGATCGTAAAATCAGTTGCTAGTCGGCTGCGCCATCCGGTGATGCCAACAGCACTACCCATGGCAACAACTACAATGCCCATCATGGCTGGATGCCCCCAATGCACAACGGGCTCAGGAATACCCAGACTGTGGAACCAAGCAGCAGTTGGTTCTAGGAATTCGCCCAATCCCGACATTTTTTTCCTTTATGCTTCAGTAATAGCTCTAGGTCTATCACTATAGTGACAGTAGATAGCTAAGCATAGAAGTTGGCTCAACGTCGAACCTGAAGACCTCTCCGGAACAGGAAATTCTTAAATGCTAAAGACTAAAGACTACTTCAATCTTTTAATACTTAGAGTGAAGACACTTTAGTCTTTTGAAGTTCTAGTAGCGGAAATCCCAATGCCTCTCGCTGCTTTAGATAAAGTTGAGCTACCTGCCGTGCCAAATTGCGAATCTTTAGGATATACCGCGTACGCTCAGTAACAGAAATAACTCCCCTAGCATCCAATAAATTGAATGTGTGAGAACACTTCAAGACGTAGTCGAATGCAGGTAAAACCAGCTCCTGTTGCATTAGTCGCTCTGCTTCCTGCGCATACAACTCAAACAGTGTGAACAGTAGCTCTGGGTTTGAAGCCTCGAAGTTGTAAGTCGAGTTCTCAACTTCTCCTTGGAGGTGCACATCT
This sequence comes from Trichocoleus desertorum AS-A10, assembly GCF_039962155.1. Lineage (NCBI taxonomy): Bacteria > Bacillati > Cyanobacteriota > Cyanophyceae > Leptolyngbyales > Trichocoleusaceae > Trichocoleus > Trichocoleus desertorum. The sequence goes on along the minus strand of NZ_JAMPKN010000013.1, from coordinate 801 downwards.
CCATAGGTGAGCTCATCATTCCAACGAATGTCGAAAATTGAGTTTACCCCTTGGAGGTACATTGTTAACCGTTCTAAACCGTAAGTGATTTCAACAGAAACCGGGCGGCAATCAATACCACCGCACTGCTGGAAGTAAGTGAACTGTGTCACCTCCATGCCATCTAACCAGACTTCCCAGCCAACACCCCAGGCCCCAACTGCTGCATCTTCCCAGTTATCTTCTACAAAACGGATGTCATGCTCCTCTGGATGAATACCTAATGCTCTTAAAGAATCTAGATAGATTTCCTGAATGCTGTCTGGCGAGGGTTTAATCAGCACTTGATACTGATAATAATGCTGCACTCGATTTGGATTTTCTCCATAGCGCCCATCTCCAGGCCGACGACAGGGCTCAACATAAGCAACTGACCAAGGCTCTGGTCCAATAGCCCGCAAAAAGGTATGCGGGCTTTTAGTTCCAGCGCCTTTTTCTGTATCGTAGGGCTGGACGATCAAGCAACCGCGATCGCTCCAAAACTGATGCAGAGTAGCAATAACCGACTGAAAATTCACAAACTCCCCCCTTCTGCGCAAGCACGATGCATTCTGGCATCTCTTCTCTACTATTGTCACGCAAACCTCGACACAGAGAGCTTTTGAAAATAATCCAAAAAATCTTCTATCTCCCCCCTTGACAACCCCGTGTGGACTTCGTTATATTGGCTAAGCGGTCGAGGGAGAAGGGGCGCGGAAGCGCACCGAATCAGTCGGCCCCCGCACCTAGAAAAGAGAATAGTTTGAAAGCCAAGATAGCACC